>JAJZUI010000283.1 GCA_021847175.1 Pseudomonadota bacterium
TTGTTCCTCGGCCTGCCGGGCAATCCGCCGGCGGCGCCGGCGCGGGCCGTAGGCTTTCGTGCGCCCGCTGCTTGCGCGCCTCGCCGGCGCCGCGCCCAGGAGCTTGCGATGCTTGCGCCGCCAGCCGCCGAGGTGCGGCGGGGCGCATTGCTCGACGTGCATCCCTTCCTTGCCGCCGCTATCGAGACGGAATGATAGCATGATTGAATCCGTGATGACCGCCTCTGTGGCCTTCCCCGAAAACCCCGAGCGCCGGGCTGAGGCCACGCGCCGGCTGATGGCGGCGACCGGGCTCGACGATGCGATTCTGGAACGGCTGGTCCGCGCCTTCTACGCGCGTGCCCGGCGCGACCCCGAGATCGGCGCCAAGTTCGACGGCGTGCATGACTGGGAGAACCACATCGCGCGGATCACGACGTTCTGGTCATCGGTCGCGCTGATGACGGGGCGTTACCACGGCCAGCCGCTGCCCCCGCACGTGAAGCTCGACCTGCATGGCCCGCATTTCCACCGCTGGCTCGCGCTGTTCGAGGAGACGGCGCGGGAGACATGTCCCGCGCAGGCTGTGGATTATCTCATGGAGAAAGCGCGCCGGATCGCGGCGAGCCTGGAAATGGGGACGGGCATCGCCCGCGGCGAGTTGCCGGCGCGTGGGAGCGGCGCTTCTTCAGGATGAGAAGCGGCGGACGACGTTTTCGAGCAGGCGGGACACGGGGCCGTGGAAGCCGCCCTCTGGCCGCCCGTCTGGACCGGGTTGCCAGAGACTGCCGCAGAAGGTGATGGAGCCGACCGAGAAGACGCTGCCGCCGGAGGGCGTCTCGAAATAGACGATCTCGCCGCGCTTCAGTTGGTCCGGCGCCTCACCGGAGACGGAGGCGATGTGGGAGAGCAGCTCCTCCGGCACGGTCACGAAGGAACCGGGCGGGTCCTCCGAGCGCGCCAGGATCGCCGCGTCCTCCGGCGTGCCGAGATCGAAGTCCGCGCGGTCCAGCTCGAAGCCTGCGGCGCCGCCGCCGGAGAGCCCGTAGCCTCCGATGGCGTCGTCCTCGATGCCCTCGAACATCCAGGCGTAGCGGGGGTCGTATGAGGCGGGCAGGCGGCGGTAATGCGTACCCTCGAACAGGCCCTGGCCGGAGAAGCCGACACCCACCAGGCGCTGCGGCGGGCGGCGGTTGCGCCGCCACAGCCCGCCGAGCCCGCCGTCGAAGGCGTGGTGATACTCGCCGGGCTCTGCCTCCCATGCGCGGATGCCGCCCTCGGCACGGCGGATCTCGATTACGCCCGGCATGTCGGGATGGCGGGCGATGCGCCAGTAGAAGCCGTTTCCGCCGAGATAGGCCAGGCGGCCGCCGCTGCCGGTGTAGGCCTCGAGCGCATCCAATGTGCCGGGCGTGTGATATTCCGGATGCGATCCGGTTAGCACCGTCTTGTAGGGCGCCAGGAGCGCGGGCCCCTCCTCGTCCAGGTCCTCGTCGGTCAAAATATCGAAGGGGAAGCCCTTCGCCTCCAGCCAGCCGAGGAGGTGCGTGTCCGCGGGGTAGTGGCGCAGGCCCGACCCGCGCGCGTCGTTGAAGGTGAGGAAGCCGGGCCGCATCGTGAGCATCGGGCGCAGACGCGAGGAGAAGGCGATGCCGCTGTTGTCGGCGTGGCGGTTGTAAGTGGAGCGTCCGTAGAGCGGGTAGTCGTCGGGGTTGTGGGGGTAAGCGTTCCAGGCGCGCACGCGGGCGCGGAACGCGTCGTCGACATTGCCGCGCGCGTGGTTGGCGTAGGCCTGGTAGGTGAACGTGGGGGCGAGGAAGGCGATCGGCGCACGCGGCCCGTCGCGGGCGGGCAGGACGTAGAAGGGCAGCCAGTCCTCGCCGCCGGCGCAGGTGAGATGCAGCGCGTAGGCGCCGCTCCGCAGGTCCGCGGGTATTTCGAGATCGAAATCAGGCTCCCAGCGGCAATCGTCGATGTCGTCGTCGTGGAAATGGATGGCGGCGTAGTCCGCGGGCGCGTGGCGCCAGCAGGTTTCCCGGCCGCTCCAGCGCGCGCCGACGACGCCACGCATGGGCAGGTTCACGACGTGGCCGTGGCAGGCGGAGGGGCCGGTGTCGACCAGGCGCGTGCCGCCGATGTCGTGGGAGAAGTCCCAGGCGGCGAGCGGCTCGGAACCATGTGGCAGCTGCGCGGGAGCGGGCCAGTCGCGCACCGCGCCGCGCAGCAGCACCGGCGCCTCCAGCTTGCCGGTAAAGTGGCGGCAGGGCGAGCCAGGACGTTCCGCCGCGAACATGACGGTACCGGTGGGAGGCAGGCGCAGCGCGGGCGCCGCGGCGGATGCGATGTTCCGATTCTGTGGCTGATCGAGCGCGATCTGCCCGAGGTGGAGTTCGCCAGTGCGCGGGTCCGCCGCGAGCCAGAGCCGGTACCATGCGCGGCGGCGCATGCGCGCCCCGGTCGCGAGGGTGGCGGTGCCGCCTGGCCATTCCAGACGCGCGGAAGCGCCGGCCTGGCCGGCGGAGATCGTCACACGGCAGCCCTCCCCCTCCTCCGCCAGCACCGTACGCGCCTCCCCCGGGCGCGGCATCCACACCAGCACGGTCCATGTGCATGCTTCGCCCGCGGCACGGCGCGGGCCCGCGGGGATGAGGCCGTAGGAGCCCGCCGCGATGGGCTGCCGCCGGCCTGTCGATGAGCGGTCGAAACGGTGTGAGAGGTCCTCCAACTTCATGCCTGGGCCGTGGGGATTTGGATCGCCGCCGATCACCCGTTGCAGCCGGGCGCGGTAGAGGCCGCCGTCGCGCAGGCTGACATGCACGGAGAGCCTGCCTCCCGGGCGGCACGAGAGGCGGCCGAGATAGCCGGTGATCGGGAGTTCCTTCGCCGCTGCCCCGGTCATGCTGTTCCCATTTGTTGGCTACGCCGAGACTAACTTCGCGATCGCGCACGTCAAACGGGAGGAACGCGTGTGGCAGCGATTTGTAAGTGCCGCCGCGTCACCTGCCCCAGCGCAGGGTTGCGAGGCTGCGGGCGACGCGGGCGATGAGTTGGCCCTGGGTGCGGACCTCGGCCTTGGCGGTGGCGCGCTTGAGCAGGGTGCGGGCGGTCTCGATGGAGATGCCGCGAGCGGAGGCCGCCTC
>JAJZUI010000066.1 GCA_021847175.1 Pseudomonadota bacterium
GCACCACAAGGCCCGCCTCCGCGGGATGGTCCGCGCGCCGCACCAGCACGCCCATCGCCTCCAGCACGGCCGGCGTGCCGCCGCCCATCGGCACCTGCCACGGGTTGAACTCGCCCCATTCGCCGCGCATCGTCACCAGGGTCAGGAACGGCATGCGCAGGTTGCCGGCCAGGCTCAGCATGTTGATGGTGTTGCCGACGCCGGAGGACTGCATCAGCAGTGCCGCCCGTTGCCCGCCGAGCCAGGCGCCCGCGGCCATCGCCACGCCCTCCTCCTCGGTCGTCAGCACCACGGCGCGGATGTCGGGGTCCGCCTCGGCGCGCCGTATCGCGATCGCGTGCCCGGCATCCGGCACATAGCCGATCTGCCGCACGTCCGCCTCCTTCAGCGCGTCGAACACGTCGTTCTGCCAGCTTGTCACGGCGTTCCCCTCCACGCCGCCCATGCTGCACGGACATCCTAGCTGCGTCCATGCCCGCGCTTGCCGCGTGCCGCGCTCCGACATATCCCCGCGCGGGAGATCGCCCCCGGAGGCCGCCATGGATCATTCCTCGTCCGAGACCCTTTCGCACCCCGAAATCCGTGCGGAGGTCGCCAAGCTCTGCGCCCGCTTTCCCGGCGAGTACTGGCGCAAGCTCGACGCCGCGCGCGGCTACCCCACCGAGTTCGTCCGCGCCCTCACGCAATCCGGCTACCTCGCCGCCCTGATCCCCGAGGAATATGGCGGCGCCGGCCTGCCGCTCTCGGCAGCCTCCGCCATCCTGGAGACGATCCATGCCGAGGGCTGCAACGGTGCCGCCTGCCACGCGCAGATGTACATCATGGGCGCCATCCTCCGGCACGGCTCGCCCGAGCAGAAACAGCGTTACCTCCCCGGCATCGCGGAGGGCTCGCTGCGCCTGCAGGCCTTCGGCGTGACCGAGCCAACCAGCGGCACCGACACCACGTCGCTGCGCACCACCGCGCGCCGCGAGGGCGACCGCTACATCGTCAACGGCCAGAAGATCTGGACCAGTCGCGCCGAGCACTCGGACCTGATGCTGCTGCTCGCCCGCACCACGCCGCGTGACCAGGTGGCCAAGCGCACCGAGGGCCTCTCCACCTTCATCGTGGACATGCGCAACGCCAAGGGCCTCACCATCCGCCCCATCCGCACCATGATGAACCACAATTCCTGCGAGGTGTTCTTCGACAACCTCGAAGTCCCCGCCGAGAACCTCGTCGGCGAGGAGGGCAGGGGCTTCCGCACCATCCTCGACGGCATGAACGCCGAGCGCCTGCTGATCGCCTCGGAGACCATCGGCGACGCGAAGTGGTTCACCCGCAAGTCAACGGACTACGCCAAGAGCCGCGTCGTCTTCGGCCGCCCGATCGGCCAGAACCAGGGAATCGCCTTCCCCATCGCGCGCGCATACGCCCAGATGCGCGCGGCCGAGCTCCTGCTGCACGAGGGTCTGCGCCGTTTCGAGGCCGGCATGAACTGCGGCGAGGAAGCGAACATGGCCAAGATGCTCGGCGCGGACGCCGCCTGGGCCGCCGCCGAGGCCTGCGTGCAGACCCACGGCGGCTTCGGTTTCGCCGAGGAATACGACGTGGAACGGAAATTCCGCGAGGCGCGCCTCTACCAGGTCGCTCCCATCTCGACCAACCTCATCCTCTCCTATATCGCCGAGCACGTGCTCGGCCTGCCCCGCAGCTACTGAGGCACCGCCGATGCAAAAGCCGCTCGAGGGAATGCTCGTCCTGTCGCTCGAACAGGCCGTCGCCGCGCCCTACTGCTCCTCCCGCCTTGCCGACGCTGGTGCGCGCGTCATCAAGATCGAGCGCGCCGAGGGCGACTTCGCCCGCCTCTACGACCAGGCGGCGAAGGGGCAGTCGAGCTATTTCATCTGGCTCAATCGCGGCAAGGAGAGCCTGGTCTGCGACCTCAAGAAGCCGGAGGACGCGGCCCTGCTGCACCGCATCCTCGCCCGCGCCGACGTCTTCATCCAGAATCTCGCCCCCGGTGCCGCGGAACGCGCCGGCTTCGGATCGTCGATGTTGCGTGACCGATACGAGAAGCTGATCACCGTCGACATCTCCGGCTACGGCGATTCCGGCGACTATGCGACGATGAAGGCCTACGACCTCCTGGTGCAGGCGGAATCCGGCCTCGCCAGCATCACCGGCCATCCTGCGGGACCTGGCCGCGTCGGCGTCTCCGCCTGCGACATCGCCTGCGGCATGGCGGCGCACGCGGGCGTGCTGGAGGCGCTGGTGGCGCGCGGGCGCACGGGCAAGGGCAGGGGCCTCGCCGTCTCCCTCTTCGACGGCATGGCGGACTGGATGACGGTGCCGCTGCTGCTCTGGGAAGGCACTGGCAAGGCGCCGCCGCGCATGGGCCTCGCCCACCCCTCGATCTGCCCCTATGGCGCCTTCGCGACCCGCGAGGGCCTGGTGCTGATCAGCATCCAGAACGAGCGTGAATGGGTCGATTTCTGCGCCAAATTCCTCGAGGAGCCTGACCTTCCGAGGCGTCCCGGCTACGAGAGCAACGTCGCGCGCGTCGCCAACCGCGCCGAAGTGGACGCGCACATTGCCACCGCCTTTGCCAGGCTCACCCGCGCCGAGGCCGCAGCAAAGCTGCGCGCCGCCAACACCGCCTACGGCTTCGTCAACGACGTCGCGGACCTCGCGCACCATCCCGCGCTGCGCCGCATCCCCGTCGAGACCGAGGTCGGAACGATCGACCTCGTCGCCCCGCCCGTGGTCTGGCGCGACGGCCCGCGCGCGCTGGGCCGGGTTCCGGGCGTCGGCGAGCACAGCGAGGCGATCCGCGCCGAGTTCGCCGCATGACCGTCCGATTGACGATGTTTAAGGCTCGCGCAAATTCCTCGCGCGCGGAGGCGGCTATGTTGGGCCGATGGAAGACATGGCGGTGACGGAGAACGCGGCGCCCTCGCGCGCGCCCGGGCAGGAGCCCGTCGCGGATCGCGCGCGCGCGACGCGGCAGGACCGCGCCCGCGGCCGCAACCGCATGTTCGGCGTGCTGCTCGCCACGATCAGTCTCGGCATGTTCGCGATCGTCGTCGCCTTCGTGATCGTGTTCCACGCGCTCGAGGCCTATCGTGTCATTCCCGGCTTCTGACCGCCGCGGGTTGCTGCGCGCCGCCGCCGGGCTGCCCCTGCTGCTCGCCGGCTGCGGCAAGGCGCATGCCTGGAACGCGATCGACGTCAACGGGACCTCGCCCGCGCTCTCCTTCCGGATGCGCCGCGCGAGCGACGGGCGGGAGATCACCCAGGCCGCCTATCGCGGCGACATCGTCATGCTCTATTTCGGCTACACGTTCTGCCCCGACGTGTGCCCGACCACGCTCGCCAATGTCGCCACCGTCTTCAAGGACCTCGGCAGGGAAGCGGACCGTATCCGTTTCCTCTTCGTAACCGTCGATCCCAACCGCGACACGCTGCCGGTGCTGGCCCGCTACCTGGCGAATTTCGGCCCGCATATGGTGGGCCTGCGCGGCACGCCGGACCAGCTCGCGGCACTCGCGCGGCGCTACCGCCTGGTGTACACGGTGCGCCCCTCGCCGGATCCCGCAAAGTACGAGGTCACGCACAGCTCCGCGATCTACGTCTTCGACGAAACCGGTGCCGCGCGGCTGCTGATCCCATCGCTTGCGACCGCGCCGCCCGACATCGCCGGCACCGCCGCCGATCTGCGCCGCCTCATCCGCCTCGAGCATCCGCCCGGGCTGCTGCAGCGGCTCCTGCGCCTGGTCTGAGCGGGGCTACTTCCCCATCGCGTTGCGCACCGGGAACGTCGTGGTGATGGTCTCGCCGTTGGCAAAGCGCAACGTCACCGGCACCCCACCACCCGGCTTCACCGCCGCGGTCGGCTGCATGCACATCAGGTGATAGCCGCCGGGCGCGAAAACCACCTTGCCATGCGCGGGAAGCGGGATGGATTTCACCATCGCCATCGTCTCCTGCCCGCCCATGTCCATGCTCTTGTGCAGCATCAGCATGCCGCAGCCCGGTGAACTCGCCGCCACCAGGCTCAGCGCAGTCGCGCTGTCGTTGGTCAGCGTGAAATATCCCGCCGCCGGGCGCGACGGGATGATGCTGCGCATCCACGGCTGGTGCACCGCAACCCCCGGCGGTGGTCCGGCCGCGATCGCGGCCAGCGCCGCGAGGGCGACCGCGATCCTAGAGCCCCGTCCAGGCACGGGCGCGTTCGGCAAGGGCAGCGGCGTCATCCGAGGTTTCCTCCAGGGTGTTTTCGTGCAGGCGCAGCGAGTTCATGACAACCACCACGCCGATGGCACTCATCATCGCCGGCGGGATCCACATAATCAGCCCGCCAAAACGCTGGTCCGCCAGCGCGGTGATCGAGGGATAGAGCCGCCCGCAAAGGTTGTAGAAGGGATAAAGGTCGCGGGTCGCGAATGCGATCACGGCGCCGAGCCCGATCTGCGGGAACATCACCAGCACCGAGAGCGCCACGCGCGCGCCATAGCCGATGCGTGCCAGCGGCTTCGGTCGCGGGTCGAGCACCAGCGTCCAGAACAGCACGCCGTCCAGAACCATGCTCCAGTTCATCACCGCATAGATCCGCGGATCGAGCATGGCGCGGAAATGCACAGCGGGGATCAGCCAGAAATAGAACAGGCCGACGAACAGGATCGGCGCCAGCACCGGCTGCTGCAATACCGCGATCGTCTCGCGCACCAGGCCGAGGTCCGCCACGCGCCGCGCCCATCCCGGCATCCCGCGCCGCAGCGCCGGCCCCGAAACCCCGAGCGCGATCAGGAACGGCCCAATATGATGCATTACCACATGCTGCGCGCGGTTCAGGAAGAACATGTGCTGCGCCATGTAGTCGAAATGCGTCTGCAGCACCGCGTAGATGGCCGCGAGCCCCAGCAGGAACGCGATGCGCCGCCCCGTGGAAGGCCGCTCCTCCGGTGCCATGCGCGCGAGCCCGCGCAGGTACCACAGCAGCACCAGCGCGCTCGTGAGGTATTCCGGCCAGGAGAAATCCCACGGCGTCCAGAACGGCATCTGCGCCGGCCGCGTCGCCGAAAGCCAGGCGAGCAGCGCGCCGAGCGCCACCACGCCCCCATGCCACGCCCAGCCGCGCAGCCCCTCGCTTCCCCGGGCGTCGCCCGTCAGGCCGGAAGCATCTGAAACAGCAGCTGACATGCCGGAGCCCTAGGGCGAAGCACCGGGCCTTGCAAGCGTCGTTACGCTGCGTGCTCGAGGCTCCCGGCGTTCACTCCGTGCCGCCTAAAACCCCATCGCGGACCAGCCGCTCGTACTCCCCGCCCATCCCCGCCTCCGCCAGCACCTCCCGGTTATGCTCGCCCAATCCCGGCGCCGGCGCGCGGATGCTCCCCGGCGTCGCGTCCATCCGCGGCACCACCGCGTGCATCGGCAGCCTTCCCATCTCGTCGTCCGGATACTCCGCGAGCAGCCCGCGCGCCGCCACGTGCGGGTCGCGCACGATCGCCGCGATGTCGTTGATCGGCCCGATCGTCACCTCCGCCGCCTCGAAGAACGCCACGTTCTCCGCCTGCGTGCGCTGCTCGATGAACGGCGCGATCGCGGCATCCAGCTCGTCCTGGTGGCGCAGCCGGTCGGCGTTGGTGCGAAACCTCGGATCGCCGATCATGTCCTCCCGCCCGATCGCCCGGAACAGCCGCTCCGTCATCTTCTGGATCGAGGCGGACAACCCGACATACCGCCCGTCGCTGCACCGATAGACGTTGCGCGGCGAGGCGTTGGTCGAGCGGCTGCCGGTGCGCGGCTTCACCTTCCCGGTCAGCCGGTAATTCGCCGCCTGCGTGCCCAGCACCGCGAACAGCGGTTCCAGCAGCGAGAGGTCGATCGTCTGGCCCCGCCCGCTCCGTTCCGCCTCGCGCAGCGCGATCGCCGCCGCCGAGGCGCCGTACAGCCCCGAGACCGCATCGGCGAGATACATCGGCGGCAGCACCGGCTCGCGGTCCGGAAACCCGTTCATCGAGGCGAACCCCGTGAACCCCTCGATCACCGTCCCGAACCCCGGCCGCTTCGCGTAAGGCCCGTCCTGCCCCCACCCCGAGATGCGCACCACCACCAGGTGCGGGTTGATCGCCCGTAACGCCTCGGGGGCCAGCCCCATCGCCTCCAGCACGCCGGGGCGGAAACTCTCCACCAGCATCGCCGCCCCCGGCACCAGGCGCCTGATCACCTCCGCCGCCTCGGGCCGCCGCAGATCGAGGCACAGGCTGCGCTTGTTCCGCGCATAAACCTTCCAATGCGTCGCGATCCCCTCGACCGTCCACGCCCGCAGCGTGTCCCCCTCCAGCGGCTCGACCTTGATTACGTCGGCGCCGAAATCGCCCAGGATCTGCGTCAGCAAGTTACCCGCGAACAGCCGCGACAGGTCGAGCACCCGCACCCCGTGGAGCGTTCCCGTCGCCTCCTTCTCGTAGTCGCGCCGCTGTAGCCCCGGCGCCGTCTGCACTGGACCGGACATCGACCCCCCCTCACGTGCCGGCGAGGGTAGAGCGGCCTGCTACCGTTGCGCGAGAGCCAGCCGCCGCGCCATCTGCACCGGCGCTGCCCGATACGCCGCCAGCGACTTGCCGATGGCCCCCGGCGGCAGGCGGATGATCGCTGGCGGCGGCCCACGCAGCAGCACGCCGCTGCCGATGGGCATCTTCGGCGTCGCGTTCCAGACATTGCGCGACCACATGTTCTCGCTGAAAACGTTGCCCGTCGCCGGCTGCGGGGCGACCGCCGCGGCGAGGGCAAGCTGCGGCGGCAGCACCGTCATCCCCGGCGGCGGCGCGTGGCCCAGCTCCAGCGGCCAAACCGCCATCACCTGGCGCGCATAGGCCGCGCCGATCGCCGGTGTCTCTGAGTGATAATCCGCGGTCGCCGCGGCCCAGGACCCGGTCGCCGCATGCAGCGAGGCGAGGAACCTGCCCGCGTAGGCGGCATTCGCCGTCGGGTCGAAGGCCTGCTGCAGCGTCGCGAACGCATGCGGATGGTGCAGAAGGTTCACCTGCATGCAGCCCATGTCGATGGAGCGGACGCCCTGCGCCTCGTAGCGCAGCACCGCGGCGATCGCCTGCGCCTTGGTCGCGTAGACGTGGCCAGCGCCCTCGACGTTGATGCTCCACGGCCAGGGATCGACGCCGCCATGCCCGTTAGGCCGCCCGCTCTCGACGCGCCCGATCGCCTGCATCAGCTCGTGCGGCACATGGTCCGTCGCCTCCGCGGCGGCGATCGCCTGACGGCAGGCGAGGCCCGGATTTGCTGGGTCGGGTCCCGCGGGCGCGCCGGCCGGCAGCGCCGGCACCGCCCATCGGCCGAAGACATTGGCGGGCGCGTTGCGTGGCTGGCCGGAATGCCTGGCCGCGAAACTCGAAAGATAAACCGGCGGCGCCAGTCGGGGATTGCCGGCCAGGCTCGGTTGAGCCAGGGCGATCATTCCAAAAAAAGCGAAAATCCCTGCAATTAAATGGCGGTGCATGGCCCTGCTTATAGCGGACAGGGTTAGCGGAGCGTGAGTCCGCATTTCCGCAAGCTCCAAAACGTAACCGTTCACGCGATGCTGCGCTGCAAAATTGCACTTGCAAACGACCGCTACCGTGCCTATCTTGTGCACCGCAGCAAGACGGTTTCGACCGTTTTCCTGCTTCTTGGACGTTTCCTCCCTAAACTTGGCGGTGCCTCAAGGCACCGCCATTTTTTTCGTCCAGCTAACGCGCCCGAATGCCCAGCGCCGCCGCCGCGCACCCCGCCAGATGCGCTACCAGCCGCGTCAGCCGCGCGCGCGTCGCATCGAACCACGGGCCGCGATTCAAAGTCGTTTCATCCATGTAGAGCGCCCGGTTCACCTCGATCTGCAACGCATGGACCCGTTCGCGCGGCCGGCCGTAATGGCGGGTGATGTATCCGCCGGCATAAGGGTCGTTGCGCCGCACCGAAAACCCTTCCGCAAGCAGCGCCTCCTCCACCAGGCGCACCAGCGCCGGGTCGCAGGTCGTGCCATGCGCATCCCCCAGCACGATGTCCGCGCGCCGCCGCGGCAGCATGCTGGCCTCGGGCATGGAGTGGCAATCGACCAGCAGGCACGCGCCGAACCGAAGCCGCGTCTCCTCCACCGCATCGCGCAGCGCCGCGTGGAAGGGCTGCCAGGTCGTCGCCACCCGCGCCTCTGCCTCGGCGAAGCAAAGCTTGGCGCGATAGATTGGCTCGCCGGTCGCCACCACCCGCGCGATGGTGCCGAGCCCCGCGCCCACGCGCGCACTCGCCGTGTTCACCCAGTCCGGCAGCGCGTCCTCGAACATCGCGGGATCGAGCTCCCACGGTTCACGGTTGGCGTCGCAGAAGGCGCGCGGAAAATTCGCCGCCACCAGCGTCGCGCCATGTACGGGCGCCGCGGCGAACAACTCGTCCACGTAGCAATCCTCGCTCTGCCGCAGCCGCAGGGGATCGAGCCTCGCCGCCGCCACGAACGCCGCCGGATAGTCGCTGCCGGAATGCGGCGACGCGAACACCAGCGGCACCGCCGGCCCCGCGGGATGCTCGACACGCACGGCCCGGGAATCCGACGCCGGAAGGTCCATCGCCGCCATTGAACCCGCGAGTGCCGCGATGCGCAACGCATCAAAACGCCACCGCCTGTCCGCCGGTGCGGCGTTATCGAACGGTCCTTCAGCGCCGCGCGCTGCGCCGGACGTTCTCCAGCAGGATCAGCACCAGCCCGCCGAACAGCAGTCCGCCGCCCACCGGCCCGCCGACTACGCCGGTGTCGCGCAGCACCGCGACCAGCCCCACCACCACCAGGATCGCGGCGGCGAGCGAGCCGTCATCGACGAACAGCCCCAGCAACTCCTCCCACAGCGCCCGCAGCACGCTCATATCCGCGCCTCCGCGATGCGCACCCCGATGATCGCCGCGAACAAGAACCCGAGCGCCATTGGCAGGAGCGAGAAATCCGCGCCCGGCCACGCCGCTCCCACCGATTCGCCGAGCCAGAACGTGCCGAAGGCCGAAAGCATGACGCCCACAATGAATTTCAGCGTGTTCTCCGGCACCAGCGAGAGCGGCCGGTGCAGCACGAACCCCGCGGCCAGCACCAGCACCGCTGCCGCCGCCGCGCCCAGGCTCGCGGCACCCAGCAGCCCCCGTCCGGTGCCGACCGCGATCACGATGAACACCACCTCGATGCCTTCCAGCAGCACGCCCTGGAACGCCACGGTCCCGGCGGCGAATCCCGGCCTGCCGGCGAGCAGCTTCCGCTCCTTGGCGAACGCCGCTTCCTCGTCGTGCAGCGGAATGCGCCCGGCCGCGCGCAGCACCGCCTTGCGCAGCCAGCGCATGCCGAACAGCAGCAGCAGGAGCCCGATCACCCCCTGCATCGCCTCCAGCGGCACCGCGTTCAGCAACGGCCCGAGCACCCCGATGAGGACTGTCAGCACCGCGAGTCCCGCCCCGGTGCCCAGCAGCGCCGGCCGCCACCCGCTCGTCACTCCCACGGCGAGCACGATGGTGAACGCCTCCACCACTTCCACCAGCGAGGCCAGAAAGGCGGACAGGACGGCGGTGAGGTCATGGATCAGCATGAAGCCAACCTTACGCCGCAACAGCGCCGCCGCAACGCCGGGACCCGGCGCGCCTTGCGCCACCCCCACCTTGCGCCGACCCCGCGCGCCGATTACGAAGCGCGCGTCGGATGGGCGCGTAGCTCAGCGGGAGAGCACCACCTTGACACGGTGGGGGTCACAGGTTCAATCCCTGTCGCGCCCACCATCCGACAAAATATCTTATAAATCAGTGCATTGCACCTCGGCCGCTCGCGTTGCGTGCGGTGGCCGGCCGGCCTCGCCGCGGCCCATTGCCGGTCGCACACGCATGCACCACAAAGCCAGGATCCTGATCCCGTCGCGATGGCCCAACCCAACGACCCAGTGTGAAGTGAGGTCCCGATGTCCAGCCCGCTCTCGCCCCTGCGCCCCCGCCGCAGCTTCATCTTCGCGCCGGGCAACCGCCCCGAGATGTTCTCAAAGGCCCTGGCAAGCGGCACCGACATCGTCTGCGTCGATCTCGAGGACGCGATCGCGCCCAAGGACAAGGATCTCGCCCGCGACGTCGCCTTCGCCGAACTGCCCCGCGCCCAGGGCCCCGGGCGGGTCGAGCGGATCATCCGCATCAATTGCCTGCGCACGCTCGACGGGATGGCCGACGTCAAGGCGCTGATCGACGCGCCCGAGCCAGTCCCCGCGATCATGTTGCCCAAGGTCAAGGGCCCGGAGGAGGTGCGCAACCTCTCCGACCTGCTCGACGAGTACAAGAAGCCGACCCGGCTGCATGTCATCATCGAAACGAACGAGGCGCTGGAAGCGGCGCACGCAATCGCGCGCGCCAGCAACCGCATCGAGGCCCTGTTCTTCGGCGGCGTCGACATGGCCGCCGATCTGCGCTGCAAGTCCACCTGGATGGCGCTGCAATACGCCCGCTCGCGCATCGTGCACGCCGCTGCGACGCAGGGACTCGACGTGATCGACGTGCCCTATCTCGACCTCAACGACCGCGAGGGCATGCTGCGGGAGGCGCAGCTCTCAGCCGAGCTCGGTTTCAGCGGCAAGGGCGCGATCCACCCGAAGCAGATCCCCGACATCAACGCGGTCTTTGCCCCCGACGCGCAGACCGTCGACTACGCCCGCCGCGTCATGGCAGCGTGGGATGCCTCCGAGGGCGGCCTCCTCGTTTTCGAGGGCAAGCTGATCGAGAAGCCGGTGCTGCGCAGCCTCGCCCGCATCCTGGTCGTCCACGACGCGACCAGCGGCTGACGCGCGGCCAGGCCGCGCGCCCCCGCCGGAACCCGGCTAGCTCCCGAACGCCGAATGATAGGCGTTGAGCGCCGGCGCGCCGCCGAGATGCACGTAGAGCACCTTCGCGCCCTGCTCGAACTCGCCCGCCTTCGCCATCGCGATCACACCCGCCATGCTCTTTCCCTCATAGACGGGGTCCGTGAGCATCCCCTCGTGCGTCGCCGCCATGCGGATCGCCTCGATCGTGGCGTCATCTGGCAGCCCATAGTCCGGCCCGCAGAAGCGCGGATCGATCACGATGTCCTCGTCCCTGATCGCCGTGTTCAGCCCTACCGCCGCCGCGGTCTGGTGCGCGATCTTGGTCACCGCCCGGCGCGTCATCTCCGTGTCCGCCGCGGTGTCGATGCCGATCACCCGCCGCTTGCGTCTTTGCGCCGCGAACCCCACGACCATCCCTGCCTGCGTCGAGCCGGTGCAGGTCGCGGTCACCACGGTGTCGAAGAACATCCCCATGTCCTTCTCCTGCGCCGCGACCTCCTCGGCGAACCCCGCATAGCCCAGCCCGCCCAGCGGATGATCGGACGCGCCCGCTGGGATCGCATACGGCTTGCCGCCCTCCCGCCGCACCTGGTCGAGCGCCTGCTGCCAGGTCTCCTTCTCGGCCGTCGAGTAGCCTTCGCCCTCTAGAATCGTCTCAGCCCCCATGATCCGCGAGAGCAGGATGTTGCCGACCTTGTCGTATGTCGGGTCCGGCCACTTCGTCCATTCCTCCTGCACCAGCCGGCACTTCATCCCGAGCTTGGCCGCGACGGCCGCTACCTGGCGCGTATGGTTGCTCTGGATATTCCCGATAGACACCAGCGTGTCGCAGCCCTGCGCCAGCGCGTCCGCGGCGAGGAACTCCAGCTTGCGGATCTTGTTGCCGCCGAACGCGAGTCCGGAGGCGATGTCGTCGCGCTTCGCCCACAACTCGATGCCAAGTTCGTCCGACATCCGGTCGAGCCGGTGGATGGGAGAGGGGAAGAAGGCGAGCTTCACGCGGGGAAAGCGCGACAGGTCCATGGCGGAAATCCCTTGCTGAGGTTGCCGCCCTTATAGCGCCGCCCCGCGTGCATGGGCTGCGGAAGATTGCTTCCGCGGAAGGTTTTTCTTGGCAGGAATGGGCGATCGGAAGCATCTTCCGAGCATGTCAGACAAAAGTGCCGCAGAAAATTCTCCAACCGGCGACCTCGACGCCGCCGACCGTCGCATCTTGCGCGCGCTTCAGGCCGACGGCCGCATCTCGAACAAGGAACTCGCCGCCCGCGTGCACCTCTCGGAATCCGCCTGCCTCGCCCGCACCCGCCGCCTGTTCGAGCGCGGCACCATCCGCACTGTCCGCGCGCACATCGACCCCGAGGCGGTAGGGCAGGGGACGGTCGTGCTCGTCGGCGTCGTCCTCGACCGCTCCACCCGCGAAAGCTTCGCCGCCTTCGAGGCCGCCGTCCGCGCGCTCGCCCCGGTGCTCGAATGCCACCTCGTCGCCGGCGACGTGGATTACTTCCTGAAAGTCCGCGTCCGCGACATCGCCGGCTACAACCGCCTGCACGCGGAGAAACTCATCGCGCTTCCCGGCGTGCGCCAGGTCCGCACCTTCTTCGTCCTCGACGAGATCAAGACGGATGGATTGCTCGCCGTCTGATTCCCGTTGCGCGCGCCGCGCTGCCCCCCGAAAATCCAGCGCCCACCCGGAGTAACCTCGTGTCCTTCCGCAGCACCGAACGCTACATCGCCACGCGCGACCTCGAGGTCGCGGTCAACGCCGCCGTCACGCTTGAGCGCCCGTTGCTCGTCAAGGGCGAACCCGGCACCGGCAAGACCGTCCTCGCCCATGAAGTGGCCGCGAGCCTCGGCCGCCACCTCATCGAGTGGCACATCAAATCCACCACCCGCGCCCAGCAGGGCCTCTACGAATACGACGCCGTCTCCCGCCTGCGCGACGGCCAGCTAGGCGATGCGCGGGTGCACGACATCCGCAACTACATCATTCCTGGCAAACTCTGGCAGGCATTCATTTCGCCCGAACCCGTCGTCGTCCTGATCGACGAGATCGACAAGGCCGACATCGAGTTCCCCAACGACCTGCTGCTGGAACTCGACCGCATGACCTTCCACGTCTACGAAACCGGCGAGACCGTTACGGCAAGGCACCGTCCTGTCGTGATCATCACGTCCAACAACGAGAAGGAACTGCCGGACGCTTTCCTGCGCCGCTGCTTCTTCCACTACATCCGCTTCCCCGACCGCCCGACCATGCAGCGCATCGTGGATGCGCATTACCCCAACCTCCGCTCGGATCTCGCGCGCGAGGCGCTTGAAGTCTTCTTCCGTCTTCGCGACGTGCCTGGCCTGAAAAAGAAGCCCGCCACGTCGGAACTTCTCGACTGGCTCAAGCTGCTGATGGCCGAGGACATGCCGGCCGAGGCCCTGCGCGCGAAGGAAGGCCAGTCCGCCATCCCGCCGCTCCACGGCGCGCTGCTCAAGAACGAGCAGGATGTCCACCTCTTCGAGCGCCTGGCCTTCCTCAACCGCCGCAACGCGTAGCCGGAATGTTCGCGCCTTTTATCGAAGCGCTGCGGCGGGAGGGCCTGCCGGTCTCCGTCACCGAATACCTCACGCTGATGCAGGCGATGCGGGCCGGTGTCGCCAATTACGACATCGAGGATTTCTATCACCTCGCCCGCGCCACGCTGGCCAAGGACGAGCGTTACCTCGACCGCTTCGACCGCGCCTTCGCGGAGGCCTTCAAGGGCCTCGAACCCCCGCCGGCTGCCGCAGGCGACGACCTTCGCCCCGACCTGCCCGAGGAATGGCTGAGGAAACTCATGGAAAAATTCCTCGGCGCCGAGGAACTGGCGAAGATCGAAAAGCTCGGCGGCTTCGACAAGCTCATGGACACATTGCGCCAGCGCCTGGCCGAGCAGCGGGGCCGTCACCAGGGCGGCAACAAATGGATCGGCACAGCCGGCACCTCACCTTTTGGCGCCTACGGGGCAAACCCCGAGGGCGTTCGCATCGGCCAGGACCGCTCCCGCCTGCGCCGCGCCGTGAAGGTCTGGGACAAGCGAGAGTTCCGCGACCTCGATTCGGACATGGAACTAGGCATTCGCAGCCTCAAGCTCGCGCTTCGCCGCCTGCGCCGCTTCGCCCGCGAAGGCGCCGCGACCGAGCTGGATCTACCCAGCACCATCCGCGACACCGCGCGCAACGCTGGCAGCCTGGAACTGCGCATGGTCGCGGAGCGGCGCAACGCGGTGAAGGTGCTGCTGCTGCTCGACATCGGCGGCTCCATGGACGACCACGTGCGCGAGAGCGCGGAACTCTTCTCCGCCGCCCGCGCCGAGTTCAAGCATCTGGTTTCGTTCTACTTTCATAACTGTCCCTACGAACGGCTCTGGACCGCCAATCGCCGCCGCGCCGACAACATGCTCCCCACGGAACAGGTCCTGCGCACCTATGGACCGGACTACAAGCTCATCCTCGTCGGCGACGCCACAATGAGCCCCTACGAGATCACCCACGAGGGCGGCAGCGTCGAGCACTGGAACGCGGAATCCGGCGCCGTCTGGCTGCAGCGCCTCACCTCGCATTTCCGCCGCGCTGCCTGGCTCAACCCCCGCCCGCGCCAGTCCTGGCGGGAGGACGGGTCCGTCGGCCTCATCCACGAGTTCATGGAGGGGCGCATGTACCCGCTCACCCTTTCCGGTATCGAAACCATGACCCGCGACCTGGTGCATTGATGGAAGCGACCTCCGCCCAGGAAACCCGCCTTCGTCGCCATCTCGCCCTCGTTGCCCTCGGTCGCGCGCCGGCCGATCGTCTGCTGCGCGTCGGCCGCTTGCTCGACGTTCACACCCTCACTTGGCGCGCAGACCAGGAAATCGCGATCGCCGGCAACCGCATCGCCTGGACCGGCGACGCCGGCACGTATCCCGCAAAGAGCGCCGAACGCGTCGACCGCCGGGATCTCTCGGCCGTCCCCGGCTTCGGGGAGGTACACAAGCACATCGAGAGCTCCCACCTCACGCCGGAGTTCGAGGCCGCCCTCGTCATCCCCCACGGTAACACCTGGACCTGCGAGGCGAGCCACGAACTCTCCAACGTCGTCGGCCACCGCAACCTGGATTTCTGGCTCGAACCCAGAAAGCGTGGCTCACCGCTGAAGATTTTCCCGCTGCCCGGCTCCGCCGTCCCGCCCACCGCCTGGGAAAATTCTGGTGGCCACTACGGTGCGGCCGAACAAGTCGCCTTCATGGCGGACCCGCGCGTCGCCGGCCTCGACGAGGTGATGGACTGGCCCGCCGTCTGGGACGCCTCGAACCCGTCCCACGAACGCCTCTGGGGCATGATCGAGGCGACGCTGGCCGCTCGCGGCGTTGTGGAGGGCCACGGCGCCGGCCTCACCGACCCTGCCTCCATCTCCGCCTTCGCTGCCGCCGGCCTGGCTTCTGACCATGAGGCCGCGACCACGGCGGAAGTCTGGCAGAAACTCGTCCGCGGCATCTTCGTCGAGCTGCGCGTCCACGCCATGGAGGACGTCATCCCCGGCCTGCTCACCTCGGGCCTGTCGGACTGGTCGCAGATCGCCTTTGCCACCGACGACCGCAGCGCCTCGGACACGCTGCGCCTGGGCGCCACCGACCACAACATCCGCACCGCTATCCGTTACGGTCTCGCACCGGAAGCCGCAATCGCCTGCGTAACGATCAACCCCGCGCGCCACATGCGCCTCACCCCGTGGGTCGGCTCGCTCGCCCCTGGCCGCTACGCCGACATCGTTCTGCTCCGCGACATCCCCTCGCTTGAAATCGCTGAGGTCTGGGCGGACGGCAGCCCCGTCGCCGCCGGCGCCCGCTATCTCGCTCCGGTTCCCCGGATCGCCTGGCCGGACTGGGCCACGCGCACCGTCAACATTGGCCGCGACCTCACGGCGGAAGATTTCCGCATCGGCGCTGCCCCGGGCCGGGCCACGATGCATGCTGCGGTCCTGCGCCCATTCCACTGGGCGGACGATTTCCTCGTCGAGGACCTGCCGGTCACAGAAGGCGCTGTGCAGCGCGACGCCGCCCGCACCATCACCAAATTCGCGATCATCGACCGACATACGGGCAAGGGCGGCGTCGCGCGCATGTTCTGGCGCGGCTGCGGCCCGGCGACGGAGGGCACAGCGCTCGCCAGCTCCCTCGGCCACGACACGCACAACATCTGGGCCGTCGGCTCTTGCGATGCCGCGATGGCACACGCGGTTAACACCGTCGCCGCGATGCGAGGCGGCTGGGCGCTGGTCGTGCGCGGCCGCCTGGCCGCCACGGTCCGCTACGAAATTGCCGGCCTGATGACTGCGCGCCCCGCAGCCGAACTCGACGCCGAGATGCAGAAACTCTACCGCGCCGCGGAGGTGGTGGAGTGGATGCACGAGCCCACGTATTCGCCGCGCTGGCCGAAGGGCTTCCCGGAACGCCTCGCCTTCGCAACCCTCACCTGCTCGCCCTGGCGCTGGGTTCTCGTCGCCCCCACGGAGGCAGCGCCGCAGGGCTTGGTCAACGTCCGCACCGGTGCCACCCACCCCGTCGTCTGGTAGCCTCAATGCCCACCCGGCTCGCCTGCCTCAGGCCACGCCGAGGCCGGAACCCGGTGCCATCGCGTAACGGCGAACGCGGCCCCGCGGGAAGTGGATGAGCTTGCCGCTGGGGTAGGCGGCCGCGATGGCGGCCTCGCGCGCCTCCTCCTCGGCCCGGTGCGCCTCGGCCTCGCGCTCAGCAAGCTCCGCCTCCTCGCGATACTCTTCGTGCAGCACCGCGAGCGCGCGCGTGGCCTCGGCAAGCTCCCGCTCGATGCGCGTCGCGAGCGCGATCGCAGCGTCGAACTGCGCCACACGCTGCGTCGACGTCTCGCCGTCGCGAAGCCGGGCGAGCATCGCGGCCAGGGGTGTCATCACGCGAACCTCCATGCTGCACGGCCGCGGGGAACGCCTCGCGCCGTGGGTTGCTTCCGATCGGCGTCGTCACCGCGCCAGCACGCGGCTTTCGTCACGGTCAGGCATAGCGATGCCGTCGCCGCACGCGAGGCGTCGCGTTGACACGGCTTGGCAGGATGGACGCCTGTCGATCACAGGGGAAAGA
>JAJZUI010000067.1 GCA_021847175.1 Pseudomonadota bacterium
AGGGACGCGTGACCTTCGAGGACGTGGCCGGCATCGACGAGGCCAAGAGCGAGTTGCAGGAGATCGTGGAATTCCTGCGTGACCCGCAGAAGTTCCAGCGGCTCGGCGGCAAGATCCCCAAGGGTGTGCTGCTGGTGGGCCCGCCGGGCACTGGCAAGACGCTGCTGGCGCGCGCGATCGCGGGCGAGGCGAACGTGCCGTTCTTCACCATCTCGGGCTCTGACTTCGTGGAGATGTTCGTGGGCGTCGGCGCGAGCCGCGTGCGCGACATGTTCGAGCAGGGCAAGAAGAACGCGCCCTGCATCATCTTCATCGACGAGATCGACGCCGTGGGCCGGCATCGCGGCGCGGGCCTCGGCGGCGGCAACGACGAGCGCGAGCAGACGCTGAACCAGATGCTCGTCGAGATGGACGGGTTCGAGAGCAACGAGGGCGTGATCCTGATCGCGGCGACCAACCGGCCGGATGTGCTGGACCCGGCGCTGCTGCGCCCGGGCCGGTTCGACCGCCAGGTGGTGGTGCCGAACCCGGACGTGAACGGGCGCGAGAAGATCCTGCGCGTGCATATGCGGAAAGTTCCGCTGGCCTCCGACGTCGACCCCAAGGTGATCGCGCGCGGCACGCCGGGGTTCTCCGGCGCCGACCTCGCCAACCTGGTGAACGAGGCGGCGCTGCTGGCCGCGCGCATCGGCAAGCGCGTGGTGGCGATGGCGGAGTTCGAGAACGCCAAGGACAAGGTGCTGATGGGCGCCGAGCGCCGCTCCATGGTGATGAGCGACGCCGAGAAGAAGATGACCGCCTATCACGAGGCGGGCCATGCGCTGTGCGCGCTGCACCAGGAGGAATGCGACCCGGTGCACAAGGCGACGATCATTCCGCGTGGGCGGGCGCTGGGGCTGGTGATGAGCCTGCCCGAGGGCGACCGCTACTCCAAGAGCAAGTCCAAGCTGCTCGCCGAGCTGACCATGGCGATGGGCGGGCGGGCCGCCGAGGAGATCATCTTCGGCGCCGACAAGGTCTCCAACGGGGCCGCCGGCGACATCAAGATGGCGACCGATCAGACGCGGCGGATGGTCACCGAATGGGGCATGAGCGACAAGCTCGGCATGATCGCCTATGGCGACAACAGCCAGGAAGTGTTCCTCGGCCACTCGGTGACGCAGAACAAGAACGTCTCCGAGGCGACGGCGCGGGAGATCGATTCCGAGATCAAGTCGATCATCGATGCGTCCTACGCGCATGCGCGGACGATCCTGACCGAGAACATCGCGGAACTGCACGCGCTGGCGAAGGGGCTGCTGGAGTACGAGACGCTCTCCGGCGACGAGATCCGCACGGTGCTGCGCGGCGAGCCGGTGATCCGCAAGGTGGTGGACGAGCCGGCCGCGGACAGCAGGCGCGCCTCCGTTCCGCAGGCGGGGCGGCCGCTGGGCTCGCCGCCGCCAGGGCTGGACCCGGCGCCGCAGCCCGGCTGAGCACGGAACTTCCCGAACCACTGGGACTGGTCTTCGGGGCCGCGGCGGATGACGCCGTGGCCGCCGGGCGCGCGTTACGGCTCGCGGGTGGGCGTGTGGCGTTCGCGCTCGCCCGGCTGCCGGGGGCGGGCGTCGTGCCGGTGGGGGATGTCGCGGAGCCGCACCGCGGGTGGCTCGCGGCGCTGAGTGCCGCGCCGCCGGACTGGGCGGGGCTCGGCGCGGGCGTGCACGTGATGGGCGTCCTCAACGTAACGCCTGACAGTTTCAGCGACGGCGGGAAGCATGCCGACGCCGGTGCCGCGATCGCGGCCGGGGTGGCGATGGCGCGCGAGGGCGCGGCGCTGGTCGATGTCGGTGGGGAATCGACACGACCGGGGGCGACGCCGGTGCCGCCCGCGCAGGAGCAGGCGCGGGTGCTGCCGGTGGTGGCGGGGTTGGTGGCCGAGGGCGTGCGGGTTTGCGTCGATACGCGCCACGCGGCGACGATGGCGGCGGCGCTGGCGGCGGGGGCCTCGGTGATCAACGATGTCTCCGGGCTCGCGCACGATCCGGATGCGATCGGGGTCGTCGCGCGCGCGCGGTGCCCGGTGGTGGTGATGCACAGCCGGGGCACGCCCGCGGAGATGAACCGGCTCGCGGTCTATCGCGACATCCTGGGCGAGGTGGCGGCGGAACTCGCGGCACGGCGGGATGCGGCGGTTTCGGGCGGGATTGCTCCGGCCTCGATCGCGCTCGACCCCGGGATCGGGTTCGCCAAGAGCGGGGCGATGAACTTACAGCTGCTGCCGCGGCTCGCGGCGCTGCTGGGGCTTGGGCACCGGCTGGTCGTGGGGGTGTCGCGGAAGAACTTCATCGGGCGGCTGGGCGGCGGGGTCGCGCCCGAGGCGCGCGACCCCGGCTCGCTTGCGGCGGGGCTGCTCGCGGTGATGCTTGGCGCCTCGGTGCTGCGCACGCACGACGTCGCCGGAACGGTGCAGGCGATCAGGGTCTGGCAGGGGCTCGGCGTGGTGGAGTAGGAAGTGTTCATGACGCAACGCAAGCTTTTTGGCACCGACGGGATCCGCGGCACCGCCAACGCCGACCCGATGAATGCCGAGACGGCACTGAAGCTCGGCCAGGCGGCCGGGCTGCTGTTCACGAGGGGCGCGCACCGCCACCGGGTGGTGATCGGCAAGGACACCAGGCTTTCCGGGTATATGCTGGAGCCGGCACTGGTGGCGGGGTTCGTCGGCGCTGGGATGGACGTGATCCTGGTGGGGCCGCAGCCGACGCCGGCGGTGGCGATGCTGACGCGCTCGCTGCGGGCGGATCTCGGCGTGATGCTGTCGGCCTCGCACAACCCGTATGAGGATAACGGCATCAAGCTGTTCGGGCCGGACGGGTTCAAGCTTTCCGACGAGGCCGAGCTCGCGATCGAGGCGACGATGGCGACCGATCTCTCGGGGCGGCTGGCGCCTTCCGCGCAGCTCGGACGCGCGGCCAGGCTGGAGGACGCGGGCGGGCGGTTCATCGAGAGCGTGAAGGCGAACTTTCCGCGCGGCATGCGGCTCGACGGGCTGAAGATCGTGATCGACTGTGCCAACGGGGCGGCGTATCGCGTGGCCCCCGCAGTGCTGTGGGAGCTCGGCGCGGACGTGGTCCGCATCGGCGTGGAGCCCGACGGGTTCAACATCAACCGCGACTGCGGCTCGACGGCGCCGGAGCTGATGCAGGAGGAGGTGCGCCGGCACGGGGCGGACCTCGGTATCGCGCTCGACGGCGACGCGGACCGGGTGATCATCGCCGACGAGACGGGCGCGCTGGTCGACGGCGACCAGATCGTGGCGCTGATCGCGCGGGCCTGGCGGGACGCGGGGCGGCTCGAGGGCGACGGGATCGTGACCACCGTCATGTCCAATCTCGGGCTCGAGCGGTTTCTCGCTGGGCTGGGGCTGACGCTGCACCGGACGCGCGTCGGCGACCGTTACGTGATGGAGACGATGCGCCGGACCGGGTGCAACGTGGGCGGCGAGCAGAGCGGGCATATCCTGCTGCTCGACCACGGCACCACGGGCTGCGGGCTGACGGCGGCGCTGCAGGTGCTGGCTGTGCTGGTGGAGAAGCGAGGGCCGGCCTCGGAGGTGCTGCAGGTGTTCCAGCCGCTGCCGCAGCGGCTGCGCAACGTTCGCTACGAGGGCGAATCGCCGCTGGAGACGCAGGGGGTGCGCGCCGCGATCGCGGCTGCGGAACGCGAGCTGGGGGCCGCGGGGCGGCTGGTGATCCGCAAGAGCGGCACCGAGCCGGTGATCCGCGTGATGGCCGAGGCGGAGGACGAGAGCCTGGTCACGAGCCTGGTGGACTCGCTGTGCGACGAGATCGCGCGCGCCGCGGCGTAAGCCAATGACCATCGCGCGGGTGCTCAGCGTCGCCGGGTCGGATTCCGGAGGCGGCGCGGGCATCCAGGCGGATATCAGGGCGATCACGGCGCTCGGGGGCTTCGCGATGACGGCGGTGACGGCGGTGACGGTGCAGGACACGCGGGCGGTGTACGCGGTCCATCCCGTGCCGGCGGAGATCGTTACGGAACAGATACGGGTGGTGCTGGCCGACCTCGGCGCCGACGCGGTGAAGTGCGGCATGCTGGGGGACGGGGCGACGGCGGCGGCGGTGGCGGGGGTGCTGGCGGACTGGCCGGGGCTGCCGCTGGTGCTGGACCCGGTGCTGCGCGCCTCGAGCGGGGACGCGCTGCTGGCGGGGGCGGCAAGGGACGTGCTTGCGCCGCTGATCGCGCGCGCGGCGCTGGTGACGCCGAACCTCGCGGAGGCCGAGGCACTGTGCGGGTTTGCGGTGGGCGATGTCGAGGCGATGGCGCGGGCGGGCCGGGCGATCCGGGCGATGGGCGCGGGCGCGGTGCTGGTGAAGGGCGGGCATCTCGCGGGCGAGGTGCTCACCGACGTGCTGGTGGACGCCGAGGGCGTGGCGACGTTCGCGGATGCGCGGATCGCGACACGGCATCTGCATGGGACGGGGTGCACGCTTTCCTCCGCGATCGCGACGCATCTCGCGCGGGGGCGGGCGCTGCGCGAGGCGGTGGCGGCGGGGCGGGCGTATCTGCGCGCGGCGATTGTGGCGGCACCCGGGCTGGGCAAGGGGCAGGGGCCGCTGGGGACGGCCTGGATGGCGTAGGGGCTGGCCGCGACGTCATTGGACAGGCGGGGCGCGGCGCGGGAAGGTTACGGCAGCAACGGGGAGGGGACGATGTTCGACCGGGATCGTTTCGTCGAGGAATGCATCGGCGCGGTGGACGCGGCGGCGGACGGCGCGTCAGCACGGCGGGCGGTGAAGGAACTCGTCGAGCGGGCGGTGGCGGACCCACGCGACGTCGAGCGCGGGATCGGGCTGGTGAAGGGGGGCGGGATCGACGTGCTGTACCGCTCGGGCAGGCTCACCGTGCTGAATCTGTGCTGGCCGGCGGGGGCGGTGATCATGCCGCACGACCATGCGATGTGGGCGGTGATCGGGATCTATTCCGGGCGCGAGGACAATGTGCTGTGGCGGCGGCTGCCCGCGGATGCCAGGCACCGGGTGGAGGCGGCGGGGGCGAAGTCGATGGGCGACGGGGACGTGGTCGCGTTCGGCGAAGACGTGATTCATTCCGTTATCAATCCGATCCCGCGGGTGACCGGGGCGCTGCACGTCTATGGCGGGGATTTCTTCGCGGCCGACCGGCACGAGTGGGACCCGGAGACGCTGGCCGAGCAGCCGTATGACATGGAGAAGGTGCGGCGGCTGTTCGCCTCGGGGCAGGGGTAGGGGCCGCGCTGCCCTGCCGATCCGACGGTGAGGCGGCTCGCGGGAGGGGCTGCGCGGTTGCCCTTGCATTCGGGACGCGACCGGACTAGGGGGGCGTCGGGCCACGTCCCCCCACCGGGACGCTTCTCTTCTGAAAGGGAGAGCGAAACATGACGCTCCTTCCGCGTCCGGACGTGCGTCCGGCCAATCCCCACTTCTCATCAGGGCCCTGCGCCAAGCGACCGGGCTGGTCGCTGGCGGCGCTCGCCGGCGCGCAGCTCGGGCGCAGCCATCGGGCGAAGGAGCCCAAGGCGCGGCTCGCCGAGGTGATCACGCGCTCGCGCGCGATCCTTGGCATGCCGGCGGACTGGCGGCTCGGGATCGTGCCCGCCTCCGACACGGGGGCGGTGGAGATGGCGCTGTGGTCGCTGCTCGGGGCGCGGCCGGTGGATATTCTGTCCTTTGAGAGTTTTTCCGCGGGCTGGGCCAACGACGTTGTGAAGCAGCTCAAGCTGGCGGACGTGCGCGTGCTGGAGGCGCCGTACGGGACGCTGCCGGACCTGGCGGCGGTGAACCCGGCGCATGACCTGGTGCTGGCGTGGAACGGCACGACCTCCGGCGTGCGGCTGCCGGATGGGGACTTCATCAGCACGGATCGCGAGGGGCTGGTGATCGCGGACGCGACCTCCGCGGCGTTCGCGATGGAACTGCCGTGGGACAAGCTCGATGCGGTGACCTGGTCCTGGCAGAAAGTGCTGGGGGGCGAGGCAGCGCACGGGATGCTCGCCCTCTCGCCGCGCGCGGTGGAGCGGCTGCTGACCTACAAGCCGGCGTGGCCGATGCCGAAGGTGTTCCGGCTCGTTTCGGGTGGAAAACTGGCGGAGGGCGTGTTCAAGGGCGAGACGATCAACACGCCGAGCATGCTCGCGGTCGAGGACGCGCTGGACGGGTTGCGCTGGGCGGAGAGCGTCGGCGGGCTCGCGGCGCTGGTCGCGCGCAGCGAGGCGAATCTCGCGGCGATCGCGCGCTTCGTGTCGGCGCGGGACTGGGTGGATTTCCTGGCCGAGCGGCCGGAGACGCGCTCGCCGACCTCGATCTGCCTCAGGATCACGGCGCCGTGGTTCGTTTCGCTCGACGCGGCGGGGCAGGCTGAGGCGGCAAAGAAGCTGGCGAGCCTGCTGGAAGCGGAGGGCGTGGCCTACGACATCGCGAGCTATCGCGACGCGCCGCCCGGGCTGCGGATCTGGGGCGGTTCCACGGTCGAAACGTCCGACATCGAGGCGCTGCTGCCGTGGCTCGACTGGGCCGCGGCACAGGTGGCCGACACGCTCGCGAAGAAGGTTGCATAGAGATGCCCAAGGTCCTGATTTCCGACAAGCTGTCCCCGGCCGCGGTGGCGATTTTCAAGCGGCGTGGGATCGAGGTGGATGTGAAGCCGGGGCTAACGCCCGCGGACCTGCGCGCGATCATCGGCGAATACGACGGGCTCGCGGTGCGTTCGGCGACCAAGGTGACGAAGGAGCTTCTGGCGGAGGCCAGGAAGCTGCGCGTGGTGGGGCGCGCGGGCATCGGCGTGGATAACGTCGATGTGAAGTCCGCGACCGCCGCCGGCGTGGTGGTGATGAACACGCCCTATGGCAACGCGATCACCACCGCGGAGCACGCGATCGCGATGATGTTCGCGCTCGCCAGGCAGATCCCGGAGGCGACGGTCTCCACCAAGGCGGGGAAGTGGGAGAAGAACCGCTTCATGGGCGTGGAGCTGTTCGGCAAGGTGCTGGGGCTGATCGGCTGCGGGAATATCGGCTCGATCGTCGCCGACCGCGCGCAGGGGCTGAAGATGCGGGTGATCGCGTATGACCCGTACCTGACGGAGAAGCGGGCGCTGGAGCTGGGGGTCGAGAAGGTCGAGCTCGATACGCTGCTGGAACAGGCGGATTTCATCTCGCTGCATGCGCCGCTGACCGAGGGCACGAGGAACATCCTCTCGCGGGAGAACCTGGCGAAGACGCGCAAGGGTGTCCGCATCGTCAACTGCGCGCGCGGCGGGCTGGTTGATGAGGCGGCGCTGGCGGAGCTGATCAAGGCGGGGCACGTCGCGGGGGCGGCGCTCGACGTGTTCGAGACCGAGCCGGCGAAGGAGAGCCCGCTCTTCGCGCTGGAGAACGTGGTGTGCACGCCGCACCTGGGGGCGGCGACGAACGAGGCGCAGGAGAACGTCGCGCTGCAGGTGGCCGAGCAGATGAGCGATTTCCTGCTGACGGGCGCCGTCACGAACGCGATCAACATGCCGAGCGTGACCGCGGAGGAGGCACCGCGTCTGGCACCCTACATGGAGCTGTGCCGGCTGCTCGGCACGTTCGCGGGTCAGCTCACGGCGGCGCAGGACGGCAATATCCGCAAGGTGGCGATCGAGTATGAGGGCCAGGCGGCTAAGCTGAATGCCAGGCCGCTGACCGCCGCGGCGCTGGCGGGTGTGCTGGGGCCGATGCTGGAGGGGGCGAACATGGTCAACGCGCCGGTGCTGGCGCGCGAGCGTGGCATCGACGTCGCCGAGACCGTGCACGACCGCGACAGCGAGTATCAGACGCTGGTGCGGGTGGTGATCACCACCGACAAGCAGTCGCGCAGCGTCGCCGGCACGCTGTTCGCGGGGACGAAGCCGCGGATCGTCGAGATCAAGGGGATCCCGGTCGAGGCCGATTTCGCGCGGCACATGCTCTATGTGACCAACCGGGACAAGCCGGGGTTCATCGGGCGGTTCGGGGCGACGCTGGCGGGGGCTGGGATCAACATCGCGACCTTCCATCTCGGGCGCGCCGAGGCGGGGGGCGATGCGATCTGCATGGTGGCGGTCGACGAGCCGGTGCCTGAGGAGGTGCTGGCGATGGTGCGCACGCTGCCGCTGGTGGTGCAGGCGACGACCCTTAATTTCTGACGGCTTGTCCACGAAAGCGAGGCGGTGAACGAGAGGCGGCCGGCGGGACGCCGGAAGGCGTGATCAGACGGCTTCCCTCACGACACCCGATGCGAGGCGCGGCGGGAATACCAGAAGGCGGCAATCAGGCTTCCCTTGATCCGGGGCAAGAGGACCAGGGTCAAGAGGGTCAAGGCAAGGAGAAAACAGATCATCGCCACGATGAAATTCGATGCGAAAAAGCCCTGGAAGATGAAATACAGGGGCGCGGCGAGGACGCCAACGATCAGCATCGTGAACCAGGGGGCGGCGTCATCTGATTCGATTTCGGAATAATTTTCACCGCAGCTCGCGCAATGATCGACCTGTTTCAGATAGGCGCGGAACAGTCTTTCCCGTCCACAGTTCGGACAGCGCCCCACAAGGCCGCGCGCGAGGGCGACTTGCAAGGCGGGGCGCGCTTCGTTGCGCTGCTGGCCTGCCATTCGGTTGTTATCCAGATACGTCATGACCGATGGTTCAAATGGACCGGCTAGGCGCCTTCGACCTCGAGCGTGAGGTCGATGTTGCCGCGGGTGGCGTGGCTGTAGGGGCAGATCTTCTCGTGCGCCTCGGTGACCAGCGCCGCGGCCTCGGACTTGGGCAGGGTGGGGATCTTCGCGAGCAGGCGGACGGCGATGCCGAAGCCGCCTCCCTCGCGCGGCCCGACGGCCACGGAGCAGGTGACGGAGCTGCCGGCGACGTTCTTCCTGTGCTGGCTGGCGACGAACTCCAGCGCGCCGCCGAAGCAGGCGGCGTAGCCGGCGGCGAAGAGGTGTTCCGGCGTGGTGGTGTCGGGCAGGCCGGGCCCGCCCATTTCCTTGCGCACGGAGAGGTTGACGCTGACCGAGCCGTCCGTGGTTTCGGAGTGGCCGTTGCGGCCGCCGGTGTTGATCGCCGTGGCGGTGACGAGCGGCTTGATGGTGTGCGCGGCCATGCGGTCCTCCGTGGGTGATGAATGTGAGATGGGGCGGGGGTCCGGCTGGCGCCAGACCCCGGCGCCTCAGGCGGCGGGGTGCACGAGCTCCCGGAGGTCGGCCCCGAGGGCGGCGAGCGAGGGGGCGTGCAGGTACATCATGTGGCCGGCGTCGTAGTAGGTCATGCGCACGCGCGCGGTTTCGATGCCGTTGCCGGCGATGGTGTTTTCCACCG
Organism: Pseudomonadota bacterium; assembly: GCA_021847175.1. Taxonomy (GTDB): domain Bacteria; phylum Pseudomonadota; class Alphaproteobacteria; order Acetobacterales; family Acetobacteraceae; genus JAJXXT01. The sequence goes on from JAJZUI010000067.1 coordinate 9,355, forward strand.
CGTGGAACGGGGTGGCGAGGTCGTAGATGCCGTTGGCGATCCAGACCCTGAGCGCCGGGTTCTCGCGCAGGACCTGGCCCAGCGTCGGCGCCACGTTGACGTAGCCGGGCCAGCGCATGACCCCCTCCTTCTTGGGACCGAGCCAGTCCCAGTTCTCGAGCGCCTTGCGGTTGAAGACGGTGTAGGGGCGCTGCCAGTCAACGCCGAGCACGCGGCCGATATGGTCGTTGGCGGTGGAGACGAAGGCGCTGTCCATGCCGTAGGAGGAGGGGTCGGCGTCCGGCAGCTCGCCGGCCTCGTCGTAGTCGCGGCCTGTGTAGCGGCTGTCGAAGCGGCCGATGGTGAGGCCTTTGGCGCGCAGGAGTTCCTTGCGGTAGCGGCCGGGCTCGATGCGCAGGCGGGTGCGGGTGAGCCAGGATTCGGAGAGGCCGGTGAGCTGGGAGAGACGCTTGGCGATACGGGCGGTTTCGGCGGGGGCGAGGCGGCTCGCGGCGACGAGGGCCGGCAGGTATTCCATCATGGCGAAGCGGCGGGACTCGGCGAGGAGCTTGTCGCGCCCCTCCTTCGTCTGAGCGTCGGGCGCCTGGATCAGGCCGTGGTGCAGCGCCGTCGCCGTGTAGGTGGGCAGGTAGCTCGCGTCCGGCAGCGGGTTGCCGGCCTGGAAGCGGGCGGTGTGGAAATCGAGGATGGCGGAGACGAGGCCGATGCCGTTGAGGGCCACGCCCGCGAGGCCACCCGCGAGCTTGCCGGCGACGGCGACCGCGCGCGTGGTGCCATAGCTTTCGCCGACCAGGTAGCGGGGCGAGGACCAGCGCTTGTGCGCGGTGAGCCAGGTCTTGATGAAGCCGGCGACGATCTCGGAATCCTGCTCGAGGCCCCAGCCGTCCTCCGGCTTGTAGGTGCCGGCCATGGCGGAATAGCCGGTGCCGGGCGGGTCGATGAAGACGATGTCGGCGCGTTCCAGCGGGCAGAGTTCGTTGTCCACCACGTCGTAGGGGCCGCTGCCGGCGGGCGAGCCGTCCGACGGGCAGACGACGCGGCGAGGGCCGAGCACGCCCATGTGCAGCCAGAGGCTGGCGGAGCCGGGGCCGCCGTTGAAGGCGAAGATGACGGGGCGCCGGGCGTCCGCAGGCTCGGCGAGGTAGGAGAAGGAGAAGATCCGGGCGCGGGGCTTGCCCTCGGCGTCCGGCACGTCGAGCTCGGCGGCGACGCAGCGGTAGGCGATGGTGGAGCCGGCGAAGGTGCCCTCGTGCTTGGTTTCGAAGCGGGCGGGAGGCTCGGCGGGCTTTTCGGCGGGTTTCTCGGCGGGTTTCGGTTCGTCGGGCATGGTCGTTCCGTTGGCTCGTGGCGTGGGTTTCCGGCCACGATGGCGGCTTGCGACGGTTAGGTCCATACGTTGGCCCCATCTCCGTTGGCCTTCTGCCGTGCGGATGCTAAAGCCGCGCGCCACTACGGGACCGACGGCGTGACCCCCGAAGACGCGACTGGCGACAAACCCCATCCCGCGCTGCTGCCGGCCGGGCTGCGCGACCTGCTTCCGCCCGAGGCGGAGACCGAGGCCGGCGCCGTCGAGGCGCTGATGGCGGCGTTTTCCGCGCACGGGTATCAGCGTGTGAAGCCGCCGCTGCTGGAGTTCGAGGACACGCTGTTCGCCGGCGCGGGCGCCGCGATGGCGGAGCAGACGTTCCGCCTGCTCGACCCCGACACGCGCCGGATGATGGGCGTGCGGGCGGACATGACGCCGCAGGTGGCGCGGATCGCAACGACCAGGCTCGCGGGCGCCGCGAGGCCGCTGCGGCTTTCCTATGCCGGGCAGTGCCTGCGCCAGGGTTCGGACGCGCGGGAGCCGGAGCGGCAGATCGCACAGGCCGGGATCGAGCTGATCGGGGCGGATTCGCCGGAGGCCGATGCCGAGGTGGTGGCCGTGGCGGCCGAGGCGCTGGCTTCGCTCGGGGTGACGCGGACGAGCTTCGACCTCACGCATCCGCCGCTGATCCCCGCGCTGCTGGAGGAGTCGGGAATTTCGAGCACGGCGCTGGCGCGGGCACTGGACCGGAAGGACGCCGCGGCCGTGGCACGGCATGCGGGGACGCTGGCGGGGACGTTGACGGAGTTGCTGCTGGCGGCGGGGCCCGCGGCACGGGCGCTGGCGGCCCTGGCCGCGGCGCCGCTGACCACGCGGGCGCGCGAACACGCGGACCGGCTGGCGGCGACGGTGGCGGCGATCGAGGCGCGGGCGCCGGGGCTGGTGCTGACGGTCGATCCCGTCGAGTTCCGGGGATTGCGCTACCACACCGGCGTGTCCGTCACGATCTACGCGCCGGGGCGCGTGGAGGAGCTTGGCCGCGGCGGGCGGTATCTGTGCGGAGAGGCGGAGCCGGCGACGGGGATCACGCTGTATCCGGATTCCGTGCTGCGGGCGGCGCCGGCGCGGCCGGCGAGGGCCCGGCTCTATGTGCCGCACGGGATGGATGGCGCGGCACAGCGTGCCGCGGGGTTCGCGACGGTGGCAGGGCTCGCGCCGGTCGCGGACCAGGCTGCGGAGGCGCGACGGCTCGGCTGCGGATATGTTTTGGGGGCGGACGGAAAGCCCGTTTTGTTGGAGCAACGACATGGATAACGTGCCAAATGCCTAACGTAGCGGTCATCGGCGCGCAGTGGGGCGACGAGGGCAAGGGCAAGGTGGTGGACTGGCTCGCCAGCCGCGCCGACCTCGTGGTGCGGTTCCAGGGCGGGCACAACGCCGGGCATACGCTCGTCGTCGGCAACCAGACATACAAGTTGTCGCTGCTGCCGTCCGGGCTGGTGCGCGGCAAGATGGGGATCATCGGCAACGGCGTGGTGATCGACCCCGAGGCGCTGCTGGCCGAGATCGAGCGCGTGCGCGGGCAGGGGATCGAGGTGACGCCGGCGACGCTGCGCGTCGCGGAGAACGCGCCGCTGATCCTGCCGCTGCACGCGGCACTCGACCGCGCGCGCGAGGCGGCGCGCGGCGAGCGGAAGATCGGGACGACCGGGCGGGGGATCGGGCCCGCCTACGAGGACAAGGTGGCGCGGCGGGCCATTCGCGTTGCCGACCTCGCGGAGCCGGCGACGCTCGATGCCAAGCTCGACGAGCTGCTGCTGCACCACAACACGCTGCTGCGTGGCCTGGGTGCCGAAACGTTCGAGAAACCGACGCTGATGCAGTACCTGCTGGACCTGGCGCCGCGTATCCTGCCGTTTGCGGAGCCGGTGTGGGAGCGGCTCGACGAGGCGCGGCGGGCAGGGCGGCGCATCCTGTTCGAGGGCGCGCAGGCGGTGATGCTGGATATCGACCATGGGACGTACCCGTACGTGACGTCCTCCAACACCGTGGCGGCGACGGCGGCCTCCGGCTCCGGGATGGGGCCGCACGCGATCGGGTTCGTGCTCGGGATCGCCAAGGCGTACACGACGCGCGTGGGATCCGGACCGTTTCCGACCGAGTTGCTGGACGCGACGGGGCAGATGATCGGAGACCGCGGGCGGGAGTTCGGGACGGTGACTGGCCGGCGGCGGCGCTGCGGCTGGTTCGATGCGACCATGGTGCGCCAGGCGGTGACGGTGGGCGGCATCCAGGGGATCGTGCTGACCAAGCTCGACGTGCTGGACGGGTTGCCGGAACTGAAGATCGGCGTCGGGTATCGTCTCGATGGCGAGACGGTATCGCGGCTGCCGGCTTCGCCGGCCGCGCAGGCGGCGGCGGAGCCGGTGTTCGAGACCATCGAGGGTTGGAGCGGGTCTTCCGCCGGGGCGCGGAGCTGGGCCGATTTGCCGGCGCAGGCGGTGAAGTATGTGCGGCGGATCGAGGAACTGGTGGGCGCGCCGGTGATCCTGCTCACGACCGGGCCGGAGCGCGAGGATACGATTGTCGTGCGCGATCCGTTCGAGGGCTAGGACCGGGAGAGGCCTATCGCGAGGAGGCCGGCACCGGCCAGCAGGGTGCCGCCGGCGCGGTTCAACAGCAGGCGGACGCGGCGCTGGCGCAGGCGGGCGCGGGCGCGTGCGGCGAGGAGCGCGTAGAGGCCGGCGTTGACCGCGGCGAGGCCCACGAAGATCGCGACGATGGCGATGGCCTGCGGCGCGAAGGCGCGCGAAGGCACCAGGAACTGCGGCACGAAGGCGACGAAGAAGGTGATGCTTTTCGGGTTGAGCGCGGTGACGGCATAGGCGTGGGCGGCCATGCGCAGCGGTGGGGCGTCGGGTGAGGTGGCGTCCGGCGCTTCGGCGACGGGCGCGCGCCAGAGTTTGATGCCGAGCCAGACGAGGTAGGCGCCGCCGATCCAGCGCAGCACGGTGAAGACCGTGGCGGAGGCGGAAAGCAGCGCGCCGAGGCCGAGCAGCGACGCGGTGATGGAGGTGAGGTCGCCGAGGGCGACGCCCGCGACCATCGCCGCGGCGGCGCGGCGGCCGTGCGCGAGCGCGTAGGAGATGACGAGCAGCACCGTGGGGCCGGGGATCAGGAGCAGCACCTCCGAGGCGGCGGCGAAGGCGAGCGCGTGGGTCCAGGACATGGGGGCTCCGGCGGGTGGACGGGCGAGCAATCCATGGCACGGGGTGGGGCGCAAGCCTCGTTAGCGTGGCGCTAACCGGGGTTCGCCAGATTGCGCTCATGTCCGGGATGGCGCGACAGCATGGCGCGATTGCGGAACGCGATCGGCTTTCCGGCGATGCGGGCCCCGGGGCCGGCCCAGGGGCGGGTATGCTGGCGGGTCGGTACGCGACCGATTTCACCCGCCCGCTGTCACGCGCGTGCTTCGACCTCGTGTGCTTCGCCGCGCGCGATGCGCTTGCCGGCAACGATCCGGCTCCCTCGTTGATGACGATGCTGGTTCCGGATGGGATGGCGGCGCGGGCGCGGGCGTTGTCGGCGCTGGTGGGGACGGGGATCGACGGGCTGCTGGTGCCGCTGGGGCACGGCGCGGTGCGGGCACCCGCGGGTCCGGCCTGGGGAGTTGTCACGGCCTCGCCGCCGGGGCCGGCGCTGTTCCAGCCAGGGGGCGCGATGGTGGAATCCGCGCTGGTGGGCAAGGTGCTGCGGCCGATCGCGGGGGTGTTGCGGCGGCTGGCGGAGCTCGACGTGACGCACCGGGCGATCGCGCCGGCCAACGTCTTCGCGGGGCGCGGATCCAAGGGCGCCAGCGGGGCGGTGCTGGGGGCGGCATGGGCGTTTCCGGCGGGCTCGCGCCAGCCGCCGGGGTTCGATCCGCCATACATGGAGGCATGCCTGCCGGAGGGGCGCGGCGAGGGGACGATCGCCGACGACGTCTACGCGCTGGGCGTGCTGCTGGTGGCGCTGGCGCTGGGGCGCATGCCGTGGGCGGAGCTGGAGCCAGGGGAACTGCTGCGGCGCAAGCTGGCGCTGGGCAGCCTGCCGGCGCTGCTGGGCGAGGCGCGGCTGCCCGCGGGGATTGCGGAGCTGGTGGGCGGGATGCTGGCGGAGGACCCCGGGCACCGGCCGACGCCGGCGCAGCTTGCCGACGCGCAGGGGCTGCGGGCGCGGCTTGTTGCGTTGCGGCCGCAGCGGCTTGCGGCGCGTCCGCTGGTGGTGGCGCAGGCTGAGGTGCACGAGGCGCGCGGGCTCGCGCACGCGCTGGCCGAGCATCCGGCCGCGGCGGCGACGCTGCTGCGCGGCGGCGAGGTGGGCGCGTGGCTGCGCCGGCAGGTGGGCGACGCGGGGCTGGCGAAGCGGGTCGAGGACGCAACGGCGGCATTCATGGCACCCGATGCGGGCGCCGAGGCGATGATGGTGATGCGCGCGGTCGCGGTGCTCGACCCGCTGGCGCCGCTCTCCTGGCGCGGACTGCGGCTGTTTCCGGACGCGCTCGGGGCCGTGGTGGCGACGGCGACCGGGGCGCGGGAGACGGCGCTCGAGGACCTGGTGCGGCTGGACGCGATCTCTGCTTGGGCGGGGGTCCGGACGGCTCGCTGCGACGTGGTGGCGCTGGGGCGCGAGGCGCGGCAGCTGCGGCTGTGGCACGCGGAGCGCGGTTGGGCGGGTGGGCTCGCGCGGGTGCGCTATGCGCTGCTGCCGCTGCTGGCGTGCCGCTCCCCGCTGCTCGCGGGGCGCATGGTGGTTTCGACGGGCGAATTGCTGGAGGCGCTGGAGGAGGCGGCGCGGCGGGCCAGGGCGGCGCAGGCGAGCCCGGTCGACCGGGAGATCGGGGCGTTTCTGGCGGCGCGCGGCGATGGCAGGCCGGAGGCGGATCTCGCGGCACTCGCCTCGGGTGGGAGGGACGCCGCGCTGGCGCCGTTGCGGCTGCTGGCGCGGCTGGCACCGCGGCGGCGGGACGGGAGCGGGCCGCCGTTTCCGGCGCTGGCGGCGTGGCTGGTGGAGTGGGCGCGGCCGGCGGCGCAGGCGCTGCACAGCCGGGTGCGGCGCGAGCATCTCGCGGCGCGGCTGGCGGGGCTGGTGGAGGCGGGCGACCTGGCGGGGCTGCTCGAGGCGCTGGACGACGAGCGCGTGCGCGAGACGGACGAACGCGAGGCCGCCGGTGTCGCGGCGAGGAGAGCCGCGATCGAGAGGGAGATCGCGGGTCTGGTGGCGGCTCGCGGGGCGCGGCGCGAATGGGCGCGGACGACGGCGGTGGAGGCGGTGCAGGCCGCGGCCGCGGGCGCCGTGGTGACGGCGCTGGCGATGGTGCTGGCATGAGGGCGCCGAGGGCGAGGGCGGGCAGGCGCGCGGGCGGGGCGAAGTCCGCCTGGGCGCAGGGCTTGTTGCTCGGCGCGCTGGCGGTGGCGGCGCCGGGGCTCGGGGCGCTGGCGGGGGTGCTGCTGCTGCCGGGGTTGCTCGCGGTCGCGATGGCGGGACCCGGATGGCGGGGGCAGGCGCGGGCCGTGCTGCTCGCGGGGCTGGCGCTCAGCCTCGCGCCGATGCTGGCGCATTGGCGCAAGGGCGGCGGGATCGGCGGCGCGATGGCGGCGTTGGGGCGGGGTGACGCGCTGCCGCGCGCCTGGGGTGCGGCGGGGCTCGCCTGGCTGCTTGCGGAGGGCGCGCCGCTGCTGCTCGCGGCGATCGTGGAGGCGCGTGCCACCGCGCGGCTTGAGCGGCTGCGCGCGGAGCACGCGGCGCTGGCCGCGGACTGGACGGCGCCGGAGGGGCAGCACGCCGCCCACCCCCGGGCCGGCGACTGAACGCGGCCCGGGAGGCAGGCGGAGGCAGTTCAGGCGGGGATGTGACCCGTGCCGTGTTCCGTCGCGTGGGCCGCCCGGTGGGCCGCGGTGTGGGCCGCGACGGCGCGGCGCTGCTCCAGCACCTGGGCGTGCATCGCCTTCTGCAGCTTCTCGAAGGCCCGGACCTCGATCTGGCGAACCCGCTCGCGGGAGATGTCGTATTGCTGCGACAGTTCCTCGAGCGTCGTCGGGTTGTCCTTGAGGCGACGCTCGATGAGGATGTGGCGCTCGCGGTCGTTGAGCGTCTTGAGCGCATTGGCGAGCAGGGCCTTGCGGCCCGTAAGCTCCTCGTGCTCGGCCATCGCCTCTTCCTGGGATTCGGTCTCGTCGACCAGCCAGTCCTGCCACTCGCCCTCGCCCTCGGCGCGCAGCGGGGCGTTGAGGCTGTTGTCCGGAGCGGCGA
>JAJZUI010000284.1 GCA_021847175.1 Pseudomonadota bacterium
AACGGACTCTGAGAACCAGCGATCTCCGAATACTCGCACCGACTTCCGCAAATTCCACACGCACTGCCCGTCATCCGACCCTCACCATGGCGGCCGGTCCGAAGATAGGCGGCCGTTCGACGATTCGCGCCGGCGTGGCCGATCAAGCCCGGCTCATCGCCCGCGTCACACGGCCCCCCGGACACAATGGACAAAATAGACAAAACCCCTCGCGCACCCCGCGCGCCCCCCCGGACACAATGGACAAAATGGACAAAATCCCCCCTCGCCGGCCGGTCGCCGCCCGCGCGCGCGATGGAGGTGGGGTTGGTAGCGGCGGGCGGATTTGAACCACCGACCAAGGGATTATGATTCCCCTGCTCTACCGCTGAGCTACGCCGCCCCAGGGTCGGGCGCGGACTTAGCCGCGCCGCGCCATCAGGTCAATCAGGGGCAGGTCAATCAGGGGCCGGTCAACCAGCCGCGATGAAGCCGCCGCCGAGCACGCGCGTGCCGTCGTAGACCACGCAGGCCTGGCCGGGCGCCGCGCGCGCGGGTTCGTCGAGCAGCACCGCGAAGCCCTCGCCCTCCGTCACCAGTTCCGCCGCGCGCGGCGCCTCGCCGGAACGCAGCTTCGCCTCCACCCGGCGCGGGCGTGGGGCCACGAGCCAGTTCGCCTCCGCGAGCCGCACCAGGCGCGCGCCCCCCTCGCGCGGGCCGACGACGACGCGGTTGGCAGCGGGCTCGATGCGCGTCACCACGCGGCCATCCGCCGCCACGCCGAGCCGCTTCCCCTGCCCGATGGTGTAGCGCGCGATGCCCTGGTGCGTGCCGAGCACCGCGCCCGCCTCGTCCACGATCTCGCCCGGCGCCAGCGCCTGGGGCCGCAGCCTGCCCACCACCTCCGCGTGGTCGCCCGCGGGGACGAAGCAGATGTCCTGGCTGTCCGGCTTCGCCGCCACCGGCAGGCCGAGCCGCGCGGCGTGGGCGCGGACTTCGGCCTTGTCCGCCATCGCCCCCAGCGGGAACAGCGAGCGGGCAAGCTGCTCGCGCGTCGTCATGGCGAGGAACCAGCTCTGGTCGCGGCGCGCATCCGCGGCGCGGTGCAGTTCCGGCCCACCGGGCCCATCCTCGCGGCGGACATAGTGGCCGGTGGCGAGAAACTCCGCGCCGAGGTCGGAAGCGAGCGCGGTGAGGTCGGCGAACTTCACGCTCTGGTTGCAGCGGATGCAGGGCACCGGGGTGCGGCCCTCGGCATAGGTCGCGGCGAAGTCGGCGATCACCGCGTCGCGGAACCGCGCCTCGGCGTCCAGCACGTAATGCGCGATGCCGAGATGCGCCGCCACGCGCCGCGCGTCCGCGATGTCCTGCCCGGCGCAGCACGCGCCCCTGCGCCCGGTCGCGGCGCCGTGGTCGTAGAGCTGGAGCGTGACGCCGATGACCTCGTGCCCCTCGCCCGCCAGCAGCCCGGCGACGACGGAGCTGTCCACGCCGCCGGACATGGCGACGAGCACGCGCATCTCAGCCGAGCAGCATGTTGCGGGTGCCGGCGGGCAGCTTCACCACCAGCCCGTCCAGCGCCTCGGTCATCACGATCTGGCAACCAAGCCGCGAGGTCTTTTCCAGCCCGAAGGCGAGGTCGAGCATGTCCTCCTCGTCCTCCGTCGCGCGGGCCAGCTTCGCGAACCATTCGGCGTCCACGATGACGTGGCAGGTGGAGCAGGCGAGCGAGCCCTCGCAGGCGCCCTCGATGTCGATGCCGTGCTTGTGCGCGATCTCCAGCACCGAAAGGCCGAGAGGTGCGTCCACCTCTCGGCGCGTGCCGTCGCGCTCGATGAAGGTCATGCGGGGCATGGGGATTCCGCCTGCTGGTGCGAAAGCGCGGCGAGGGCTGCGAGCAGCAGGCCGGCCGCGTGGTGGTTGTCGGTGTCGGTTGCGGCGGGCGAGGTAAAACGTCCGCCGCGGATGCGCAAGGCGGGCAGCTTCAAGTCCCTCATGCGGCCGGTTGCGCGGCCCTGCGCGCGACGCGGCCGGCCATGGCGGCATACGCGGCGGCGAAGGCGGCGATGTCGGCCTCGGTCGCGTCCCAGGAGAGGGAGACGCGGATCGCCTCGCCGGCGAGCGCGCCGAGCCCCATCGCGGCGAGCACATGGCTGGCGGCGACCTTGCCGGAACTGCACGCGGCCCCGGCGGAGACGGCGATGCCGGCGAGGTCGAGCGCCATCACCTGCGTCGCGGCGGCGACACCCGGCAGCGCGATGCACAGCGTGTTGGCGAGCCGCGGGGCGGCGGCGGCAACCACCACGGCCCCGCAGGCGAGGGCCACGCGCGCCGCCTCGTCGCGCAGGGGCGCGAGGCCGGACGACTCCGCCTCCGCCGAGGCAACCTCCGCCGCCGCCGCCATCCCCGCGATCGCCGGCAGGGGCGGCGTGCCGCCGCGCATTCCCCGCTCCTGCCCGCCGCCGGGGATGAGCGGGCGCACGGGCGGGTCGGCCGCGAACAGCAGCGCGCCGGCGCCAAGCGGGCCGCCGAGCTTGTGGCCGGAGAGGGACAGGCTGGCCGCGCCGAGGGTGGCGAGGTCGAGCGGGATGCGCCCGGCGGCCTGGATCGCGTCCACGTGCAGCAGCGCGCCATGCTCGCGGCAGATGGCGGCGGCCTCGGCGACGGGTTGGATGGCGCCGGTCTCGTTGTTGGCCGCCATCAGGCAGACCAGCGCCGGCCCCTCCGCCAGCAGCGCCGGCAGCGCGCCGAGCCGCGCCACGCCGTTTGCGTCCACCGGCAGGAGCGCCGCGCCGGGGGCGGCGGCCAGCACCGAGTCGTGCTCGATCGCGGAGACGACCAGGCGCCGTCCCACGCCCAGCGCATGAATGGCAAGCGCGTTGGCCTCCGCCCCGCCCGAGGTGAACACCACGCGCCCGGGATGCGCGCCGAAGCGCCGGGCGAGCGAGTCCCGCGCAGCCTCCAGGATCGCGCGCGCGCCGCGCCCCGCCGCGTGGACCGAGGCCGGGTTCGCGTCCGCCGCCAGTGCCGCGAGCAGGGCCGCGCGGGCCTCGGGTCGCAGCTTCTCGGAGGCGTTGGCGTCGAGATAGACCCTACTTGCCAACCCGCTCCCGTCCCGCCC
>JAJZUI010000068.1 GCA_021847175.1 Pseudomonadota bacterium
GGCCCTGCTGCCGCGCGTGCCCGCCCCGGTGCCAACCCTGTTGCTGCTGCTGGCCTCACGCTCGCCTGGCTTGCGAAGCGATTCTACGATGCCCCGCTGCGCGGATGGGCCGCGTCCCGCGGCACCGGCTCGCGGTCGCGCGCGCCGACCTGACGCGGCGGGTCAGCGCCCGGCGCGACTCTCCCGCTGCTCCTGCGCCGCGAGGGACAAGGTGGCGGTTGGGTTCGCCTGCAGCCGGCGCAGCCCGATCGGCTCGCCGGTCACTGCACAGATGCCGTAGGTGCCGTTCTCGATCCGCGCCAGGGCCTGCTCGATCTCGGCGAGTTCGCGATGCTCGCGCCGCCGCTCCTCTGTCTCCTGCTCGAAATCCAGATCGGCATTGGCCTGATCGGCGAGATCGCCCTCGCGCGCGGCACGCGGCGCGACGGGCGGCTCGGCATGGATGCGGTGCACGAGCTCCGCCTTCATCGCCAGCAGGCGCGTGCGGAACTCCTCGATCAGGGCGGGGGTAAGATCTTCCTCGCGCGCACGACGATGCGCCGCGGCTCGATGCGCTGAATGGGACATGGGGTTCCTCCCGATAATCGGAATGACAACACTACTATAACGCTACCCTGAAGGCTGCCTTGATTTCGATCAACCTTTTCCGGGTCAGTACGCGATGCGCGCCAGCGCCCGCAGATTTTCCGCGGTTGTCGCCGGCAGGCCGAAGAACTCGAGGTAGGCCGGAATCTGCTCGAACAGCATGTCGGTGCCCACCTGCACCGCGCAACCGCGCGCCAACGCCGCGCGCAACAGCTTGGTGTGCTCCGCTTTCATCACCACCTCGCCCACGAAGGCCCCGGGGCCGAGCCGCGCAGGATCGAACGGCAGCGGATCGTCCTCGCGCATGCCGAGCGGCGTGGCGTTGACCACGATATCGAAGCCCGCAGGGTCGCTGCCGCCCGTCTGGAGCGCAAGCTTCGGGTAGTGCGCCGCGAGCCGCGCGGCCAGCGCCTCCGCGCTCGCCGCGTTGACGTCATGGAGCGCGATCCGGCCCGCCCCAGCCTTGGCGAGCGACGCCGCGATCGCCGAGCCGACGCCGCCGGAGCCGACCACCAGGACCGAGGCGCCGGCGATGGCGCGCCCGTGCCGCCGCACGCCGCCCGCAAAACCCTCGCCATCGAACATGTCCGCCGCGAGCCGCCCGTCCGCGAGGCGCTTCACCGCGTTCGCCGAGCCCGCGATCCGTGCCGTGGGCGAGACCTCGTCCACCAGCGCGACCGTCGCGATCTTGAGCGGCATCGTCACCAGCGCGCCGATGATGTTGCGCGCCGAAAACAAGGGCCGCAGCAGCGAGGGATAGGCCTCGCCGTCCACGCCCATCGGCACGACGATCGCGTCGAGACCGATGCTGTCGAAATACGGGTTGTAGATCATCGGCGCCTTGAAGGTCGTCGTCGGGTAGCCGAGATGCGCAATGAAGCGCGTGTTGCCGCTGATCATGATCCCCTTCGCCGCTCCCCTCCGCGACACCCAGGCGCCGCTCCGACCTTGCGCCGGATGCTGGCATGTCCGCGCGGCTCCCGCGACCCCCGCGCGATCCGCCCGACCCGAATACCGCCGTGCCACTCTCGACCTGTTTCCCTGAGGGCGGTCGCCCGGTCTATACGGGAAGCGCATGCTTACGGACCTGCCGAACGTCCTCACCCTGTCGCGGATCGCGGTGATCCCGGTGCTGGTGGCGCTCGCCGCGCTCAGTTCGCCCGGCGCGCATCTCGCCGCCTGCCTGCTGTTCACGGCCGCGGCCGTCACCGACTATTTCGATGGCAAGCTGGCGCGCGACTGGCGCCAGACCTCCGACCTCGGCCGCATGCTCGACCCGATCGCCGACAAGCTCCTGGTCGGCGCGGCGCTGATGATGCTGGTGGGCACCGGCCGGCTCTCGGACGCGGGCCTCTATCCTGCCGTGGTCATCATGCTGCGCGAGATCCTGGTCTCGGGCCTGCGCGAATACCTTGCCGAGATCCGCGCCCGCCTGCCGGTGACGAAGCTCGCGAAATGGAAGACCGGCTTTCAGATGGGCGCGCTCGGCACGCTGCTCGCGGGCCAGCCGACGGCGGTGCTGCTGCACCTGGGCTTCCTGCCGATGTCCTTCATCGGCGAGGGCATGCTCTGGATCGCCGCCCTGCTGACGCTGGTGACGGGCTGGGATTACCTCACCACCGGCCTGCGTCACGCCTCCGCCACCCCGCCGGGAGCGCCAAGGCAGGACTGAAAGCATTGCGCATCATCGGCATCGCCGGCTGGTCCGGAAGCGGCAAGACCACGCTCATCGCCGGCATGCTGCCGCTGCTGCGCGCGGCAAGGCTCACTGTCTCCACCGTCAAGCATGCGCACCGCGGCTTCGACCTCGACCGGCCGGGCAAGGACAGTTTCCGCCACCGCGAGGCCGGCGCGGGCGAGGTGCTGCTGATCGGCGACCGCCGCTGGGCACTGCTGGTGGAACAGCCGGAACCGCTGCTGGAGGAACTGCTGCCCCGCCTCTCGCCCTGCGACCTGGTACTGGTGGAGGGCTTCAAGTCGCACCCCCACGCCAAGATCGAGGTTTACCGCCCGGAGCTTGGCAAGCCGCCGCTCTGGCCCGGGCGCGCGGATATCGTGGCCGTCGCGGCCCCGGGCCCGCTCGCCGGTTGCGCGCTGCCGGTGCTTCCGCTCGACGACCCCGCGGCCGTGGCGCACTGGGTGCTGGCCCGGATCGCGGATAGCAGCCACGTGGCGGGTGTGGCTTGAGCCGCGGGCCCGCTTTGGGCAAGTTGAGGGCGCCGCGCGCGCAAACGGCCGGCTCTGCGGACGAAGAACCCTCTGGAAAGGACCATCGATGCGTCCGATCGCCGTGATCGGCCTTGCCATGCTGCTCTCGGGCTGTGCCTACGCGTCCAACCCGTTCGCCGGCTTCCCCCACTACATCTCGGACACGCACGGGCTGGTCACCAACCCGAACGCGCCGCAAGGCAACTCCGAGACCATGAGGCGGGTGCGCGGCGAGGCCGTGGCGCTGCCGCCGCTTGAGGCTGCGCCGGGCAATGTCTGGCCCGCGCCCGTGAAGGCCCTGCCCACGCTGCAGGACTATGTGCGCGAGCAGCAGCAGGGCACCCTGCCACCTTATCCCGTCGCCCCGACGGCTGGCCTCTCAGCCGGAGGCTCGCCGATCCCGCTGACCATGCCGCCGGCGCCGAAGCCGATCGCCCCGCCGCCCTCGACGCTCGGCAAGGTGACGCCGGTGCACGGCGATGTGACGACCGCGCAGGGGGTGGCGCACCTCTCAACCGATGCCAACGGCGTCATCACCTATACGTTGTCCAACGGCACCAGGGGCATCGCGGTGTCCAACGGCAATGGCACGCTGACCCTGATCGGGCCGGACGGCAGCGTCCAGACGGTCAACGCCCCGAAGAAGTAGGCGGCGGGCGGACCGGCGCATGGCGGAACTGCGCATCCTCTACTTCGCCTGGCTGCGCGAGCGCGTGGGCCGCGCCGAGGAGACCCTGGCGCTGCCGACGGGGATCACCACGGTCGCGGCGCTGCGCGAGCACCTGATCGCCCGCGGCCCCGCCTACGCGGCGCTGGCCGAGCCCACGGTGCGCGTCGCCATCAACCAGGCCATGGCCGGCCCCGCGACCGCGGTCGGCCCCGGCGACGAGGTCGCGTTCTTCCCGCCGGTGACCGGTGGCTGAGGCGACAGTCCCGATGGCCCGCGTCGCGGTGCAGACGGCGCCGTTCGATGTCGCGACAGAGCTTGCGGCCCTCGCCACCGGCCGTCACGACGTCGGCGGCATCGGCAGCTTCATCGGCACGGTGCGCGACACGGCAGGCGGGCGGCAGATCACGGCGATGACGCTCGAGCACTATCCCGGCATGACCGAGCGCGCGCTCGCGGACATCGTCGCGGAAGCCGGCCGGCGCTGGCCGCTGCTCGGCGTGACCGTGATCCACCGCGTCGGCCGCCTGGTGCCAGGGGAGGGTATCGTGCTGGTGCTGGCGGCGAGCGCTCATCGCGCCGCGGCGCTGGCGGCGACCGGCTTCCTCATCGACTGGCTCAAGACCAGGGCGCCGTTCTGGAAGCGGGAGCATTTCGCCGACGGCTCCACCGCCTGGGTCGAGGCCAGGGCCGAGGACGACGCGGCCGCGGCGTCCTGGGCAACGACGTCCCGGGCGGAAAGCTAGCAAATGCCCGACGCCCCCCAGAGTATCGCCCCCCTGGGAAGCACGCCCCTGCGTGTCGCCCCCCTGCGTATCGCGATGGTGAGCCACGAGTTCACCATCACCGGGACCTCGGTCGCCTTCCATCGCCTGGCGCGCCACCTGCGCGGGCAGGGCCATGATCTCACCATCGTGCCCTTGATCGGCAATGACGGGCCGATGAAGGAGCGCTACCTCGCTGACGGATTCCGCATCGAGCCGCGCCTCGTTCTCGCCGATTTCGACCTCGTCGTCGGCACCACGATCTGCGCCGCCCCGGTCGCGGCCCTCATCGGCATGCACCTGCCGATGATCTGGCTGATCAACGAGGCCGAGGTCGGGCTCAACCTGGTGCTGAAGAATCAGGACTGGATCGAGGGTTTTCACCAGGCTGCGGCGATCGTCTACAACATGGCCTCGCAGCGCGATGTCTATCGCTCGTTTACCTACACGCTGCCCCAGGACAAGCTGCATGTGATGCCCTACGGCGTCGATATCGATCGTGAAACGGTCGATCCGCGCCGCGTCCCGGCCAGGAAGCGCTCGCTGCGCGTGGTCCAGCTCGGCACCATCGAGACGCGCAAGCGCCCCGGGGACCTGCTGCTCGCCGTCCAGGCCTGCGCCGCCGACTACGAATGCGCGGTGATCGGCAAGTTCTTCGGCATGCGGCCGGAAGCGCAGGCCCTCGCCGATTCGGATCCGGAGCGATACCGCCTGCTCTCGGGCCTCGGCGACCAGGAGGCGATGGACTGGGTTGCCTCAGCCGACGTGTTCTGCCTCGCCTCCTCGAGCGAGACGCAGGGGCTTGCCGTCTACGAGGCGGCGTTGCTGGAGCGCCCGCTGCTGCTCACCGACCTGCCCTGCTACGAGGGTGTGTTCCGTCACGGCCGCGACTGCGTGATGGTGCCGGTGGGCGACATCGAGATGATGGCGGCCAGCCTCGCGATGCTGGCCGCCAGCCCCAACCTGCGCACCCGCCTCGGCGCCGCGGCGCGGCTGGCCGTCCTGCCCTATGCCAACGATCGTTTCCACACCGATTTCGACCGCCTCATCGCTGACGTGATGCGCCGCCGCCGGCGCTAGCGTCCCGGCAACCTTTGCCTACGACGATGGCGAGATGGACACGCTGGCGACAATCGCGGCGGCGCTCGATGCGGAGCGCGCCGGCGACCTCGCGGACGCCGGGCGCCGATACCGCGCGGCGCTGACCGACCCCGCCGCACCGCCGCTCGCCGCGAGCCGGCTCGGCCTGCTGCTGCTGCGCGGCGGGCGCCCGGCCGAGGCGGTTGCCCCCCTCACCCGCGCCGCCAACGCGCGGCCCGACGATGCCGCCGCCTGGGTGAACCTCGCTGGCGCCCTGCTCGCCGCCGGCAGGCTCGCGGAGGCGCGGGAGATCGCGCAGACCGCCGTGCGGCTGGCCCCTAACCTCGCACCCGCGCACGCGACCCTTGCCGCCGCACGCCTTGCCGCCAGCGACGCGCATGGCGCGCTCGCGGCGGCGGACGCGGCGCTAGCACTCGCCCCCACCCATGCCGAGGCATGGTTCACCTGCGGCACGGCGCTGGCTGCACTAGGCGATGCCGAGGGCTCCGTGCGGGCCCTGGAGACCGCGGTCGACCTCGCGCCGGAACACGCCCGCGCCCGGGTCAACCTCGGCAACGCGCTCGCCACTCTCGACCGGCAGGCTGAGGCCGAGGTGACGCTGCGCCAGGCGATCGCCGCCGACCCAACGCTGCCCGAGGTGCATGCCAGCCTCGGTCACCTGCTCGCCACGATGGGCAGGCTCGACGAGGCAATCGCCGCCTGCGATGCCGCCATCGCGCTCCAGCCCAACTTCGCCCAGGCCTACTGGAACCGCAGCTTCGCCCACCTGCTTGCTGGCGACTTCGCGCGCGGCTGGGCGGATTACGAATGGCGCCGTCGCCATCCCAGCTTCGCCGGCGATTTCTCCCGCAGCCTCGCCCCCGCGTGGCAGGGCGAGGATCTCGCCGGTAGGACGCTGCTGGTCGAGGCAGAGCAGGGGCTTGGCGACACGATCCAGTTCGCCCGCTTCGCGCCGATCCTGCGCGCACGTGGCGCGCGCGTCATCCTCGCCGTGGCGCCCGCGCTGCGGCGTCTGCTCGCCCCGCTCGCCGAGACCGCGGATCGCACGGCGCCGCCGCCGCACGACCTGCGCGCCGACCAGATGAGCCTGCCGCTGCTGCTCGGCACCACACTCGAAACGATCCCGCCGAGCCCCTATCTCGCCGCCGACCGCGCGTCGGTGAGCGCATGGCGTGCGAAACTGCCGCCGCGCCCGCGCGTGGGCCTGGTGTGGGCGGGCAACCCGACCCATTCCAACGACCGCCGCCGCTCCCTTCCCGCCGGCGCGCTCACTGCGCTGCTGGGCGATCCTCGCTTCGCACACATCGCCTTCGTCTCGCTGCAACGCGGCGCACGGGAGGGCGAATACGACCTCGCTGCACCACTGCCGCCGGAAGCGGATTTCGCCCACACGGCATCCCTCGTCGCCGCGCTCGACCACGTGGTCTCGATCGATTCCTCGGTGGCGCACGTCGCCGGCGCCATGGGCGTGCCGGTCTCGCTGCTGCTACCGACGGCGCCCGACTGGCGCTGGTTGCTTAACCGTGACGATTCGCCCTGGTACGCGGGGCATCGCCTGCACCGGCAGAGCCGGCCAGGCGACTGGGCGCCGGTGCTCGCCGCCGTCGCTGGCGAGCTCGCGCAACGCTACCCCGCGAGCGGCCCGGCTTACGCGGCGAGCAGCTTCTCCACCTCGGCCGGCGTCATGCGCACCGTCTTCTCGTAGTCGCCCAGCAGCGTCTCGGTGATGGTGCTCGGCGTGAAGCTGCGCCCGGCGATCTCGCGCACCGGCGTGATTTCCGCGGCCGTACCGGCGAGGAACACCTCGGTCGCGTTGGGCAGTTCCTCGAAAAGGATCGGCCGCTCCACCACCTTGATCTGCCGGCGCGTGGCCAGTCCCATCACCGTGCGGCGGGTGATGCCGTCGAGGAAACAATCCGGCGTCGGCGTGTGCAGCTCGCCATCCATCACCATGAAGATGTTGGCGCCGGTCGCCTCCGCGATCCGGCCGCGCCAGTCGAGCATCAGCGCGTCGTCGAAACCCTGTGCCTCGGCACCGTGCTTGGAGAGCGTGCCGATCATGTAGAGCCCCGCGGCTTTCGACGCGGTGGGCGCCGTCTCGGGATGCGGGCGCTTCCAATCCGCGAGCCCGAGCCGCACGCCCTTCATGCGGTTGTCGCCGAACAGGTTGGGCCAGGCCCAGGTGGCGATGGCAAGATGGATCCTGGTCTGCTGCGCCGAGACCGAAAGCTGCTCGGCGCCGCGCCAGGCGATCGGGCGGACATAGGCATCGGTGAGGCCGTTGGCCGTGACCACCGCGTTGCACGCCGCGTCGATCTGCTCGGCGGTCCAGGGGATCTCGAAGCCGAGGATGTGCCCGGAGTTCAGCAGCCGCTCGGTGTGCATGCGCAGGCGGAAGATATTCCCGGCATAGGCGCGTTCCCCTTCGAACACGCCCGAGGCATAGTGCAACCCATGCGAGAGAACGTGCAGCTTGGCCTCCCGCCACGGCACCATGGCGCCGTCGAGCCAGATCTGTCCGTCACGATCGTCGAAAGGAACCAGGGCCATGGCGCATCCTCCTTGTAACTTTATTGCGCGTCTTGACGGGAACGTATAATTTCGCTCGGTACACGTCAACAATCCTGACCAAAAATCCAAGTATGCCAGCCATGCCGGAAACCACCGTCGCCGCTACCTCTCCCGCCGCTCCGGCCGCGCATCCGCCGGCCGGCGCCGGGCTGCTCTACCTGCGCGAGGAGGAACTGCGCGCCGCACAGGACCTGCTGTTCTTCGCCTATCGCGACTTCACGGGCGCCGCGGATTCGATGCTGGAGGAGCTCGGCTTCGGCCGCGCGCACCATCGCGCCCTGCATTTCATCGGTCGCCATCCCGGCCTCGCTGTCAGCGACCTGCTCGGCATCCTGCGCATCACCAAGCAGTCGCTCGCCCGCGTGCTCGGCCTGCTGATCGAGAAGGGCCTGGTCGAGCAGCGCCCGGGCCGCGACGACCGCCGCCAGCGCCTGCTCTACCTCACGGAACCCGGCCGCGCGCTGGAACGCCAGGTGTTCGAGCGCCAGCGCGAGCGGCTCGCCAAAGCGTACCGGGAAGCCGGGCCGCAGGCCGTCGAGGGTTTCCGCCGCGTGCTGCGCGGCATCGCCGACGAGCAGGGCCGCGCCTGGCTCGACCGCGCCGACCGCGCCAACCGCCCATGATGCCAGCACCAACGGGAGCAGGATGAGCGGGGTCGCGGCGGACGAGGAAGTGTTGGTGCTGGTTGTGGACGACGACCAGCGGCTGCGCACGCTGCTCGCGCGCTACCTCGCCGAGCATGGGTTCCGCGTCGTCACCGCGGAAAACGCGGCGGAGGCGCGCGCCAGGCTCGCCGTGATCGAGCCCGAGGTGATGGTGCTCGATATCGGCATGCCGGGCGAGGACGGGCTCTCGCTCACCCAGTCGTTGCGCGCCGGCCGCGCCCGCGTGCCGATCCTGCTGCTGACCGCGCGCGGCGCGCCAGAGGACCGCATCGCCGGCTTCGAGGCCGGGGGCGACGACTACCTAGCCAAACCCTTCGAGCCGCGGGAGCTGCTGCTGCGCCTTCGCGCGCTGGTCCGCCGCACCAACCAGGTCGCGGCCGAGCCGCCCGCGAATGTGCGCCTCGGCCCGCTGACCTTCGACGCCGCGCGCGGCGAGCTGACCGGCCCCGGCGGCACGGTGCGGCTCACCGGCGGCGAGGCGGCGCTGCTCGGCGAGCTGGCGCGCCACGCCGGCGAGGCGCTGTCGCGCGAAGCCATCGCGGCGGCGCTGGGCATGGACGAGGCGAGCGAGCGGGCGATCGACGTGCAGGTGACGCGGCTGAGACGCAAGATCGAGCCCGACCCGCGCGAGCCGCGCTTTCTCTTCACGGTGCGCGGCCGCGGCTACGTGCTGAAGCCCGGCACATAGAGAAGGGCCGCATGAACGCCCTCGGTTTCGATCCGGAACGCCTCGGCGCCTTCCTGCGCGCGCGCCTTCCCGGCGCCGCCGGCTCCCCGCACCTCGCGCGCATTGGCGCCGGCCAGTCCAACCCCACCTTCCTGCTCGACATCGGCGAGCGCCGCCTGGTGCTGCGCAAAAAGCCGCCGGGAGAGATCCTGCCCTCGGCCCACGCCGTCGAGCGTGAGGCGCGCGTCCTGCAAGCGCTCGCGGGCAGCACCGTGCCGGTGCCGCCCGTCGTGCTGGTCGAGCACGATAGCGAGGTCGTCGGCACGCCCTTCTACATCATGGAGCGGCTGGAGGGCCGCGTCATCTCGGACAACGCCATGCCGGGCGTGCCGAGGGCCGATCGGCGCGCCATGTTCGAGGCGATGGCCGCGACGCTGGCCGCGCTGCACGAGCTCGACTGGCACGCGCTCGGCCTCGGCGATTACGGCCGGCCCGAGGGCTACTACGCCCGCCAGGTCGCGCGCTGGACGCGGCAATGGGAGGCGCAGCGCTTCCGCGACCTGCCGGACCTCGAGCGCCTCGCCGCCTGGGTAGAAGAGCACCTGCCGCCGGACGACGGCGTCGCCGCGCTGTGCCATGGGGATTTCCGCCTCGGCAACCTGATGTTCCACCCCACGGAGCCGCGCGTCATCGCGGTGCTGGACTGGGAGCTCTCCACGGTCGGCCACCCACTGGCCGACCTCGCCTATTCGGTGCTGGCATGGCGCAGCCTGCCATCGCAGTTCCAGGGCCTCGCGGGGCTCGACCTCGCCGCCCTCGGCCTTCCGGCGGAGGAAGACTACCTCGCCGCTTATTATGCCGCGCGCCGCGCGCCGGCCCCCGCCCTGGCACCGTTCCACCACGCCTTCGCCGCGTTCCGCTTCGCCGTGATACTCGAGGGCGTCGCGGCCCGCGCCCGTGCCGGCAACGCGGCTGCCGCGGATGCGGCGCTGGTGGGCGAGTTGTCGCGGGACTTCGCCGCGATCGGGCTCGCGGCCATCGATTGAGCCGCCGCCCCTTGCCAAGCTGCTCCCGTTGCGTTTCGAGTCAGGAAAACGCCGCTGGGAGCCATCGTATGACCCGCCGATTCCTCGCCGCCCTGCTGCTCCCCAGCCTGCTGCTGGTCGCCGGCTGCACGCCCGGCGCCGACCTCAAGCCGCTGCCGGACGCGCGCCCCACGGTCTACCGGCTCGGCCCCGGCGACCAGATCCGCATGCTCACCTATGGCGAGGACGCGCTCTCCGAGATCTTCCGCGTCAACGCAGAGGGCAACATCTCCGTCCCGCTGCTCGGCGACGTGCACGCGGCGGGCCTCACCACCGACCAGCTCGCGACCGAGGTCTCGCAGATCCTGGCCAAGCGCGACCTGATGAAGGGCGCGGTGATCGCGGTCGAGGTCGTCGCCCATCGCCCGATCTTCGTGCTCGGCGAGGTCAATAAGCCCGGCCCATACCCGTACCAGCCCGGTATGACGGTGCAGCAGGCCGCGGCGCTGGCCGGCGGCTACACCTACCGCGCCTTCAAGCCCTATGTGGAAGTGACGCGCAAAATCCATGGCCACGAGGTCGAGGGTAAGCTGAGCCCGCTCTCCCCGGTGCTGCCCAACGACACCATCACCATCCTCGAGCGTTATTTCTGACGCCGGCGGCGCGCCCGCCGCGATGCTGCTGGAGCACGCCGAATACGCCGACCTCGCCGACCTCGCGGCGCACCGCGAGGCATGCTGGCATGGCCAGCGCGAGTACGTGCTGGCGCGCTCGGCGTTGCACCGCCGGGCCTGGGGCGGCCGCGCGCCGCCCGCGCGCCTTGCCGCCCTCGCCGAACTGCCGCTGATCGACAAGGAGGCATTGCGCGCGAGCCAGCGCGAGCACCCACCCTTCGGTGACTATCTCGCGGCCCCGCCGGAGCGCATCGCGCGCGTGCACCGCACCTCCGGCACCACCGGCACGGCGATGAACCTGGCACTTTCCGCCGCCGACGCGCACCAGACCGCGGTCGTCGGCGCCCGCGCGCAGTCCGCGGCAGGCCTCGGGCCCGGCCACCGCGTCGTCCACTGCCTCAACTACCGACTCTGGATGGGCGGCTACACCGACCACGCGACATTGGAGGCGACGGGAGCCGCCGTAGTGCCCTTCGGCGTCGGCGAATCCTCGTTGCTGATCCGTACGATACGCGAACTCGGCGTCACCGCGATCTCCTGCACGCCCTCCTACCCCGCGGTGCTGGAGCGCACGATCGTCGAGCATTTCCCGGGCCTGAGGCCGCACGATCTGGGTCTCAAGCTCGGCCTTTTCGGCGGCGAGCCGGGGCTCGACGATCCCGCCTTCCGTGTGCGCCTCGCCGCCACCTGGGGCTTCGCGCCGCGCAACGCCAACTATGGCGTGAGCGACGTATTCTGCAATTTCGCCGGCCAGACGGAGCAGGACGATGACCTCCACTTCATGGCGCTCGACGTTCTGCATCCGGAACTGATCGAGCCCGCAAGCGGCGACGTTCTGCCCTGGCGCGAGGGCGAGCGCGGCGAACTGGTGCTCACCCACGTCTCGCGCGAGTGCCAGCCTCTGGTGCGCTTCCGCACCGGCGACGTAATCGTGCTGACCGGGCTCGGCCGCGCCGCCTGCGGCCGCACCGCGCCGCGCTTCCGCGTCGTCGGGCGCAGCGACGACATGGTGGTGGTGCGCGGCATCAACGCCTTCCCCGCCCAGGTTGCCGCGGTGCTCACCCGCGAGAAGGCGCTCTCCGGCGAATACCGCATCGTGCTCGACGGCCCGCCGCCCTACGACGCCCTGCCGGTGGAGGCGGAACTGGCGGAAGGCCTCCAAGCGGACGCAGGGCTCGCGGAGACGGTGTCCGCCGCGATCAAACGCGCGCTGGGGCTCACAGCCACGGTGCGCCTGCTGCCCTTCGGCGCGCTGCCCCGCACCGAGGGTAAGACGCGGCGCCTGATCAGGAAGGAACGTTCATGACGGCAACGGTACTGACGGAGGACGTGACGGGCGGCGTGCGCATCGTCACGCTGAACCGGCCGCAGCGGCTCAATGCGATCACGCCGGCGCTGCTCGACGATCTCGTCGCAGCCCTGCGCGCGGCGGACGCGGCCGAGGCGGTGCGCTGCGTGGTGCTGACCGGCGCCGGCCGCGCCTTCTGCGCCGGCGACGACCTCAAGGAGTTCGAGTCCCAGGCGCAGGACGAGGTGACGACGCGAGCCTATATCGAGCGCATCCAAGACGTCACGCGCGCGATACTGCTCGGCGACAAGCCGGTGATCGGCGCCATCCGCGGCTGGGCGGCCGGCGGCGGGCTGGAATGGGTGATCAACTGCGACCTCGCCATCGCCGCCACAGGCACGCGGTTCTTCTTTCCCGAGGTGGCACTTGGCGTGTTCGTGACCGGCGGCGTCACCTACCTGCTGCCGCGCCTGGTGGGACTGGCACGGGCGCGCGAGATGATCATGCTCGGCGAGAAGTTCGACGCCGACCAGGCGCGCGCATGGGGCCTGCTGCACAAGGTGGTGCCGGATGCGGCACTGATGGACGAGGCGCTCGCACTCGCCCGCCGCGTCGCCGCCTTGCCCGTGGGACCCGTGCGCGCCCTGCGCCGCATCCTCGCCCACCAGACGGATGCGCTCGCAGTGGCGATGGAGGCGGAGGCCGCGGCGACCGTCGCGGGCTTCCTCGACCCGGAATCGGCAAGCCGCGCCGCCGCGTTCGCCAGGCGCTGAGCCGCCCTACGCGCGGACGGCCCGGCCCTCGTAAAACCAGGTGTGCGTGGGCGGGCCGGGAATGGCGCCCTGCTCCAGCTGCGTGATGTCGAGCCCGGAGGCGGCGACCAGCGCGTCGATGCGCCGGTTGAGATGGCACCCGCCGGCGATGCAGCCCCACGGCCGGTCCAGCCGGTCCTGCCAGCGCGCCACGCGCGGGGACGGCGCGCGGCCGTGCTCGACGAACAGCAGCGCGCCACCCCGGCGCAGCACCCGCCGCGCCTCGACGAGCGCCCGCGCGGCATCCGGCACGGAACAGAGCGTCCAGGTGGTGACGACGGTATCGACGCTCCCGTCCTCGATCGGCAGCGCCTCGGCGGAACCTTCGAGCAGCTTGACGGACCGCCCACCGACACGACGTCGCGCCATCGCCAGCAGCTCGGGCGAGGGATCGATCCCAATCACCTCGCGCACCGCGGGCCCGTAATGGGCGAGATTGAGGCCCGAGCCGATGCCGAGCTCCAGCACCCTGCCCTCCGCCGCCCCCGCGACGCGCGCGCGATAGGGCGTGGTCAGCCGCGTCTTCATCGCCGCGTCGAGCAGCAGCGGCAGGACGTGGCGCGAATAAAAACTCACCGCGAGGCTTGCTGCCGTGGCCCCGCGCGGCGCAGCGCGTCGAGCACCACGCCCGGCGTCAACAGTTCCGGCAGCGCGATCCCGGCGGGAGCGCCAGGCCCGTAGACCACGTCCAGCGGCACGCCGAAGCGACGGAAATGCGCGAGATAGGCGCCGATCGCGGGGTTCGGCCGCGTCCAGTCCGCCTGCATCGCCACGAGGTTCGGCGCGCGCAGCTTTCCGGCCACCGGCGCCTGGTCCAGCACCGCGATCTCGTTGGCCTTGCAGGTGAGGCACCACGCGGCGGTGACGTTGACGAACACGGTCTTGTTGGCCGCCACCAGCGCGGGGATCGCCTGCGGGTCGAAGCGCCGCCACGCCGTGGCGCCGTGCGAGACCGGTCGATACAGGACCGGCGCGAGGAGGGTGAGCAACGCCGCGACGAGGGCGCCGCCGATGGCGTAGCGCGGCCGCCAGGCAAGTAACGCCAGCAGCACCGTGAGCGCCGCCGCGGCGAGCAGCGCCGCGCGCGGTCCCGCCTCGAAGGAAAGCACCCAGAGCAGCCAGGCGCTGGTGCCGACGAGCCCGACGCCGAATACGCGCCGCAGCCAGACCATCCAGCGCCCCGGCCGCGGCAGGAAGGCGACGATACCCGGCACGGCCGCCGCGGCGAGGAAGGGCGCCGCCATGCCCAGCCCCATCGCCCCCAGCACCGCCACGATCTCCATCGTGCCGCGGGTGAAGGCGAAGCCCAGCGCCGTGCCGACGAATGGCGCGGTGCAGGAGGAGGCGAGGATCGTCGCGAACGCCCCCGTAAGGAACGCCCCCCACAGCCCGCCCCCGCCGGCCGCGGCGGGGCCGGAAGCGGACAGCGCGCCGAACTCCAGCGTCCCGAACAGCCCCGCCGCGAACAGCGTCGTCGCCAGCGCCATCGCCGCGAGGAACCAGGGTGATTGGAACTGGATGCCCCAGCCCACCGCCGTCCCGGCCGCCTTGAGACCCGCAAGTCCGCCCGCCAGCACCAGGAAGGAGACGATGATGCCAGCGGCCGAGGCCAGAAGCTGCGCGCGCGCCGCGCTACGCTCCGCTCCGGCATGGCGCAGTAGCGCCAGCAGCTTAAGCGAGATCACCGGCAGCACGCAGGGCATCAGGTTCAGCACCAGACCGCCGAGCAACGCGATCGCGAGAACCGTGGGTAGCGAAGTGTCGCCAGGCATCGGCGGCGGCACGCCGGCGACGGCGGTTGCGCCGATGGCAACCGCCCGCGCGCCATCCACCAGCGTGAACGCCAGTTCCCTGCCCGTAAGGGCCGCCACCTTGGTGCCAGGAACCGGCAGGCGCAGCAGGGCGGCGTGCCCGGACCGGGTGACCGCAACCGTGGGCGGCGCCGGCGTCCCGGCACCGTCGAGGAACAGGTCGGGCGAGACGAAGGGCGTCGCCGAGGCAAGCTCGAGCGATAGCATCGCGCCGCCCTTGCCGCCCGTATCGGGGGAAACGACCGCGCGCTCGACGCGGATGCCGGAGGCAGCGGCCGGCACCGGCACGCGGGCCCGGGCGGCGGCGATCAGCACCGCCTCCTTGCCCGGCGTCGCGAGCCCCGCCGGCAGGTTGAGCGTGAGGCTCGCGTGGATCGGCACGCAGACCGCCTGGCAGGAGGCGTAGTCCAGCTCCGCGTGCAGATGGAGCGCCTCGCCGGGATGCGCGAGCGTCACCGCGACCGGCAGCACCACGCCGTTATCGTAGCCCAGCGTCCGCAGCCCCTCGACCGGCGGCAGGCGCGCCGGCACCGGGAAATCGATCCGCGCCGCGCGGAGATTGGTCGAGCCCTTCCACGAAACGGTGGGCGGGATTCCGGCATCGCCCGGCGTCTTCCAGTAGGTGTGCCAGCCCCTCGGCAGGCGAATCTGGATCGCGGCATCCACCGTGCCAGTCGAACCGGTGGCCTCGGTCGCAGCGATCAGCCTTGCCGCGCCCTTTGGCTGCTTGTCCCATGGCCCCGCGGCGGCGCGCGCCCCTCCCGCGAGCCCCTCCTGCGCAACAAGGGCGAGAAGGAGCAGGGGAAGGAGAAGGGAACGCGAACGCATGATCCTGTAAACGGCGCCAGCCGTCCCGCGCTTACGCACGCCTCTCGATCGGCACGAAGGCCTGGTTTTCCGGCCCGGTGTAGTTCGCGGTCGGGCGGATGATCTTGCCATCGATCCGTTGCTCGATGACATGCGCCGCCCACCCACTGGTGCGCGCGATGACGAAGAGCGGCGTGAACATCGCCGTCGGCACCCCCATCATGTGGTAGGAAACGGCGCTGTACCAGTCGAGATTGGCGAACATCTTCTTGGTGTCAGCCATCACCGCCTCGATGCGCTCGGCGATCGAGTACATCTTCATCGACCCCGCCTCCTCCGAGAGCCGCTTCGCGACCCCCTTGATCACCACGTTGCGGGGGTCCGCGATGGTGTAGACTGGGTGGCCGAAACCGATGACGACCTCCTTCGCGACAACGCGGGCGCGGATATCGGCCTCCGCCTCGTCCGGCGTGTCGTAGCGCTTCTGCACCTCGAACGCGACCTCGTTGGCGCCGCCATGCTTTGGCCCGCGCAGCGCGCCGATGCCGCCGGTGATCGCCGAATACATGTCCGAACCGGTGCCGGCGATGACGCGGCAGGCGAAGGTGGAGGCGTTGAATTCGTGCTCGGCGTACAGGTTGAGCGACGTGTGCATCGCCCTCACCCAGGACCATGAAGGCGCCTTGCCGTGCAGCAGGTGCAGGAAATGCCCGCCGATGCTGTCGTCATCGGTCTCGACGTCGATGCGCCTGCCGTGGTGGGACCAGTGGTACCAGATCAGCAGCATCGAACCGAGCGAGGCCATCAGCCGGTCGGCGATGTCGCGCGCGCCCGGCGCGGCGTGGTCATTCCCCTCCGGCAGGACGCATCCGAGGGCAGAGACGCCCGTGCGCATCACGTCCATCGGGTGCGAGGCGGCGGGGAGCTGTTCCAGTACCGAACGCACCGCGGCGGGCACGCCGCGCAGCGCCTTCAGTTTGGCGTTGTAGGCAGCAAGCTCCGCGCGGTTGGGGAAGCTCCCGTGCACCAGGAGATGCGCGATCTCCTCGAAGGTGCAAACATCGGCGACGTCGAGGATGTCATAGCCGCGGTAGTGCAGGTCGTTGCCCGAACGGCCCACGGTGCAGAGCGCGGTGTTGCCGGCGGCAATGCCGGAAAGCGCCACGGATTTCTTGGGCTTGTTGACGGGAACGGTCTCGTTCATCGGGC
>JAJZUI010000069.1 GCA_021847175.1 Pseudomonadota bacterium
CCCCGCGAGGCGCGCGAACCGGATTTCGAGGTCCGCGAGTTCCGCGCGCAGCGTCTCGATCTCCGACTCGACGGGGTCGAGGACGCCCTCCGCCGGCGTGCCATAGGCGTCGAAGCACGGCTCCGGCCGCGCCTTCACCGGCTTGCGCTCCACCGGGCGGGCGGGGATGCCGACCACGGTCGTGTCCGGCGGCACCGACTCCAGCACCACGGCGTTGGCGCCGACGCGGGCGTTGTCGCCGATGGTGATGGCGCCGAGAATCTTGGCCCCGGCGCCGACGATGACGCGGTTGCCCAGAGTCGGGTGGCGCTTGCCGCGCGAGGAGGAGGTGCCGCCGAGCGTCACCTGATGGTAAAGGTGCACGTCATCACCGATTTCGGCGGTCTCGCCGATGACCACGCCCATGCCGTGGTCGATGACCAGGCGGCGGCCGATCGTCGCGGCGGGGTGGATCTCGATGCCCGTGAGGAATCTCGACAAATGGGATACGCACCGGCCAGCGAACAGGAACCCGTGGCGCCAGAGCGCATTGGCAAGCCGGTGCCACAGGACGGCGTGCAACCCTGGGTAGCAGAACAGGATGCTGGCGACGGAGCGCGCCGCGGGGTCCCGTTCCTGATAAGCGCGGATGGACTCACGCAATGACATGAAACCCATGCGACATTTCCTGTGCATCCTTGCGTCGGACACCCTATAGTAAGGCTAACGGTTCGGAGCCTGATCCCTCGCCCTTCCGTGGCGGGATATAGGCCCTGGCCGGTCCGGTTACGAGACCGCCGTACGAACGCCGAATGGCGGCGCGGCAGGGCAGAAAAGGGGGCGGCGGCCGTTGTGGAGGACGGTGGCCGGAGGGGTTGGTCGGCGCCGCACAACGGCGCGTTGGGGGTCGAGTTTATAACGCTTGGCCGGATGGGTCCGCCCATTCGGGTAGAAGGGATTTGTAACTTCATGCCTGAGGTTCTGTTTGCCGGCCCCGATGGCCGGCTCGAAGGCCGTTACCATCATGCCAAGGACCGAGGCGCCCCGCTGGCGCTGATCCTGCACCCGCACCCGCTGCACGGCGGCACGATGAACAACCGCATCACCTATACGATGTACCAGTCCTTCCAGAAGCTGGGCTTCTCGGTGATGCGCTTCAATTTCCGCGGTGTCGGCCGCAGCCAGGGCCGCTACGACGGCGGCTTCGGCGAGATCTCGGACGCGGCGGCGGCGCTCGACTGGATGCAGGCGGTGAACCCGAGCCATGGCGGGCTGTGGATCGCCGGCTACTCGTTCGGCGCCTTCGTCGGCATGCAGCTGCTGATGCGCCGGCCGGAAATTTCCGGCTGGATCAGCGTCGCCCCGCCCGCGAGCCACTACGATTTCGGCTTCCTCGCCCCCTGCCCCTGCGGCGGGCTGATGATCCATGGCGACGCCGACGAGCTGGTGCCGGAGATTTCCGTGCGCAAGCTGGTGGACAAGCTGAACACGCAGAAGAACGTTTCGGTGGATTACCGGATCTTCCCCGGCGCCGACCACGTCTTCGCCAACCACGCCGAGCAGATCGCCGAGGGCATCGAGGACTACGTCAAGAAGACGATGGCGCGCCGCAACATGGCGCTCGCCGCCGACTGAGGCTTCCGCCCACCTCCCCGAAAAACCGCGGCACCGCAAGGGCCGCGGTTTTTTGTTGCCTCCCGGCCGATGCCCAGGCTCAACCGATCGTTACCTTGGGTGGCGTGCGCAGCGTCTGCAGCACCACGCAGTAGCGCTCGGCGGTCTCCACCATGCGCGCGAGCTTCTCCGGGGCCGCGTCCGAGTCGATCTCGAAGCGCACCGAGACGTCGGTCACCGCCACCGGCACGGCGCGGTCCACGCCCAGCGTGCCGCGCGCGTCCCAGACGCATTCCGCGATGACGCGACCGGAACGGATGGTGACGCCGGAGGCGGTCGCCACGGCGCAGAACGTGACCCCCGCGCAGCCCACCAGCGCCTCGAGCAGCATGTCCGCGGAGCAGGCGAGCGAGCCGTCGCCCCCGGCCGCGGGATGCAGCCCGGCGACGGCGGCACCCTCCCGTCCCTCGATGCGCGCCGCGACGCTGGCCTGGTCCAGCACGGCCACGGCGCGGGAGACGATGCGCGCCGCGGCGGGGTCCTCGCGGTAGCGCTGCTTGATCGGCGCCTGCAGGGCGCGGAGTTCCTCGGCGTTCATGTTGTTCCTTTCAGGTGGGCCCGACGATGCGCCCGCCGGCGAGCGGTGCCGCGACGCCCGTGGTGCCGGGGAAAGTGAGCGGCAGCCCGGCGCGCACCCGCACCGCGAGGAGCGCGAAGCACTGCGCCTCCAGCGCGTCGCCGTCCCAGCCGACCGCCTCCACCGGCGCCACGTCGCCGAGGCGCGCGGCGAGCGCCGCCATGATTGCCGGGTTGTGCCGCCCGCCGCCGGTGACCAGCCAGCGCCGCGGCCGGCCAGGCAGGTGCGGCAGGCCCGCGGCGACGGAGCCGGCGGTGAAGGCGACCAGCGTCGCCGCGCCGTCCGCGGTGCCGAGTTGCGCAAGCCCGCTCCCGGCAAGGCGGGCGGCGAAGTCCAGCCGGTCGAGCGATTTCGGCGCCTTGCGGGCGAAATACGGGTCCGCCATCAGCCGCGCCAGCACGGTCTCGTCGGCATGCCCCGCGCCAGCGATGCGCCCGTCGCGGTCAAAGGCCGCGCCGGTGCGGCCCGCGACCCAGTCGTCGAGCGGGCCGTTGCCGGGGCCGGTGTCGAAGGCGATCAGCTCGCCGCGCTCGCCCAGGTACGTGACGTTGCCGACGCCGCCGAGGTTGAGCACGGCGAGCGGGCGCGGCAGGCCATGCGCGAGTGCCTGGTGGTAGATGGGCGCGAGCGGCGCGCCCTCGCCACCCGCCGCCACGTCCGCGAGGCGGAAATCGCAGGCGACGGGCAGCCCGGTCTCGCGCGCCAGCAGGGCCGCGTCGCCGATCTGCCAGGTCCGGCGGCGTTGCGGCTGGTGCAGGATGGTCTGGCCGTGGAAGCCGATGATGTCCGCGGGCTCGGCCAGCGCGCGCACCGCCTCCACGTGGCGGCGCGTGAGGGCTTGCGTCGCCTCCAGCAGTTCCGGGTCGTCTGCCGGCAGCCCCGCGGGCGCGCGGTCCAGCAGATGGCGCAGGCGTGCGCGCAGCGCCGGGTCATAGGGCAGCGTGAGGGCTCGGCCGGTGCGGACCACGCGCTCGCCATCCGTCTCGATCGCCGCCGCATCCACGCCGTCGAGCGACGTTCCGCTCATCAGCCCGATGGCGCGCAGCGGAACAGGGGGCAGGATTGGCCGGTCCATGGCCCGGATGCTAAAGCGCCGCGCCCACACCGACCAGAGTTGGAACAGACGATGCCGACCGACGAATACCTGCACCAGGCGCGCGCGCGCGGATTCCTGAACCAGTGCACCGACGAGGAAGGCCTCGCGGCGGCCCTGCGCGCGGGCGTGGTCTCCGCTTACGTCGGCTTCGACTGCACCGCGGACAGCCTGCACGTGGGCAACCTCGTGGGCATCATGAACCTGCGCCTGCTGCAGCGCTGCGGCCACCGCCCGGTGCCGCTGATGGGCGGCGGCACGACCAAGATCGGCGACCCGTCAGGCAAGGACGAGAGCCGGCAGATGCTCACGGTCGAGAAGATCGCGGAGAACATGGCGGGCATCCGCCGCTGCTTCGACCCGTTCCTCGTCTTCGGCGACGGGCCGACGGATGCGTTCATGCCCAACAACGCGGACTGGCTGGACGAGCTCGGCTACATCGCGCTGCTGCGCGAGGTGGGGCCGCACTTCACCATCAACCGCATGCTGACCTTCGATTCGGTACGGCTTCGTCTCGAACGCGAGCACGCGCTGACCTTCCTCGAATTCAACTACATGATCCTGCAGAGCTACGATTTCCGCGAGCTCTATCGCCGCCACGGCGTGACGCTGCAGATGGGCGGCTCCGACCAGTGGGGCAACATCGTCTCCGGCGTCGACCTGGTGCGGCGCATGGAGAGTGCCACCGTCTTCGGGCTGACCACGCCGCTGATCACCACCGCCTCAGGCGCCAAGATGGGCAAGTCCGTCAGGGGTGCGGTGTGGCTGCGCGCGGACAGGCTGGCGCCGTTCGACTACTGGCAGTTCTGGCGCAACACCGAGGACGCGGATGTCGGGCGCTTCCTCAAGCTGTTCACCGACCTGCCGCTGGCGGAGATCGCGCGGCTGGAGGCGCTGGGCGGGGCGGAGATCAACGACGCCAAGGCGATCCTGGCGACCGAGGCGACGGCGCTGCTGCACGGGCGCGAGGCGGCGGAGGCGGCGCACAACGCCGCCCGCGCGGTGTTCGAGGGCGTGGGCGAGGCGGCGCTGCCGGAGGTCGCGATCAGCGCCGCGGAGGCCGCCGAGGGCGTGCCGGTCTACCGCCTGTTCGTGCTCGCGAAGCTCGCCGCCTCGAACGCAGAGGCGCGGCGCCTCATCCGCGGCGGCGGCGCGCGGCTCGACGACAAGACGATCGAAGACGAAACGATGCTGGTGGCGCGCGCCAGGCTGGAGGAGGGCGTGAAGCTCTCCGCCGGGCGCAAGCAGCACCGGATGGTCAGGGTCGAGGCGTAGGCGCGGGCCGCGCCCTACTTCGCCACCGTCCCCTCCTTCGCCACTGTCCCCTTCTTCGCCACTGTCAGCGTCCAGGGCGGGCCGGGATCGCAGAACAGCGGCACCGCGTTCGGTGTGCGCACGTTGACCTCGAGCCCCATCGCCGCACGCACGCCGCGGAACAGCGCACCGTGGGCAACGACGAGCACCGGCGCCGGCCGCGCCAGCGCGCGGTTGAGCGCCGCGACCGCGCGGGTGCGCAGGCCCGCGAAGGTCTCCGCCCCCTCCGGCGTGTAGTCGCCCGCGATCCAGGTGTCGTACCAGGTGCCCATCGGCCGGCCCTCCTGCTCGCCGAAGCAGACCTCGCGCAGGTCGGCATCGGTCTCGATCGGCAGGCCGAGCGTCTCGGCCACGACGCGCGCGGTGGTGGCCGCGCGGTCGAGCGGGGAGGCAACGATGGTGGCGATGCCGCGGTTGCGCAACATCGCGGCCGCCGCCGCAGCCTGCGCGAGGCCGGTGGCGTTGAGCGGGATGTCCGTGTTGCCCTGCGACAGGCCCTGCGCGTTCCAGTCCGTCTCGCCGTGGCGGAGGAACCAGAACGATCTCGCAACGATGCTCACGGCGTCTTCCGCTACTTCTTGAGCCCCTCGCGCTCCATCACCCGCGCGACGGCAGGGCGCGTCTTCATGCGCGCGAAATGGGCGGCGACGTTGGGCGGCAGCGTCATGCCCAGGCGCTCGGCGGCCCAGAACTCGACGAAGAACAGCGCGGCATCGGCGATGGAGAAGCCGCCCAGCAGGTAGTCCCTGCCGGCAAGCGACGTGTCGAGGTTCTGCATCCCCGCCGCGATGATCTCCCGCCCGCGCGCGGAGACCGCCTCGGCGTCGGCCTCGCTGGGCGCGAACCGCGCGGGGCGGAAGACGCGCGAGAAGCCCTGCATGTGGATCGTGGCGGTGGCGTATTCCATCGCCTCCAGCGCGCGGGACTGGCTCTCGGCGTCGTCCGGCAGCAGCCCGGCCTGCGGGTTGGTGCGCGCGAGCCAGAAGGCGATGGCCGGGAACTCGGTCAGCAGCGAGCCGTCGTCGCGCACCAGCGCGGGCACCTTGCTCTTGGGGTTCACCGCGACGAACGCCGGCTTGAACTGGTCGCCCTCGCGCAGGCTGATCGCCACCGCCTCGTAGGGCTTGCCGATTTCCTCGAGCAGGATGTGGATGCCCATCGAGCAGGCGCCGGGCGCGTAGAAGAACTTCATGAGATGGCCTTCCTGTTTCAGTCGAACAGCGAGCTGACGGAGCTTTCGTCGGAGATGCGGCGCATCGCCTCGGCGAGCAGCGGCGCGATCGAGATCTGGCGCACGTTGTCCGCGAGCCGCATCGCCTCGGTGGCGAGGATGCTGTCCGTCACCGTCAGCATCTCGATGTTGGAGGAGGCGACGCGGGCAACAGCCCCGCCGGAAAGAACCCCGTGCGTGACATAGACGGAAGCGCTCTTGGCGCCACCGGCGATCAGCGCCGAGGCGGCGTTGACCAGCGTGCCGCCGGAATCGACGATGTCGTCCACCAGCAGGCAGTCGCGCCCGCGCACGTCGCCGATGATGTTCATCACCTCCGAAACGCCCGCCTGCTCGCGCCGCTTGTCGATGATGGCGAGGTCGAGCTTGAGGCGCGTCGCGATCGCGCGCGCGCGCAGCACGCCGCCCACGTCCGGCGAGACAATCATGAGGTCGCGCCCGGCGTAGCGCTGCTCGATGTCGCGGGTGAACAGCGGTGCCGCGTAGAGGTTGTCCACCGGGATGTCGAAGAAGCCCTGGATCTGGCCGGCGTGCAGGTCCATCGTCAGCACGCGGTTGGCGCCGGCCTCGGTGATGAGGTTGGCGACGAGCTTGGCCGAGATCGGCGTGCGCGGGCCGGACTTCCGATCCTGGCGGGCATAGCCGAAATACGGGATCACCGCGGTGACGCGGCGCGCGGAGGCGCGGCGCAGCGCGTCGCAGGCGATCAGCAGTTCCATCAGGTTGTCGTTGGCGGGATAGGACGTGGACTGGATGATGAACACGTCCTCGCCACGGATGTTCTCGTGGATCTCGACGAACACTTCCATATCGGCGAAGCGCCGGACGGAAGCCTTGGTGAGGGGAAGGTTGAGGGCTGCCGCGACCGCCTCGGCAAGCGGGCGGTTGGAGTTGCAGGCGACGATCTTCATCGGACCTCGACCGGTTGGGCGCGGCGGGTTCCTACCAATGTGACGCTGGCATGTCCATGCGAGCGGCCGCGGACGGGCGCGGCTCCCGCGCCGGCTCCCGCGCCGGCTCTAGGCGCCGGGGACGGCGAGACCGATGCGCCGGTCGATCACCTGCATCACGCCCGCCGCCGCCTCGTGCGCGGCATAGATCGCGGCGTCGCCCCAGGCGTGCGAGAGCGAGCCGTGCGGCACCGCGTTCACCTGCGTCACGTGGCCGGCGAGGCCGTGCCGGTCCGTCACCTTCCAGTCGAGCGTCACCTGGTCGAGCCCGTGCGTGCCGGGGACCACGACGACGGTGCCGGCGACGGTGAAGTCCGCACCCTTCGCACGGGTCTGGACGATGGGGCCGAGGGAGGCGAGCTCGCGCGACATCTGGTCGTAGAGCGCGGCATCGCCGTCGCCGGGCGCGCCGGTGACGGGCAGCAGGCGCACATGCGCCTTGCGGTTGAGCAGGCTGTTCGGGTTGGCCTTGCGCTCGGCGAGGTTGATGTCCGAGAGCAGCGCGGCGATGCGCGGCGCCATGCTCTTGGCGATCAGGCCGAGCGTCGCGGGGTCGCCGGCGTTCCACGCGGCGGCGGGCACGGCGGGGGCGGAGACGGCACCGTGTGGCTTGCCCTCGGCGTCCAGCACCGTGAAGCGCGGCGTCACATCCATCTGCGAGGAAGTGACGGGCGAGGAGGCGGGCGCGTGCGGCGCGTCCACCGCGAGGCTCCAGTCGCCCTTGCGCGGCGGCCCGGCCTCGGCGGGAACCGTCTGGTCCACGAGCTGGGCGGCGAGCGCCTGGGCCAGCATCGCCGCGGCGTGGGGCGGCAGACCGGCGGGCGGCGGCACGGCGAGGCGCGCGGGCGGCGGCGCTGCGAGCTGGGCGCCCACCGCGCCGGGATGGCCCGCGAAGGGTCGCATCGACCCGCAGCCGGCGAGCAGCAGCAGGCCCGCCAGCATCAGGACGCGGCGGATCAGGGATTGGCGCACAGGATCACCGAGATCTGATGCCCGATCGGGCCGCCGCCGGCCAGCGTGCGGCGGCGATGGGAGAAGAAGCGCGCCTCGTCGGCAAGCGTGTCGTGCCCCGTGACCTCCGCCGCGATCCCGGCGGCGGCGAGGCGGGCCGCGCAATAACCGGCGAGGTCGAACTGCCAGTGCCCGGGCCTGCCCCCGGCGAAGAAGCGCGCGTCCGCCGCCGCTCTCGCCAGCACGGCGTCGCGCAGGTCGGCGCCCACCTCGTAGCTCGCCTGGGCGATGCAGGGGCCAATCGCGGCGGCAATGCGGCTCCTGCTGGCGCCGAGCGCCTCCATGGCGGCGACGGTCGCCTCCAGCACGCCTGCGAGCGCGCCGCGCCAGCCGGCATGCGCGGCGCCGACCACGCCCGCCCCGGCATCCGCGAACAGCACCGGGGCGCAATCCGCGGTGACGATGCCGAGCGCGATGCCCGGCCGGTCCGTCACCATCGCATCCGCGCGCGGCCCGGCGCCTGGCGCCCAGGCCTGGGTCACGGTTGCGACATCGGCGCCGTGGACCTGGGTGATGCCGACCAGCTTCGCCGGATCCGCCCCCAGCGCGCGGGCGGCGCGGGCGCGGTTCTCCAGCACCCGCGCGCGATCGTCGGCACCCGAAAGGCTGGCGTTGAGGCTTGCGAACGGCCCCTCCGAGACGCCGCCCTCGCGGGTGAAGAAGCCGTGCGGCGCCGGCAAGGCCCGTGCCGTGATCGAACCAGGCTTCATGCAAAACCCTCCGGGACCGGCAGCGCGGGATGCGCGACGGCGAGCGCCTTGAACAGCCGCCCCATGCCGTCCGGCTCCGCGAGGCGCCGCGCGGCACGCAGGATCGCGGCGGCCTCCGCCGGCGGGCGTGTGCGCGCGAGCGCGCCGGCACGCTGGTGCAGGCCGAGGCGGGCGAGGAACATCCCCTGCGGCACCGGCCCGTGCACCGCGGCGCCGGCGGCGCGCGCCACGGCGGCGATGGCGGCGAAGTCCACATGCGCGGTGAGATCGGCCTCGCCGGCGTCCTCCAGCGGCGGCGCCGGGCGCCCGTCGCGCAGTGCCTGCAGCGAATCGCCCTCGCCGCTCTCGGCGGGGCCATAGTCGAGGAACAGCGCGATGCCGCCCTGGCTGGCGACGCGCGCCGCGACGGCGGCCGCGAACGCCTCCGCCGCCTCGCCGCGCTCGCGCACCGCGCCCTCCTCGCCGGGCCAGCCGAGCGCCGCCTCGCCCATCTCGTGGAAGGCGCCAGCCTCGACATGGCGTTCGCGCCAGGCACCGCCGCGGCGGACGAACTGGCGGATCGGCAGCGCGTCGAGGAACTCGTTGGCGAGCAGGATCATCGGGCCGGGTGGGACCTCGGCGAGGTCGGCGTGCAAGCTCGCCCGCGGCAGGCGTTCGGCGAGGAGCGAGGCGAGGCGCGGCGAGGTCTCGACCAGGCGCAGGTCGATGGCGGCGGCGAAGCCGGGTGCGACGCGGGAGGCAAGGCGCAGCGCGTCCGCCATCAGCGTGCCGCGCCCGGGCCCGGCCTCGACCAGCAGCACGCGCGCGGGCGAGCCCATCGCCTGCCACGCGACGGCGGCCCAGGCGCCGAGCAGTTCGCCGAAGACCTGCGAGATCTCCGGCGCCGTGGTGAAGTCCGCGAACGGGTCGTGCGTCGCGTAATAGGCGGCGTTGGCGCGCGCCATGAACGCGTCCAGCCGCTCCATCAGACCGCCGGTTTCTGCTTGCGCGCCCAGACGATCATGACGATGCCGGCGATGACGACGGGGATGGAAAGAAGCTGGCCCATGGTCGTGCCGAAGATGAGGTAGCCGAGGAACGGGTCGGGCTGGCGGAAGAACTCCGCGGTGATGCGCGCGATGCCGTAGCCGACCAGGAAGCAGCCCGCCAGCACGCCCTGTTGCCGCCGCCGGCGCTCCGAGCGCGAGAGGATGAGCATGACGCTGAACAGCACCACGCCTTCCAGGAACGCCTCGTAAAGTTCCGAGGGAAAGCGCGGTACCGGGTGCGCCTCGTAGTTCGGGAACAGCATCGTGAACGGCACCCAGGACGGCGCGGGCCGGCCCGGCAGCTCGCCGTTGATGAAGTTGGCGACGCGCCCAAGGGCAAGCCCGATCGGCACCGCCACGGCGATGCGGTCGGCGAAGGCGAACGGGTTGATCTTCTCGCGCCGGCAGAACCACAGGATCGCGACGGTGACGCCGAGCAGGCCGCCGTGAAACGACATGCCGCCGTGCCAGACCTGCGGGATCTGCAGCGGGTGCGCGAAGTAGAACGCCGGCTGGTAGAACAGCACGTAGCCGGCGCGCCCGCCGAGCACGACGCCGAGCGTCGCCCAGGTGAGGAAGTCGTCCACCTGCAGCGCGGTCGCGACCACCGGCTCCTTCGCCACCATGCGGCGGACCAGGCGCCAGCCGAGCAGCAGGCCGGTGATGTAGGCGAGCGCGTAGTATCGGATCTGGAACGGCCCGACGGTGATGAGCGCGCGGCTGAAGTCGGGGAAGACGAGGACTGGAAGCATTCAGAGATACGGGTCCGGTTGGGCGAGGAACTCGCGCACGTAGCGACCGATGCCTTCCTCGAGCGGCGTAAACGGCGCGGTGTAGCCGGCAGCGCGCAGCGCCTGCATGTCGGCCTGGGTGAAGGACTGGTAGCGGCCGACCAGCTTCGCCGGCATCTCCACCAGCTCGAAGCGCGGCTCGGCGCCGGCGGCGCGGCAGACGGCGCGGGCGAGGTCGGCGTAGCTGCGCGCGGTGCCGGTGCCGACGTTGAACAGGCCCGAGACCTCCGGGTGGCCGAGCAGCCAGCGCATCACCGCGACCGTGTCGCCGACCCAGATGAAATCGCGCTGCTGCTCGCCGTCCGCGACATCGGGGCGGTCGCTGCGGAACAGCATGGGCGCGCGGCCGGCGACAAGCTCGCGGTACTTCACCGCGACCACCGAGATCATGGCGCCCTTGTGATACTCGTTCGGGCCGTAGACGTTGAAGAACTTCAGCCCGGCCCATTGCGGCGGCAGGCGCGTTCCCTCGGCGAGCCGGCGCGCCACCCAGGTGTCGAAGGCGTGCTTGCTCCAGCCATAGAGGTTGAGCGGACGCAGCGCCGCGAGCGCGTCGAGCCCGTCGCGGAACCCGGCCGAGCCGTCGCCATAGGTGGCGGCGGAGGAGGCGTAGATGAGCGGCACCTCGCGCGCGGCGCACCAGGCCCAGAGGCGCTGCGACAGCGCGACGTTGGTGGACCAGACGAGGTCGCCGTCGGTCGCGGTGGTGGCCGAGACCGCGCCCATGTGGACCACGGCGTCGAGCGGCGGATGGCTGGCGAGGAAGGCGTCCAGCTCCTCGGGTGGGAACAGCAGCGAGGGCGCGTGGCGGGCGAGGTTGCGCCATTTCTGCGGCTGGTCGGGGCCGGCGTCGCGCAGCCGGTCGCACACCGCGACCTCCGCCCCGCTGGCAACGAGGGCGGCCACGAGGTTGGAGCCGATGAAGCCCGCGCCGCCGGTGACCAGGATCATGCGCGCCCCCTAGCGCCGCGCCGCCGCATCTGTCGAGGGGCGGACGCGGCGGCGGATGGTTGCCGCCGCTGCCGGCGCGGCCTACATCCGCCGTGTCGCAGTCCCATCCGGAGGCAGCATGCGCGTCCGTCCCCCGTTCCTCGATGACATCGCCGGCATGGCCGGCGGCGCGCTCTCGGTCGTCGCGGGGATGCGCGAGGAGATCCATTCCGTCGTCCGCGGCGCGGTGGACGAGGCACTGCGCCGGCTCGACCTGGTGCGCCGGGAGGAACTGGAGGTGCTGGAGGACCGCGTCGCCGCGCTGGAAGCGGCGCTGACCGTGCTGGAGCGACCCGCCATCGCCCCAGCCACCGCGCACGACGCCCCACCGGACGCGCCGCCCCCGGTTGCGTGACGGTTCGGCGACCCTCTTGCGGCGCGGCAAAATCGTTCTTTAGGCTATCGGTCGTGGTCGCCAGCGAGATGTGACCCAACATCTCGTGGAAACCACGCAACACGGCCGATTCCATCCCTCCAGCCGGGGAGCCTGAGCGATGTCCGCCCATGTCCACGCCGATTCCGCCGCCAACCCGCTCGACATGGTCGAGCAGATCGTGGCGGCCAATGACTGGGCCTTCGATCGTCGCAACGAGGCCGAGATGGCGGCCGAGGCGCCCGGAAAATGGTGCGACTACGGGCTCTATTTCTCCTGGTCGAACGAGATCAGCGCCATGCACTTCACCTGCGCCTTCGACCTCAAGGTGCCGGAAAAGCAGCGCGCCTCGCTCTATGAGTTGCTGGCGCTGGCCAACGAGCGGCTGTGGATCGGGCATTTCGGCATGGATTCCGAGGACGGGATGCCGGTGTTCCGCCACTCCGTGCTGCTGCGCGGGGCGCCGGGGGCCTCGGCGGAGAGCCTCGAGGACATGGTCGACATCGCGATCACCGAATGCGAGCGCTTCTTCCCCGCGTTCCAGTTCGTGCTCTGGGGCGGCAAGGCGCCAGGCGAGGCGCTGCAGGCGGCGATGCTCGACTGCGCCGGCGAAGCCTGAGAAAACAGGCCCGTTCGAGAACGGGCATTGCCGCGATGATTCCTTCCGTGTTGCTGGCCGGCTTCGGCCGGATGGGTTCCGCCATGGCCGCCGGCTGGCGGGAAATGGGGCTCGCCCCGAGCGTGGCGGTCGATCCCGCGCGACCAGCCTCGCCGGGGCCGGAGCTCGCCGTCGCCGGCAGCCTCGCGGAGATTCCGGCCGGGTTCACGCCGCGCGCGGTGATCCTGGCGGTGAAGCCGCAGATGGCGGCCACGGCGCTGCCGCCGCTCGCCCCCTACTGCAAGGGCGCGGTGGTGCTCTCCATCATGGCCGGCCGGACCATCGCGGGGATCCGCGGGATGCTCGGCGACGTGCCAGTGGTGCGCGCGATGCCGAACACGCCGGCGGCGATCCGCCAGGGCATGACCGTTGCCTGCGCGGGCCCGGGCGTGAGCGGAGAGGCGCGCGCCCTGTGCACCGCGCTGCTGGAGGCGATCGGCACCGTCGCGTGGGTGGAGGACGAGGCGCTGCTCGACCCCGTCACCGCCGTCTCCGGCAGCGGACCGGCCTATGTCTTCCTGCTCGCCGAGGAGATGGAGAAGGCGGCGGTCGAGCAGGGCATCCCGCCGGACCTCGCGCGGCTGCTGGCGCGGCGCACCGTCGCGGGCGCCGGCGCGCTGCTGGCGGCGAGCGAGGAGGACGCCGCGGCGCTGCGCGTGGCCGTCACGTCGCCCGCCGGCACCACGGCGGCGGCGCTCGCGGTGCTGATGGCGGAGTGGCCAGGAGCCGTCTCGCGCGCCATCGCCGCGGCGACCAGGCGTTCGCGTGAACTCGCGGGCTGAATTCACACAAACCGGGTGACACCAGCGCGGCGTCGTCCCATCTTTGCCGGATGGAAGACGATGCATTCGACACCGCCCTGATCGGTTCGGCCTTCCGGCTCGCGGGCGAGCGCGGGTGGTCGCATGTCTCCGTCGCCGCCGCCGCGCGAGAGGGTGGTCTCGATCTTGCCCGGGCGCGGCTGCGCTTCCCCGGCCAGATCGCCGTGTTGATCAAGTTCGGCCGCATGGCGGACCGCGCGGCGCTGGTCACCGCTGGGGCCGCGGGGGCCGGGACCGGCAGCGTGCGCGACCGGCTGTTCGAACTGCTGATGCGCCGCTTCGACGTGCTGCAGGAGCATCGCGCGGGGGTGGAGGCGCTGCTGCGCTCCCTGCCCGCCCGCCCGGGCCTCGCCCTGCTGCTGGGCGCGGCCACCGAGCGCAGCATGGGCTGGATGCTGGAGGCCGCGGGTGGTGATTCGACGGGCCCGCTCGGGCTGCTGCGCGCCAAGGCGCTGACCGGCGTCTGGCTCTGGGCGGCGCGCGCCTGGATGCGCGACGGGAGCGAGGATCTTTCGGCGACGATGGCGGCGCTCGATGCCGCGCTCAGCCGTGCCGAGCAGGCGGCGCGGATGTGCGGACGGCGCATGGGCACGTTCGCCGGACCCGATGCCGAGCCCCCATCAGCGGCTCACACGCAACCGGCTCACGCCGAGCCGGAAGCCGCGCCGCCCACCGCATCACCGCCAACGCAGGAGGAGCCACATGGCCCGGAGCCCGAAAACCCCGCATGAAGCCTTCACCGCCGCGTTCGGCGAGATGAAGATGCCGCACGCGCCGGACGTGGACGCGCTGATGGCGACCCACCGGCGCAACCTCGAGGTGCTGGCCGAGGCCAACCGGCTGGCGATGGAGGGGGCGCAGGCAATGCTCAAGCGCCAGGCCGAGCTGGCGCAGCAGGCGATGGGCGCCTTCACCGAGGGCCTGCAGCAGTTGGCCACCGCGGAGGCGCCGAACGCCAAGGCGGCGCGCCAGGCCAAGCTGATGAAGGAGGCCTATGAGCGCACCGTGCGCAACGCCAAGGAAATGGCCGACCTGATCAGCCGCGCCAACAGCGAGGCGCTGAACCTGCTCAACCGGCGCATCGGCGAGGCGATGGAGGAGGTCGAGGCGCTGCTGTCCAAAGTGGGCGGCTGACCCGCGTCCGGTCCCGGCCCGCCCGGGTTGCCAGCCTCCCTCTGGGGCGCTACCCCGCGAGGAAACTCGCGGAGCCGTCTCATGCGCGTCAAGGACGTGAAGAAAGTGGTGCTCGCCTATTCGGGCGGGCTCGATACCAGCGTGATCCTGCGCTGGCTGCAGACCACCTATCGTTGCGAGGTGGTGACCTTCACCGCGGATCTCGGCCAGGGCGAGGAGCTCGAGCCGGCACGCAGGAAGGCCGAGATGTTCGGCGTGCGCGAGATCTTCATGGACGACCTGCGCGAGACCTTCGTGCGCGACTTCGTGTTCCCGATGTTTCGTGCCAACGCGCTCTACGAGGGCCAGTACCTGCTCGGCACCTCCATCGCCCGCCCGCTGATCGCGCAGCGGCAGATCGAGATCGCCGAGGAGGTGGGGGCGGACGCCGTCGCCCACGGTGCGACCGGGAAGGGCAACGACCAGGTCCGCTTCGAGCTCAGCTATTATGCGCTGAAGCCCGACATCAAGATCATCGCCCCCTGGCGCGAATGGGAGCTGACCAGCCGCACCAAGCTGCTGCAGTTCGCGGAGGCGAACCAGATCCCGATCGCCAAGGACAAGCGCGGCGAGGCGCCGTTCTCGGTCGATGCCAACCTGCTGCACTCCTCCTCCGAGGGGAAGATCCTGGAGGACCCCGCGATCGAGGCGGACGAGATGGTCTACCAGCGCACCATCAGCCCCGAGGCGGCGCCCGACAAGGCGACGGTGATCAGCATCGACTTCGAGCACGGCGACGCGGTCGCGATCGACGGCGAGAAGCTCTCGCCCGCCGCGCTGCTGACCAAGCTCAACGCGCTCGGCAAGGCCAACGGCATCGGCCGGCTCGACCTCGTGGAGAACCGTTTCGTCGGCATGAAATCGCGCGGCGTCTATGAGACGCCGGGCGGCACGATCCTGCTTGCCGCGCATCGCGGCATCGAGAGCATCACGCTCGACCGCGAGGCGGCGCACCTCAAGGACAGCATCATGCCGCGCTACGCGGAGCTGATCTACAACGGCTTCTGGTTCAGCCCGGAACGGCGCATGCTGCAGGCGCTGATCGACGAGAGCCAGAAGTCGGTAAGCGGGCGCGTACGGCTCAAGCTCTACAAGGGCAACGTGTCCGTGATCGGGCGCGAGAGCCCGAACTCGCTCTATTCGATGAAGGTCGTGACGTTCGAGGAGGACCAGGGCGCCTACGACCAGTTCGATGCACAGGGCTTCATCAAGCTGAACGCGCTGCGGCTGCGGCTGGGCGCCTCGGCAGGACGCAAAGGGGGAACTCTCTGATGACTGTTTCGCTTTACGATATCGCCGCGCCGCTGTTTCGCGGCCAGCTTTCCGCACTCGCCACCGTGCTCGACAAGGGCGCGGCCTTCGCGGAGGCGAAGAAGATCGATCCCTCCGTGCTGCTCAACGCGCGGCTGGCGCCGGACATGTTCGCGCTGACCCGCCAGGTGCAGATCGCGACCGACATGGCGCGCGGCTGCGTCGCCCGCCTCGCCGGGCTCGAGCCGCCGAAGGAAGACGATAATGAGACCTCCTTCGCGGACCTCAAGGCGCGCGTCCAGCGCACGATCGACTACATCGACGGTGTTTCGCCGGCGGCGTTCGAGGGGGCGGAGCGGCGCGAGATCACGCTCAAGCAGCGCGCCGGCGACATCACGATGTCGGGGATCAAGTACCTCACCTGGTACGTGATCCCGAACGTGGGTTTCCACTGCGCGACCGCGTACGACATCCTGCGGCACAACGGCGTCGAGATCGGCAAGCGGGATTTCCTCGGCCCGAAGGACTGAGATTCCGGGCGGGGGCCTCTGGCTCCCGCCCGCAACCCGGGAGGCCGTGCTCTCCGATGACGGCGTTGCGTGCCTTCCTGCTCGCGTTCCCGGCCCTCTTCTCGGTGGTGAACCCGCTCGGGATGGCGCTCATCTTCCACGAGACGACCGCCGAATTCGGTACGGCGGCGCAAGAGCAGCTGGCACGGCTCGTCGCCATCTACGGCGCGCTGGTCATGCTGGTGGCGGCCTTCGCGGGCTCCTACGTGCTGACCTTCTTCGGCATCTCGCTCGCGGCGCTGCGGCTCGCGGGCGGCGCGGTGGTAGCGGTCCGCGCGTGGGAGCTGCTGGCGACGCCGGATGCCTACGAGCAGCGCAAGTCCAGCCAGGCGGCGGCCGGCAACGGGGCTTCGGTCGCCTTCTATCCGCTTACCATGCCGCTCACCACCGGGCCCGGAACGATGGCGGTGGCCGTGGCGCTGGGCGCGGAACGGCCGGCAGTGGGGC
The DNA here is from genome assembly GCA_021847175.1 of Pseudomonadota bacterium. Classification (GTDB taxonomy): domain Bacteria; phylum Pseudomonadota; class Alphaproteobacteria; order Acetobacterales; family Acetobacteraceae; genus JAJXXT01. The sequence continues at coordinate 16,641 of JAJZUI010000069.1, forward strand.
TGGGCCTCGTGGGCTTCCTTGGCGGCCTCGCGCTCGCCTGCGTCGCGGTTGCCGTCACGATCTGGCTCAGCTTCGGCTCGGCGCCGCGCATCGCTGCGTGGCTCGGGCCCACGGCGCGGCAGACCGTCTCGCGGCTGGCCGCCTTCCTGCTGATGTGCATCGGCGTGCAGATCATGATCCACGGCTTCGCGGACGTGCTCGCCGGG
>JAJZUI010000070.1 GCA_021847175.1 Pseudomonadota bacterium
CAGCTTTCGAGCTTCGCCGCCATCACCGCGCTGATGGCGCTCGGGCTCGACCTCATGTGGGGCCTGGGCGGCATGGCCAATCTCGGCCTGGCCGGCAGTGCCGCGGTCGGCGCCTACACGGCGGCGCTGCTCGGCGTGAAGCTCGGCGTCGCCTGGCCGCTTGCCTGGGTGGCGGCGGGACTGGTCGCCGCAGGCAGCGGCGCCGTGCTCGCGGGGGTGACAGCGCGGCTGCGCGGCGATTATCTCGCCATCGTAACGCTGGGCTTCGCCGAGGTGGTGCAGCTCGTGGCCTCGAACGAGATCTGGCTCACCGGCGGCACCGGCGGCATTCCAGGCGTGCCGGCGCCGTGGCGGGGCAGCCTGCGGGGCATTGCCTTCGACGCCGCCTTCGCCGCCCTCGCCTGGGCGCTGGTGCTCGCCGCGGCGCTGCTGCTGGCGCGCCTCGGCGCCTCGCCGTTCGGGCGCGTGCTGCGCGCGATCCGCGAGGACGAAACCGTCGCCGCCGTCGCCGGCAAGCGCGTGCTCGGCTTCAAGGTGCGCGCCTTCGCGGCCGGCAGCGCGCTGGTGGGACTGGCGGGCGCACTCGGGGCCGCGCTGGAGGGCTTCGTGTCGCCGGATAATTTCGCGGTCCTGCTCACGCTCACGGTCGTGCTGGCGCTCTCCGCCGGCGGGCCTGGCGGCACCTGGGGCGCGCTGCTCGGGGCCGTGCTGGTCACCGCGCTCACGGAAGGCACGCGCTTCGCCGCCGACGCGCTGCCCGCGCTCTCCGCCGTGCAGGCGGCGGCGCTGCGCCAGGGCATGATCGCGCTCGCGCTGATCCTGATCCTGCACGTGCGCCCCGCCGGCATCCTGGCGGAACGCCCGCGCGCCATCCCCAAGGAGATCCGATGAACCGCCCAGCCCCCGCGCCGTCTCCCGCGCCGCATCTCGCCGCGATCATCCGCGCCCATGCCGAGGCCGACCAGCCGCTCGCGACCTTCCGCGCCGTCGATGCCGCGATGGGGGCGTGCATCGGCCACAAGCTGTTCACCATCCTGATCCACCACCCGGGCCTCAGGCAGAGCGAGCGCTTCTACACGAACCAGCCACAGGCCTACCCCGTGGGCGGGCGCAAGCCGGTGACCGACGCGCCCTGGATGCAGCGCGTGATCCAGGGCGGGGAGATCTACATCGGCCACAACTATGACGACATCAAAACGGTCTTCTACGACCACGAGCTGATCCGCTCGCTCGGCTGCGAGAGCGTGCTCAACGTCCCGGTCCGCTGGAAGGGGCAGACGCTCGGCACGCTCAACCTGCTGCACGAGGCCGGGTGGTACAAGCCATCGGACGAGGCAGTCGCGCGCCTGGTCGCCCATCTCGCACTGCCGGCGATGATGCTGATCGCACAACAATAGGAGCAGCCGCCATGGCCTATCTCGGCAACGCGACCCGCCAGCACCGGCTCGACCTGATGCGGCGGCTGATGGACCGGGAGGGGCTGGACGCGCTCGCCTTCACCTCCGCCGACTTCTTCCAGTTCGCGACCAATTTCGCGACGGACGTGCAGACCTGGGAGCGCCCGGTGGTGTGCGTCGTGCCGCGCGAGGGCGAACCCTTCGTGGTGCTGTGCGAGCTTTCCACCAACCACTGGCGCTACGCGGCGCGCGACCAGCGGCTGTGGGTCTCGGACGCGGGCTTCTACGCCGAGCACCCGCGCACCGGTGCGCGGCTGCCGCTGGCCGCGCAATGGCCGGAACTGGTGGCGGAGAAGCTGCGCGGCGCGGGGCTCGCGGCGGCGCGCATCGGTGCCGAGGCCGCGGGCGGGCCGCTGGGAAAGGCGGTGGCGCTGCTGCCCAAGGCGAGGCTGGAGCCGGTGCTGGCGGAGATGCGCGCGCTGCGCTGGGTGAAATGCGCCGAGGAACTGGCGCTGATGCGCGAGATCGCCGCGCTCTCGGACTGGGTGCAGGACCGCTATCGCGAGGCGATCCGCCCCGGGCGCATGGTGATGGAGATGGACATGGCGATGGCCGCCCTGATGGCCGAGGAAGGCGGGCGCCGCTTCCCCGGCGAGCATCTGGAGATCATGCGCTGCTGGACGCTCTCCGGCCCCGCCTCCGCGGCACCCCACGGCGACGGCAAGCAGGCCGGCGCGCGCATCGAGGACGGGCACGGCATGGTGAACATCGTCATCCCGCGCGTGAACGGGTTGGTGGTGGAGAACGAGCGCACCTGGTTCTGCGGCAAGCCCACGCCGGAACAGCAGCGCCTGTTCGAGACCGCGACGGCGGCGAACGAGGCAGCCGCCGCCGCGGCGGTCGCGGGGCGGCCGGTGAGCGGCATCGACGCCGCGGCGCAGGCGGTGATCGAGCGCGCGGGCCTCGGCGAGTACATCCTGCACCGCACCGGCCACGGCATCGGCGTGCTCGGCCACGAGTTCCCCGAGGACATGGCGTTCAACAACCGCCCGCTGCTCGCCGGCGAGGTCTATTCCGCGGAACCCGGGCTCTACGTCTTCGGGCTCGGCGGCTTCCGCCACGACGACACGGTGGTGGTGGGCGAGGTGGCGGAGGTGCTGACGAAGGCGCCAAAGGACCTGCGCAGCCAGACGATCCTGTGAGGCCGGGGAGCCGCCCCGGCCGGCACGCCGCGCCGTTATCATGACGTAACAAGGCAGGACCCGCGCGCATGGACCGGCCCGCCCAGCGCGGCCGTTGTGACGCGGTGATGTCCGTCCTATCGTTCCGGCCGCCGCATGTTGGACCGGGGTGGAGGGCGCGCGTGTGAGCGAAGAGCCGGAGCGCAAGCTGGTTGCGATCCTTGCCGCCGCCATGGCCGGGTTCTCGCGCCCGCGCGAGCGCGAGGAGGCCGGCATGCCCGCCCGGCTGGAACAGGCGCGGCGCGGCGTCATCGACCCCGCCATCGCGCTGCATCGCGGCCGCATCTTCAAGGTGATGGGCCGCGGCATCCTGGCCGAGTTCCCGAGCGCGGTGCTGGCGCTGCGCGCGGCGGTCGGCATCCAGACGGAGCTTGCCGCGCGCAACCGCGCCGCGGCGGCGGAGGACGGCGTGGTGCTGCGCATCGGCGTGCACCAGGGCGAGGCGGTGGTCGCGGGCGGCGACCTGCTCGGCGACGGCGTGATCGTCGCGGCCAGGATCGTGCCGCTCGCGCCGCCAGCGGGCATCTGCGTCTCGGCCAGGGTCCACGAGGATTCGGCCGGCAAGCTGCCGCTCGGGTTCGACGACCTGGGCGAGCACGCGCTCAGGGACGTCGCGCGCCCGGTGCGGGTGCTGCGCGTGCTGCTGCCCGGCGAGCCGCCGCCCGCGCCCGCCGGGCCGGCGGCGGAGGGAACCCCGCCGCGCGCCGGGGATGCCGAGCGCACCCTCCTCGGCCAGGCGCCGCCGCAGGCCATGCATGTGCTGGTGGTGTCCTCGCCGGGCCGCGCCGAACGCCGCGTGGCGCTCGACAGCATGCCCTTCGTGATCGGGCGTCAGCCGCCCTGCGGGCTGCTGCTCGACGGTCGCGAGGTCTCCCGGCGGCATTGCCAGATCCATGTCGCCGACGGCCACGCCGTGGTGACCGACCTCGCCTCGACCAACGGCACGTTCGTGGACGGGCAGCGGATCGCCGCGCCGACGCGGCTGCTGCCGGGGATGCGGATCGGGCTCGGCGCGCACGCGCTGCTCTACGAGTGCCAGGAACCGGGTGCCGATCCCGAGGCGACCGGCATCGCGCCCGGGGGCCGGGCACCTCCCATGCAGCGCCAGGGCTTGCCAGGCTGCCGCGCCATGCGCTGCGATGACGGATCAGGCTGAGCTTGGCGTCACATGGCCCCGCCGTTCCGGTACCGGGCCATCGCATCAGGAGGCCACGATGTCCGCATCCTCGCTTTCCCAGGCCAGCGCCGGACGGTTCCGGTGGGCGCTCGCGATCGGGGTGATCCTGCCGATCACCTTCGTGATGTCGCTCGACCGCACCGTGATCGTGGTGGCGGCGCCGACGATCCAGAAGGAATACGGGTTCAGCCTGGTGCAGATGTCGCTGATCCTCACCAGCTTCTCCTGGACCTACGCGTTCCTGCAGGTGCCGGCGGGGTGGCTCGCCGAACGCATCGGGCCGCGGCGCGCGCTGTACTGGGCCAACGCGCTGTGGTCGCTGCTGACGGCCGCGACGCCGCTCGGGTTTTCCATCACGTCCTTCGTCGGCATCCGCATGCTGCTCGGCGCCGGGCAGGCGGCGGACTGGCCGGCCTCCATCCTCGCCCTCAAGCGCTGGTTCCCCAGGCAGGAGCGCAGCGGCGCCAACTCGGTGCTGCTCGGCGGGCTCTATCTCGGCCCGATCGTCGCGGCACCGCTGACGGTCGCGATCATCGCGGCGTTTGGCTGGCGTGCGGCGTTCTATCTGTGCGGGCTGCTGGGGCTGCTGCTGGGCTTCGTCTGGTGGAACAGCTTCCGCGACGACCCGGACACACATCCGCGCGTGTCCGCGGCCGAGGCGGCGCTGATCGCGGCGGGACAGACGGCGGAGCCGCGGCCGGCGCGCGGCGCCTTCGTGCGCAGCCTCGGCAACGTCCGGTTCTGGGCGATCGGGCTGCAGTATTTCTGCCTGATCCTGATCCAGAGCTTCTTCACCGCCTGGCTGCCGACCTATCTCGTGCAGGTTCGGCATTTCAAGCTGGCCTCGCTGGGCTATGGCGCGTCGCTGCCGTGGGTGGCGCTGTTCATCATGGTGTTCGTGACCGGGCGGCTCTCGGACATGGTGCTGCGCCGGACCGGATCCGTGTGGGCGGCGCGGGTGCCGTTCGCGATCGGCGGCTTCATCGTCAGCGCCGCGGCGCTGATCGCCGCCTCGCGCACGCCGAGCATTCCGCTGATGATGACGCTGCTCTGCGTCTCCCTCGGCGCGATCGGGCTGGTGCAGGTCTCGATCTGGTCCGCCTGCCAGGATCTCGGACGCGGCGCCACCGGCATCGTCAGCGGCTGGACCAATTTCCTCGGCAACGCCTCGGGCTTCGTCGGGCCGACGCTCACCGCCATCCTGGTCGAGCAGCTCGGCGGCTGGAGGGGCGCGATCACGCTGGTGACGCTCGCGGGCCTGCTCGGCGCCGTGCTGTGGCTGTTCGTTCACCCCGAGCGCCCGCTCGAGACGCTCGACGCATAGGAGAGACAGGTGCCCCGTTACGATATCGGACCGATGCCGGCAAAGATCTCGGCGGAGGTCATTGCGCTGCTCAGGAAGACCGAGACCGCGACGGTGGGCCACTGGCGCCACTGGGGGTTCTGCGACCGGCGCATCGCGCCGCTCCTGCGCCGGCGCGTCGCCGGCACCGCGGTCACGGTCGCGATCCCGGGGCCGGATTCGACCCTGCTGCACCATGCGCTCGGGCTGCTGCGGCCGGGCGACATCCTGGTGGTGGACCGGCTTGGCGACGACCGGCATGCGTGCTGGGGCGGCGGTGTCACCATCGCCGCCAAGGCCGCGGGGGCGGTCGCGGGCGTGGTGGACGGGCCGTGCACGGACATCGAGGAGATCGAGGCCTCGGATTTTCCGATGTGGTGCCGCGGCATGTCGCCGATCACCACGCGACTCTACGACCTCGGCGGGCGTCTCAACCAGCCGGTCTCGATCGGCGGCGTGGTGGTGATGCCAGGCGACGCGGTGCTGTGCGACGAGAGCGGCGTGCTGGTGCTGCCGCCGGCGGAGGCAGAGGCCGAGGCGCGCGAGGCGATCTCGCGCCAGGAGAAGGGACTCGCGACCCAGGCCAAGGTCGCGGCCGGCGAGAAGCTCGGTTCGCTCTCCGGCGCGACCGCAAAGGTGCTCGGAACGAAGGCGTAGCCCCGTGATCGGGGTGGATTGGGGCACCACCTCGTTCCGCGCCTGGCGGTTCGGCGCGGATGGCGCGGTGCTCGGCGCGCGTGCCGCGCCGCGCGGCATCCTCTCCGTCTCCGGCGGCGACTTCGCCGCGGTGCTGCGCGAGCAATGCAGCGACTGGCTGGAGGGGGGCGAGCGGCGCGTGCTGCTCGCGGGCATGGTGGGCAGCCGGCAAGGCTGGCTGGAAGCGCCCTACCTCCCCTGCCCTGCCGGCATCGCGGAGCTTGCCACGGCGCTTGTGCCGGTCCCGTTCGAGGGTGCCGAGGTCCGGCTGGTGCCAGGGCTCTCGGCGCGCGACCGGCAGAATGTTCCGGAGGTGATGCGCGGGGAGGAGACGCAGATCGCGGGCCTTGACCTCGCGGATGGGATCGCCTGCCTGCCCGGCAGCCACAGCAAATGGGCGCGCGTCGAGGCCGGGCGCATCGCGGCGTTCGAGACCTATTTCTCCGGCGAGGCCTTCGCGGCGCTGCGCTCGGCGACCATCCTCGGGCGGATGATGAAGGATGGGCCGACCGACCTCGCCGCCTTCGACCGCGGCCTTGCGCGCGCCGGCGAGCCCGGGCACCTGCTGCACCACCTGTTCGGCGTGCGCACGCTGGGGCTCGCGGGCGCGCTCGCGGACGAGGCGAGTGCTTCCTATCTCTCGGGCCTGCTGGTCGGCCACGAGATCGGGGCGGCGATGCCGGCGCGCGCGCACGTGACGATCGTTGCCAATCCGGAATTGGCGGCGCTCTATGCCCGCGCCATCGCGGCACGGGGTGGGAGTGCGGCCGTGGCATCCCCCGAGGCCGCCGCGCGGGGGCTCGCGCGCATCGGAGAACGCGCATGGCGCTGAACCTCGCCGCGACCCTTGGCCGCTGCCCGCTGGTCGCCATCCTGCGCGGCGTGCGGCCGGACGAGGCGGAGGAGATCGCGACGGCGCTGGAGGGCGCGGGCATCGCCATCGTCGAGGTGCCGCTCAACTCGCCGGACCCGATCGACAGCATCGCGCGCCTCGCCCGCCGCTTCGGCGAGCGGCTGCTGATCGGCGCGGGCACGGTACGCCGCGCGGAGGAGGTCGCCGAGATCGCCGCCGTGGGCGGGAGGCTGATCGTCATGCCACACGCGGACGCCACGGTGGTGCGCGCCGCGAAGACGCGCGGCCTCATCGCCATGCCCGGTTTCTTCACGCCCGCTGAAGCTTTCTCCATGCTCGACGCCGGAGCGGACGCGTTGAAGCTGTTTCCGGCCGAGGCCGCTTCCCCCGCCGTGCTGCGGGCGCTGCGCGCGGTGTTGCCGCCGGGGACGATGGTGCTGCCGGTGGGCGGCATGGACGCCACCACGATTCCGGCCTGGCGCGGCGCCGGGGCCGCGGGGTTCGGCATCGGCTCGGCGCTCTACCGCCCGGGTGACACGGCCGCGGATGTCGGGGTGAAGGCTCGGGCGCTGCTCGACGTAATCTGACCGCGACGAAGGAGAAGGACCGATGCCGCAGGCGACATTTCCCGCCGACGGGCCGATCCCGGGCGCGCGCTATGGCTCCAATGCAATGCGCGCGGTGGTTCGACGAGGCAGCTTTCTTCGGCCACATGCTGGAGGTGGAGGCGGCGCTGGCGCGCGGTGAAGAACGCCTGCGAGCGGACGCTGGGATGGTAGCGCTCCCATGAATTTGCATCGGACGGAGGTTTGTGCGTAGGCTTCAATCTAAGCGCGGGAGACAAGGCGCACGTCCAGGTTTCACACAGCGCACGGCACCGTCCCTGACGGAACGGCACGGCGCTTCACAGGGAGGGGCCCATGGCGAAAAAACACTCAAAATTCGGCCTGTCACGCCGCGGCGTGCTGAAGGCGGGGGCCGCAGCCTCCGCACTGCCGCTCGTGCATGTGCAGACCGCGAACGCGGCCGGAACACTCAAGCTCGGGTTCTGGGACCATTGGGTGCCGGCCGCGAACCCGGTGATGCGCACGATGGTGACCGACTGGGGCAAGCAGAACCATGTCGAGGTCACGCTCGACCTGCTGAGCTCCGGCGCCGCCAACAGCAAGCTGCCGCTGACGCAGGCCGCCGAAGCGCTCTCAGGCACCGGCCACGACGTGATGGCGTTCCTCACCTGGGACGTGCAGCATTATTACCAGCACCTCACCCCGGTCGACGACATCGTGGACGGGCTGATCAAGCAGTACGGCGCGATGGACGGGGTGGCGACGTATGCCGGCAAGGTGAACGGCCACTGGATGGCGGTGCCGACCAGCGTCGGCTCGCAATACAAGCCTTCCTGCGTGCGCATGAGCTTTTTCAAGAGCGAGGGTGTCGATGTCGAGAAGTGGTACCCGAACAAGCCCGGGAACGCTTCGACCGCGACCGCCTGGACCTATGACGAGATGCTGAAGCTGGCGCCGGCGGCGAAGAAGGCCGGCGTGCCCTTCGGCCTTGGTCTCGGGCAGACCACGGACAGCGTTGACTGGACCGGCTCCCTGCTGCGTGCCTACGGCGCGGAGCTTGTGGACGAGAAGGGCAACATCCAGGTCAAGTCCGACGCGATGAAGCAGGTGCTGGACTACATGCAGCAGCTCGCCCCGCATCTGCCGGCGGACACGTGGTCCTACGACGACGCCTCCAACAACAAGGCGCTGATCTCCGGCAAGTCGGCGCTGATCTTCAACCCGCCCTCCGCCTGGTGGGTGGCGCGGCGCGACGCCATGAAGGTTGCCGAGGATTGCTGGACCTTCCCCAGCCCCATCGGGCCGAAGGGGCGGTTCATCCCCTACCAGCCATACCTGTGGGGCATCTGGAAGTTCAGCCCGAACAAGGCGGCGGCGAAGGAGCTGCTCACGTGGCTGCAGCAGCGCCCGCAGGTTGAGAAGCTGTGCGACGCGTCGGCGGGCTACGACATTCCGCCGCTGCTCAGCATGCACGACTTCAAGATCTGGGAGACCGAGAAGCCGCCGGTCGGCACGATCTACAATTACCCGATCCGGCCGTGGCATGACGCGCAATCCGCGATGGCGGCGGCGCCCGCGCCGGGCCGTATCGGGACCCAGCTCTACAGCAACGCGACCTTCAACGTGATGGTCGCGAAGCTGGTCAAGAACAAGGAGAGCCTGGACAGCGTGCTCAACTGGGCCGAGCACGAGATCAACGGCTACATCAATATGTGACCACTTGACGCTCGGGACCGGGGACGGCTTGCCGCCCCCGGTCCGCCTGCTGCACTGCCATTGACCGCGAAAGAGGATTTCATCTCGATGGCCGAAGGCACGACGGACGTTCCGATTGCGGGCTATTCCGCGCCTCGCCCGAGGGCACACGGCAGCGCCCTGCACCGGATGGCCCGGCGCCGGTCGACGACTGCGCTGCTGATGTGCGTGCCGCTGTTCGCTCTGCTCGCGGGCTTCGTCGTCTATCCGTTCTTCTATTCGATCTACCTGTCGACGCTGAACCGCGACATGACCCGGTTCATCGGCCTGTTCAACTACCAGTACCTGCTGTCCAGCAACACATTCCACCTCGTCATCTTCCAGAGCTGCCTGTTCGCGATCACCGCCGTGTTCCTCAAGGCGTTGATCGGATTCATCCTCGCCCACGTGATGCACAACATTACCGGGCCCGACCAGAAGCTCTGGCGTGGCGTGCTGCTGTTGCCCTGGGTGATCCCGCCGGCGCTGTCCACGCTGGGCTGGTGGTGGATGATCGAGGGCAGCTACTCGGCGGTGAACTGGCTGCTGCAACAGGTTGGCATACACCCGATCGCGTTTCTCTCGAGCACGGCATGGGCGCGGTTCTGGATCATCATGGTCAACGTGTGGTTCGGCACTCCGTTCTTCATGATCATGTATCTCGCGACGCTGAAATCGGTGCCTGACCAGCTTTACGAGGCGGCGGCGATCGACGGCGCCACGGGCTGGCAGAAGATCCGCTTCATCTCGTTCCCGATGCTGAAGAACATCATCAGCATCACCACGCTGTTCAGCCTGATCGTCACCTTCGCCAATTTCGACATTGTCCAGATCCTGACGGCCGGCGCGCCGGCCAACACGACGCATGTGTTCGCGACCTACGCGTTCCAGGTGGGCATCAACTCGGGCAACATCCCGATGGGCTCGGCGGTGAGCCTGTTCATGTTCCCGATCCTGGCGGTCTTCGCCATCTTCATCCTGCGTGGCGTCACGCGCCGCACCCGGGAGGCCATCTGACATGAGTAGCGCGACCCTTGCCGCCGGGGCCGCGGCGCCACGGCGCGGACGCAGGCCCAGCATCGCGCGCGAGCGCCGCTGGGCGCTGTGGACCAGCTATATTGCGCTGGCAATCTTCGCCGTCGGCTTCCTGATCCCGCCTTATTTCGAGCTTGTGACCTCGCTCAAGACCTCGCAGGAGATCGGGGCGGGCACGGATCCCTGGTTCACCCAGCATCTCTTCTTCGGCAACTACACCTCCATCATCCACAACCCGCAGTTCCAAATCTTCTTCTTAAACAGCGTGAAGCTGACCATCGTCGTGGTGTGCGTCACCATGGTGATCTCGGTGCTGGCGGCCTATGCGCTCGCGCGCATGCGCTTCTTCGGCAGCCAGATGTTCGCGACCGGCGTGTTCCTCACCTACCTCGTGCCGGAATCGCTGCTGTTCATTCCGCTGTTCAAGGAACTCGCGAACCTGCACCTGATCAACAATACGTGGGCCCTCGCCTTCGTCTGGCCGACGCTCTCCGTGCCGTTCTGCACCTGGATCCTGATCGGCTATTTCGGTTCCATCCCGAAGGAACTGGACGAGGCGGCGATGATCGACGGCGCCTCGCACCTGCAGATGCTGTGGAAGATCTTCATCCCCGTCGCCATGCCGGGGATCATCGCCGCGACCATCTTCGCCTTCACCGTCTGCTGGGGCGACTTTCTTTATCCGCTCGCGTTCCTGTTCACCTCCAAGCAGATGGTGCTGACCGCCGGCATCGTGAGCACCCTGATCCACGGCGACGTGCTCGACTGGGGGCACATCATGGCGGCCAACATCCTTGCCTCCGCCCCGCCAATTCTGATCTATGCGTTCCTCATGGACTACTACATCGCCGGCCTTACCGCGGGCGCAACCAAAGGCTAAGCACGCAACCGAAGGCTAAGCACTGGGCAAGGGATAGACGCCAAGATGTCTCAAGTTTCGATCCGCAAGGTGGTCAAGTCCTACGAGGGCGGCGTGCAGGCCGTGAAGGGCATCGACCTCGAGATCGCCGACGAGGAATTCGTGGTGCTGGTCGGCCCCTCCGGCTGCGGCAAGTCCACGACGCTGCGCATGATCGCGGGGCTGGAGGAGATCACCGCGGGCGAGATCTGGATCGGCGGCGACGTGGTCAACGATGTGCCGCCGCGCGATCGCGACATCGCCATGGTGTTCCAGAACTACGCGCTCTACCCGCACATGAGCGTGTTCGAGAACATGGCTTTCGGTCTCAAGCTTCGAAAATTCCCGAAGGATGAGATCAAGCGCCGGGTGGACGAGGCGGCGCGCATCCTCGACATCGCAATGCTGCTCGACCGCAAGCCCAAGGCGCTCTCCGGCGGGCAGCGCCAGCGCGTCGCCATGGGTCGCGCCATCGTGCGCAACCCCAAGGTCTTCCTGTTCGACGAGCCGCTGTCCAACCTCGACGCCAAGCTGCGCGTGCAGATGCGCACTGAGATCAAGAAGGTGCATCAGACGGTACGAACCACCACCGTCTACGTCACCCACGATCAGGTGGAGGCGATGACGCTCGCCGACCGCGTGGTGGTGATGAACCACGGCGTGATCGAGCAGGTGGGCCCACCGCAGGAACTTTACCACAATCCGGCGACGCGCTTCGTCGCGGGTTTCATCGGCTCGCCGGCGATGAACTTCCTGCCGGCGGAACTGGTGGACGATGGCGGGCTCAAGATCCGGCTCGCCACCGGGGAGAAGCTGCCGATACCGCCAGCCAGGCTCGATCGCTACGGCAAGGCCAAGGGACGCAGGCTCACCTTCGGCCTGCGCCCCGAGCACCTCACCGAGACGCGCAGCGACGAGAAGCCCGGCGTCGTACGGATCCAAGCCAATGTGGACGTCGTCGAGCCGATGGGCATGGAGACGATGGTGCATTTCTTCACCGACGGCGTGCCGGTCTGCGCGCGCATCGACCCGGCGGTGCAGGCCCGCCCCGGCGAAACACTGGCACTTGCTGCCGACCTCAACCAGATGCACCTGATCGACGACGAGACCGGGCGGGTCATTTGATCGTGGACGGCGACGAACACGTCATCGCGGCCGACACGCTCACATCGTTCATCGGCTCGATCTTCCGCCACGCCGGGGTGGAGAGCGAGGAGGCGGCGCGCATCGCCCGCTACCTCGTTTCCGCCAACCTCACGGGGCATGACAGCCACGGCGTGATCCGCACACCGCGCTATGTGCAGCAGTACAAGGAAGGGCTGGTGCTGGGCGGGCAGACGATCACCATCGTCGCCGAGAGCCCGACCCATGCGGTGGTGGAGGGCCATTACGGCTTCGGCCAGACGATCGCACCGCAGGCGGTGGATCTCGGCATCGCCAAGGCGCGCAAGGGCGGGCTCGCCGCCATCGCGCTGCGCCATGCCGGGCATATCGGGCGCATCGGCGACTGGGCCGAGCGCGCGGCCGAGGCGGGGCTGATCTCGATTCACTTCGTCAACGTCGAGAAGGGCGAGCTGGTAGCACCCTATGGCGGCGTCGACCGGCGCTTTTCCACCAACCCGGTCTGCATCGGCATCCCCACCACGGGCGAGCAGCCGATGCTGCTGCTCGACATGGCGACGTCCCTGGTCGCGGAGGGCAAGGTGCTGGTCGCCTCCAACGGCGGCAAGCCGGTGCCGGGCGATGCGCTGGTCGCGCCGGACGGCAGCGTCTCCGGCGATCCCCAGGTGCTCTATGGCCCGCTCACGCCGGGCGGGCCGCGCAATGCCGGCGGCGGAACGGGAGCGTTGCGGGCCTTCGGCGAGCACAAGGGCTCGGGCCTCGCCTTCATGTGCGAGATCCTGGGCGGCGTGCTGACCGGTGGCGGCACCTCGGGCCCGATCCCGGGCGGCAAGCGCGGGCAGATCGGCAACGGCATGCTGGCGATCTACATCGATCCCGCGGCCTTCGCCGCGAAGGATTTCGTCGCCGAGGCGCACGCCTATGCGGCCTATGTGCATGCCTCCCGCCCGCAGCATGCCGGCGAGAAGGTGCTGGTGCCGGGCGAGAAGGAGGCGATGACACGCACCCACCGGCTCGCGCACGGCGTGCCGCTGCAGGCGCAGACCTGGGCGGCGCTGTGCGCCACCGCGACCTCCGTCGGCGCGCCCATTCCCTAGCGATGCCGCGAGGAGGCCAGCGTGCCCGCCTACCTGATCGTCGATGTCGATCTGCGCGACAGCACCGCCTACGAAGCCTACAAGAGCCGCGTGCCGGCGCTGATCGCGCGGCACGGTGGCGAGTATCTTGTGCGCGGCGGCGAGCACGAGGTGCTTGAGGGCGAATGGCGGCCGCATCGCCTGGTGCTGTTCCGCTTCCCCGACCGCGCCGCGATCCGCGCCTTCATGGCAGACCCTGACTACGCACCGCTCAAGGCGCTGCGCCAGCGTATCGCGAGCACGAACGCTGTCGCGGTCGACGGGATCGGCTGAAGCGCCTCGGCGCTGCCCGCGTCAGATAGCGTCGAGATCCACGCCGACGCGCACGCTGTGCTGGCCGCCGCCGAGCAGCACGCCGCGGATCGGGCTGATGTCGCCGTAGTCGCGGCCCCAGGCGAGCACAACGTGCTCGTCCGCGACAACGAGGTCGTTGGTGGGATCGAGGCCGATCCAGCCATGCTGCGGACCAAGCCAGGCGCCGACCCAGGCGTGGGACTGGTCGGCGCCGCGCCTTCGCGGCTGGCCGGGCGGCGGGCGGGTGCGCAGGTATCCCGAGACGTAGCGCGCTGGCAGGCCGAAGCCGCGCATGGCCGCGATCATGAGATGCGTGAAGTCCTGGCAGACGCCTTCCTTCCGCGCCAGCACCTTGGCGACCGGGGTGCTGACGTCGGTGACGCCGGGGCGGAAGGCGAATTCGTTGCGGATGCGTCGCGTGAGTTCGCGCAGGCACCCAAGCACGGGAAGGCCGGGGGTGAAGCAGTTCGCGGCATAGGCGCGGGCCGCCGGCTCCGCCGTGACCAGCGGGCTCGGGAAGAGGAACTCCGCGTCCTCGGCGTTCGGGCCGCCCAGGGCGGCGAGGCGAGCGACCTCCTCCCAGGCCGGGGTCGCGGCGTCCTCTGGCGGGCGCGGGGCGGCGACCTCGACCAGGGCCTCGAGCGCCACGGTGAAACGCTCGTGCGGCTGGTCGAGGAACAGCCATGTTGCTTCGTTACCGAAATGGTCGCGCGCACGCACCGTGCGGCTCGGCTCGGGCATCGCCGTGATGCGCGCCTCCGCTACCGCCTGCCAGGGCAACGTGCGCGGCGCGAGGTGCAGCAGGTGGCTCGCGAGGTCGACCGGCGTCGCATAGGCGTATTCGGTCGTGTGCCGCAGCCGGTATTTCATGCGGCACCGCGCAGCGTCGCGGGCTCGGTGGAAAGGCCCACGGTGCGCACCAGCGGCAGCAGCGCAAAGTAACGGCGCGTGATGCGGTCGGAGAGTTCCGCGACGGAACCCGCGATCGCCACCAGTTCTGGCGCCGCCGCGGCGGCGGCGGCCGCCTCGTCCGGCGCGGCGGCGACGCGGCCGACCAGCGCCTCGGCCTGCGCCAGCATACCCGCAACGGCACCCGCCATCGCCTCGCGTGCGCCGGATTCGCCGGCTAATTCGTCGAGCAGTGCGTGCATCGCAGCGCACTGGAAGGCGAAGCCGCGCGGGTTGCCCTGGTCGGCGAGCACCAGGTCCAGCACGGGAGCGGGCTGCACGACGTCGAAATAGCGCGCGCGGTAGGTGATGGCGGAATCGCAGAGTTCGAGCACCAGTCTGAGTCCGGCCTCGATGTGCGGCGGCGACAGGTCGAGCGCGAAGCCGATTTCGGCCGCAACGGCGTGCGCGCGCTCCAGCCGGCGGCCGAGTTCAAGGAAGATCCAGCCGCCGCCCCGGACCATGTTCTCGGCCGCGACGCCGGCGACCGCGGTGGAGAAGCGCAGGACCGCGACCAGCGCGTGCGCCAGTTCGTCGAGGCTGCGGCGCGCGGAGGCGGCCTCGGCGCGCGCGGTGCGCAGGGCCTGGGTAAAGGTGGCGTACATGTCGCCGGTAAGTCGGTCGCGGACACTGTCGGTAAGGCGCGCCACCTCGGCGAACAGGGCCGGCAGCGCGCCGCCCTCCTGCGCCGCGCCGAGCAGCGCCTCGCCAAGCATCGAGACCGTGGCCTGTTCCGCCGATATCACGCCCGCCTCCACCAGGCAGCGCAGCAGCACGGCGAGTTCCACGCCCTCGCGCGGCAGCACGAAGGTGCCGCGCGAGAGGCGGGCGAGCACGGCGCGCCCGAGCCGGGCGGCGCGCTCCAGCCGTTCCACCATGCGGCCGAGCCAGAACAGATTGTCCGCCGCGCGGCTGGGTAGGTCGCCGCTTGGGCGGCGGATGGCAAGGCGTGTCACCGGGGCAGCGGCGGGGCCCACGATGTCGCCGCGGTCCTCCGCGAACACCCAGACATCCTTGGCCTGCCCCACGGCCGGAAGGCTGCCGGCGAGCGCCTGGACGGGATCAAGCACGCGCGCGAAGCCCCCCGGCATCGCCTGCCACCGCCCCTCCGCCCGCACCAGGAAGAGGCGCAGCACCACCGGGCGCGGCTGCAGCCCCTCGGCGGTGACGCAAGGGGCGGTCGAGGGCGGCAGCGCGCGGGTCGCGGCCCAGGCCCATGGCTCGTCTTGCACACGTGCGAGCAGTGCCGTTCGTTCCGTCTCCGGCACGGTCGCCAGCGCCTGGGCGGGAGCGGCGCCGTCCGTCGCCGGGCGGAGCAGCCAGGCTTCCGGCTCCGCCACGACGAGGGCACGTGCGCGCGCGTCGCCGAGCCACAGCGTCGGCACGCTGGCGAGTGCCAGGGTCTCGCCGAGGAGGCGCAGCGCCAGCGCCGGCAGGAAGGTGGCGAGCGCCGGCGCCTCCGCCGCCCCGGAGCCTGGATCGTTGGCAATATGCACCGAACCCGCACGCGCCGCGTCCATGAGCCCGGGCGTGCCGATCAGCGAGCCGGCCTCCAGTTCCAGCGGGTCGATCATGCGCCCGTCCATGCGGCGCAGCAGCACGTCGATGCGCTGGAGCCCGCGCAGCGACTTGAGGAACACCGCGCCGCCGCCCACCGTGAGATCTCCGCCCTCAACCAACGCGCAGGAGAGCTCCCGCGCGAGATACATGTGCTCGAACCAGAGCGGGCTCGCGGTGCCCGGGGTGAGCACGGCGACGGAGGGGTTGGCGGTGCCCGAGGGTGCGAGCGCGCGCAGCGCCTCCTGCCAGAGGTCGAAGAAGGGGCGCAGCGGGCGCACCTGCACCGGCCGGAACGCCTCCGGCAGCACGCGGCCGAGCAGGCGGCGGTTCTCCCGCGCCTGGCCGAGCCCGGCGGGAGCGGCGGTGCGGTCCGCGAGCACGCGCCAGGCACCGTCCGGGCCGCGCACGAGGTCGGCGGCGTAGAGGTGCAGCGTGCCCTGGCCGGGCAAGGGTGCCACGCGCAGGAAGCCAGGGTTGGCGAAGGCGAGTGCCGGCGGCAGCAGCCCGTCGGCGAGCAGGGTTCTGGGGCCGTAGAGGTCGGCGAGGAACGCCTCGAGCAGGCGCGCGCGCTGGGCGAGGCCTGTCTCCAGCAACGCGAACTCGGCCGCCGTCAGCGGCAGCGGCACGGGGTCGCAGCGCCAGGCGCGCGAGGACGCGCCGGGCAGCACGGAGGCCACCCCCTCCTCCTCGAAGGCGCGGTCGAGCCGGCGGGCGCGTTCGGCGAGGCCGCCATCGCCCAGCGCGGTAAAGGCGC
>JAJZUI010000071.1:0-15019 GCA_021847175.1 Pseudomonadota bacterium
TCGCGGCATCCGAGGACGCGGATTCCGAAGGCGTGGAAGGCAAATTCTACGTCTGGACGCTGGCCGAGGTGCGGGCCGTGCTGGGCGACGGCACCGGCGAATTCGCCGCGGCCTATGACGTGACCGGAGCCGGAAACTGGGAAGGCCACACAATCCTGCGCCGCGTGGAACCGCGAGGCGACGCGGCATACGAGGCACGGCTTGCCGCATCCCGCGAGAGGCTGCTTGCGGCTCGCGATGCGCGCGTGCGGCCAGCCCGGGACGGCAAGGTGCTCGCCGACTGGAACGCGCTGCTCGTCGCGGGTCTCGTCCGCGCCGGGCTCGCTTTCGGCGAGCCGAGCTGGGTCGCGCTCGCGGCGGCGACGTTCCGCTGTGTTGACGAGGCCATGGCGGAGGAAGGCGGCCGCGTCGCGCATGCCTGGATGCCAGGCGAGGACGGCGGACGGATCGCGGCGGCAGGCATGCTCGACGACCAGGCGGCGATGGCACGCGCGGCGCTGCTGCTGTTCCAGGCGACGGGCGAGGAACCATACCTCGTGCGCGCGCGCACGCTGGTTCAGGCGGCCGACATCTGGTTCCGGGACGGCAACAGTTACGCCATGACGGCGAACGACGCCGGCGACGTGCCGCTGCTGCGTCCGCGCACGGCGGCGGACAACGCGACGCCCGCCGGCAATGGCATGATGGCGCAGGTGCTCGCGACGCTTCACCTGCTCACCGGCGAGGCGGAATTCGCGCGCCGGGCGGAGGCGCTGCTCGCCGCGTTCGGCGCCATGGGCGAGAGCCTGGCGGCGGCACCGACACTGCTCGCCGCTGGCGACCTGCTGGAACGTGGGCGCGTGGTGGTGATCGCGGGCGAGGCGCCGGCGCTACTGGCCGCTTCCCTCGCGGCACAGGCACCGGACCTCGTGGTGCTGCGCGCGACCACGGGCGAGGTGCCGGTTCTGCACCCCGCCCATGGCAAGCTCGCCCATGGTCAGCAGGGAGGGGGGGCGGCAGCCTATCTGTGCACTGGCGGCGTCTGCGGCCTGCCGATCCGCGACGCGGCGGAACTCGCCGCCGCGCTCGGGCGCTGATCGGTCAGAAGGCCGGCGGCGGCGCGGTGGTCCAGCCGGGCCGGTTGTAGGGATCGATGTCATGCCACAGCGTCATGTGGTCCGCGACCGCCTTCACGCCGGGGACCGCTTCGGCGGCGATGACGCAGGCGCGCCGCTCCGCCTCGTCCATCACCGTGCCCCAGAGATGCACGGTACCGCTCTCCACCATCACCGTTCCGCGCGAGGCCATGCGGCCCCAGGGCTGGGAGCGGAGTGCGGCGAGCACCGCGTCGCGCAGCGCCGCGTCGTCGGTCGCCACCGCGGCCGGTTTCGCCAGCGCGCCTGCGAGTGCCCGCAACAGGTCGGCGCGGGCGACGATGCCGACGAGCCTGCCGTCCTCCACCACCGGCAGGCGCTTGATGCGGTGGCGGTCCAGAAGGTCCGCGACGGCGGCGAGCGGCGTCTTCGACGTGACCGTCACGACCTTGCGCGTCATCACATCCGCGGCGGTGCGGCCATGGGCGTGGACGAACTCCGCCGCAGCCTCCTGCTCGGAGGCGAAGAACGCAGCCCAGCGGCTCTGCGGCTGCGCGGTGCCTATCTCGCCGCGGCGCATCAGGTCGCGCTCGCTCACCATGCCGACGAGCTTGCCTCCGTCCACCACCGGCACGCCGCTCAGATGGTGGTCGAGCATCATCTTGGCGATCTCGGCGATGGTGGCTTTCGGCCCCACGGTGACCACATCCCGTGTCATCACGTCGGCGACATTCATTGCAACTCTCCCATAGGGGCTTCGTCCCCCGGTTGGCGAGCGCACGCTAGAGGGAATGCGGCGTGCCCGCGTTGACTGAAGTCAAGATCATGGCATCCCGCGCGGGGGCTGCCAAACCACCCCGGGAACGTCCTAGATTGGCGTCGATCCTCCCGAGGCACGCATGGCGAATCTGCCCCCCGCATCCTCCACCCCACCGGTGATCCATCCGACCTCGATCGCAACCGTCTCTCTGTCCGGCACGCTGCCGGAGAAGCTTGAGGCTGCGGCGGCAGCCGGCTTCGACGGGATCGAGCTGTTCGAGAATGACCTGCTGACCTGGGACGGCACGCCGGCCGAACTGCGCGACATCGCCGCGGGGCTGGGCCTCGGGATCATGCTCTACCAGCCGTTCCGTGACTTCGAGGCGCTGCCGGAACCGCTGCGCGGCCGCGCCTTCGACCGCGCGCAGCGCAAATTCGACGTGATGGCGGCGCTGGGTGCCGACCGGCTGCTGGTGTGCAGCTCCATCCACCCGCAGGCGATCGGCGATACGGCGCGCGCGGTGGCGGACCTGCGGGCACTGGCGGAGCTGGCCGCGCCGCGCGGCATCACCCTCGGCTACGAGGCGCTGGCCTGGGGCCGGCACGTCAACCGCTGGCGCCAGGCCTGGGAGATCGTGCGCCAGGCGGATCATCCGGCGCTGGGTCTCGTTCTGGATTCGTTTCATACCCTGGCGCTCGGCGACACGCTCGACGGGCTGGAGCAGGTGCCCGGTGAGAAGATCGCGTTCCTGCAACTCGCCGACGCACCGCAGCTCGCGATGGACGCTCTCGCCTGGTCGCGGCATTTCCGCCTCTTTCCCGGCCAGGGCGACTGGGACATCGGTGCTTTCGTGCGGCGCGTGCTGGCGGCGGGTTATCGCGGACCGCTGTCGCTCGAGGTGTTCAACGATCATTTCCGCGCCGCCCCCGCCCGCGGCATCGCGATCGACGGGCTGCGCAGCCTGCGCCTGCTCGCGGCGGAGGCGGGGCTCGCGACCTTGCCCGCGCCACCCGCGGTCGGCGGTATCGCCTTTGTCGAGTTCGCGGTGGACACGGCGAGCGGCGCGGCGCTCGGCGCCATGCTGGGCGGGCTCGGCTTCCGCCGCGCGGGGCTGCACCGCTCGAAGCAGGTGGAACTGTGGCGCCGCGGCGACGCCAACATCGTCCTCAACGCCGAGCCCGACAGCATGGCGGCCGAGCATTTCCACCTGCGCGGGCCATCGGTCTGCGCGATCGGGCTCGCGGTGGACGACGCGGCACGGACGCTGGCGCGCGCCGAGGCGCTGCTGGCGCCGCGCTGGCGCGAGCGGCTGGGGCCCGGCGAGCGGTCGATCCCCGCCGTGCGCGCGCCCGACGGCACGCTGGTCTATCTCGTGCAACCCGATCCCTCGGGGCGAAGCAACTGGGAAGACGATTTCCACCTCGCCCCGTCGCCGACAGGGGAAGGCGTGCGTTTCGACCATGTCGCGGTGGCACTTCCGGACGGGCGGATGGAGACGTTCATCTTGTTCTGGCGTGCGCTGTTCGGGTTGCGCGCGGAACCGCTGGTGGAACTTGCCGATCCCTACGGGCTCGTGCGCAGCCGCGCGATGCGCACGGCGGACGGCGCGCTGCGCCTGCCGCTCAATGTCTCCGAAAGCCGCGAGACCGCGACCGGGCGCTTCGTCACCGCGGCGGCGGGGGCGGGGGTGCAGCACATCGCGCTCGCGGTGCCGGACCTGCTCGCTGAGCGCCAGCGAGCCAGCGGCTTCCTGCCCATTCCCGGCAACTACTACGACGACCTCGAGGCGCGCTTCGGGCTCGGCGCGGCGGCTGTCGCGGCGCTGCGGGCCGGGCGGCTGCTCTATGACCAGGACGATCACGGAACATTCCGCCACGCCTACACCGCGCGCGTCGGCGAGCGCGTGTTCTTCGAGCTGTGCGAGCGGCGCGGCTACGAGGGCTATGGCGCGGCCAACGCCGCGGTGCGGCTCGCCGCCCAGTCGGCGCACGCGGCGCTGCCGGGGGAGCTATAGGCGGTCTGGTCGCGCCGGCCGCTGGTGGTTCCGCGTGGCGGAAGCGGATGTGGCAGGCTGGCCGCGCCACGGGAGGGGGGACGCCATGCCTCTGTTCGCGATGCTGCTCGAGCGCGGTGCTGGCTGGCGGCACGGCGAGCCGCTTTCGGCACAGGATGAGTGGGACGGACATCGCGCGCTGATGAACAAGCTCGAGGCAAGCGGCGTGATCGTCCTCGGCGGCACGCTCGACCCTATGCCCGCGGCGCTGCTGATCGTGCGCGCGGAGACCGAGGCCGCCCTGCGAGCGATCTTCGCCGCCGATCCCTGGTGGGGCTCCGGCCTGCTGTCCCCCGCCTGGATCGCACCGCTGGAACCGAGGCTGGGTGCGGCGCGTCTCGCCGGCTAGAAGGTCGCGGCGGTCATCGGCAGCAGCTTGCGGCCGAGATAGGCCTCCAGCACCTCGGTCACGTCGCCGTCGGCGCGGATGCGGCCCTGGTCGAGCCAGATGATCCGCGTGCACCAGGTGCGCAGGATGTGGACCGCGTGCGAGGAAAGCACCATGATCTCGACGCTGCGCACCAAGTCGTCGACGCGCGCGCGCGCCCTTTCCATGAAGTTGGCGTCGCCCGCGAGCAGCCATTCGTCCATCAGCAGGACCTGCGGGCGGATCGCGGTCGCGAGCGCGAAGGCGAGCCGTATGAGCATGCCCGCGCTGTAGGTGCGCGCCGGCAGCTCGAGGAAGTCGCCCAGGTCCGCGAATTCGCGCACGTCTTCCTCGAGCCGGGCGATCGCGGCGGGCCCGAGCCCGTGGACCAGGCCGCGCAGGCGGATGTTCTCGCGTCCGGTCAGCTCCGGGTTCATGCCGAGCGACTGGTCGAGCAGCGCGTTGACCGACCCCTCGATGCGAATATGCCCGGCGACCGGCTCATAGATGCCCGCGAGCGAGCGCAGCAGCGTTGTCTTGCCCGCGCCGTTGCCGCCGACGAGGCCCAGCCGTTCGCCGGAGCGGAGCGAGAAGCTCACGTCGCGCAGCGCCTGCACCACCACGCGATGGCGGGAGTCCTCGCCCATCCGGCCGGTCACGCTGGCGAGCACGCGCTTCTTCAGGCTGCGGGCGTGGCCGTGATAGAGGGGGAACTCCAGGCTCAGCCCCTGCACGTCGATGCACGAGGCCATGGCTAGAGCCAGAACGCGATGCGCGCCCGCGCGCGCGTGAACAACCAGAAGGCGAGCACCACCAGGAGCAGTGTGAACAGCACGGCGCTGAGCCAGAGCGCTTCGCTCGGTGCCGTGCCGAGCAGCGGGCCGCGGACGACCTCGAGCAGGGAATAGAACGGGTTGAACGGCAGCAGCCAGAGGAGGTTTGCCTTGCCCAGAAGCCGGGGCTGCCAGATCACCGGGGTGACGAAGAACGCCATCTGCATGAGCGAGCCGACGATCGGCGGGATATCGCGGAACCGGGCGCAAAGGCCGCCAAGCAGCAGGGCAATGGCGAGCGCATCGATCGCCCAGAGCAGCAGGCCCGGCAGCACCAGCAACCCGGTGGCGCCCGGCCATGTGCGGAAGATGAGATAGACGGCCGCGATGACGACGACGTTGTGCGCCAGCACGAACAGGTTGCGCAGCACCACGCGCAAGGCGTGCAGGGCGTAGGGCAGGCGCTGCGCGCGGATCGTGGCCTCGGCGGCGGTGAACGTCATGCAGGCTTCGCCGATGAGCACGGAGATGAAGTTCCACAGCACCAGCGAGAGCGCCAGGAACGGCAGGTATGTCCTGAGGGTCATGTGGAACAGGGTGGCGTAGATCGCGCCCATCGACCCGACCATCAATGCCGTGGAGAGCGTGAGCCAGAACGGGCCCAGCAGCGAGCCGCGATAGCGCAGCCTGATGTCGATCCAGGCGAGGGTCACGGCAAGCCGGCGATAGGCCCAGGCGGCGCGCAGGTCCCCGATCGCCAGGCGGAGCCGCGCGGCGGGGCTGGCGGCCGGGGTGAGGTCGAGCACGGTTGTCTGGCCCGAGGTGGCCGGCTGGGTGGCGGTGGGGTCGATGATGTTCATAGAGGGCAACTCGCAGCCGCCGCCGCGAGGCAGGCTTGCGCCGGGCGGGTCAGCTGGCGTGGGCGATATGCGTCCGCGCGCCAAGGGTCAACACCACCCGGTCGCCGACGCGAAAATCCTGGCCGTTGGTCTGCACCACGGAGACCGTGTTGCCGTTGTCCTCGCGGATGATGAACTCCACGGCCTGGTCCTGGCCCACCGAGCTCTCGATCGCGTTGCCGGCGACGGCGCCCGCGATGCCGCCCACGATCGCGCCGAGGATGTTGGCGCGCACGTCGTTGTTGCCGATGAAACTGCCGGCGGTGGCGCCCACCGCCGCACCGCCCAGGCCGCCGATGCCGCTGTTCTGCGCCTGTACGACGACCGGACGCATGGAGACGATGACGCCATAGGCGACCTGCGCGGGCTGGCCGATCTCATAAGCGGAATAGGTGGAGTTGGTGTGGGTCGGCGCGCAGGCGGAGAGCGGCAGCAGCGGGGCCGCGAGCGCGAGCGCGAGGGCTGGGCGCGGCAGTCGGGCGGGGCGCATTCCAGGGAGCCTCGTTGGAGTCTTGTTGAGACTTTTTATGCCATGAAAAAGCCCGCGCGTCCGCGTGCAGGTTTGCCTTGCATTAAACATTTTTTTGATCTAGACACTTAGCGTCCGATCCTAAGTCGTTGGACGATAATCACTAGGGGCCCGATGGGTGTCGGGGTCCGCAGATTATCCGAAGGCGATGACGTCCAGTTACCTCTCCAGGTCGCCCGGTGGGGTGTCGCCGGGCGACCACGAGGTTTTCTAGACCCCGATACGTCCGTCGTGGACGGACGGGTGAGGGGAAAAGCTGTTGATGCCGCGCCAGACACCGAATCCCACGAAATCCAAAGTGCTGCGTGCTGCGCGCCGCCTTCCCGCGCGGGGGGTGATGAGTGCCGGCCTGCTGGCGCTGCTCGCTGCCTGCTCCTCCGGCCCGCGCCTCGACCAGGCGCAGCTTGCCGCTCGCTACGCCGCCCGCGCCCATGGCAATTACGCGCCGCCCGGCCCGCCGGACGATCCCTGGGGTCCCTACATCCGCGAGGCCTCGGCCCGATTCGACGTGCCGGCGCAGTGGATCCGCGCCGTGATGCACCAGGAATCCGGCGGTCACGAATATCTCAATGGCCGGCTCACCACCTCGGCCTCCGGCGCCATGGGGCTGATGCAGGTGATGCCCGAGACCTACATCGAGATGGAGAACCAGAACCACCTGGGCTCCGACCCCTACAACCCGCTCGACAACATCATGGCGGGCACCGCCTACATCCGGGAGATGTACGATCTCTACGGCTCGCCCGGGTTCCTCGCGGCTTACAACGCCGGACCGGGGCGGTACGGCAACTATCTCACCCGTCGCGAGCCACTGCCCTACGAGACCGTCCAATACGTCGCGGCGATCGAGCCGCATCTTGGCTACGGGCGGCCGCAGCAGGTCTCGCCGGCGCAGCAATTCGCAATGAACCGCTACCCGGCGCAGGTCCCGCAAGCGCCGCAGCGCCGCTACCCGGTGCAGATGGCAAGCGCCCTGCCCGTGAACTACCGCCGCAGCACGTACCCGACGGTGCCGGTGACGACCCACAACCTGCCGAAGCCGCCGTCGCCGCCGATGATGACGGCGCAGGCGCGGCGGCCCAGGCCCGCTACGGGCTTCCACCTGGTTGCGCGGGCGATGGCCTCGACCATGCCGCTGCCCCCCACCGCGCCGCTTGCCGGCACCTGGGCGATCCAGGTCGGCGCCTTCGATCAGCCGGCGCAGGCGGCGCGCGCCGCCACGCTGGCGCAGGCGCACTCGCCGGTGCTGCGCGTCGCCCGCACCTTCGTGGGCGAGGTCCGCGTGAAGCAGGGCGTGCTCTACCGCGCGCGCCTGGTCGGGCTGTCGCACGAGGCGGCGCTGCGCGGCTGCGAGGCGCAGCGCGGCTACAGCGCCTGCATCGTGCTGTCGCCGGCGGCGCAGAGCTGAGGGCCCCGGCGCCGTCCGGCGTCACGCGCGGTCAGGACTGGACGCTGATGGTGCCGGTGGTCGGCGCCACCAGGACGTGCAGCAGCTTGCCGCCTTTCTTGACGTTCGCGGCGAAGTTCTGCCCGTCGGCGCGGAAGTGCGAGAAGTTCACATAGCCCTGCGACTCCAGCGCGTTGAGTGCCATGGTCGCGCGGTTTCCCTCCTGGATGCCGTGCAGCGAGGTGGTCGCGGCCAGCGCCAGCGCGGGCGTGGCGAGCAGGCTGGCGGCGAGGGCGAGAATCGGCGTCTTCATGATGCTTTCTCCTCGGTTGTCGAACCGGCCCGAGCGTGGCCGGCCCCCGCGACATGGGAGGCGGCGATGAACGCTGCCTGCGCCTCGCGGTTAAGCCTTCGACACGGAACTCAGGTGCCGAGAAACAGGATGATGGTGACGCCGGCGACGATCAGCAGCAGGCCCAGCACGTCGCTGCGCGACGGGCGCTCGCGCAGGTAAAAGCGGCTGAACACCAGGGTGAAGACCATCTCCACCTGGCCCACCGTGCGCACCAGCGCCACCGGGGCGAGCGCGAAGCCGGTGAACCAGCAGGCCGAGCCGCAGGCGGAGAGCACGCCGACCAGCCAGGCCCGCCGCCACAGCCGCAGCGTCGCCAGCAGCTGCTCGCGGTCGCGCCAGGCCATCCACGCCCCCTGCATCAGCGTCTGCAGGATGTTGGTCGTGACCAGGACCACGAGGGCCTGGAAAATCGGGTGCGCTCGTCCGAGCGACTCATTGGCCAGCTTGATGAGGACCGAGGTGACGGAGAAGGCGAAGCCGGCGCCGAGCCCGCACAGCGCCGCCGGCTGGAAGCTGGCGGCGAGGATGTCGCGCGGGCGCATCCGCGCGCCGGCGAGCGAGAGCACCAGCACGCCGCCCACCGCGACCGCGATGCCGAGCCAGGCGCCCGGCCGCAGCGCCTCGCCCAGCGTGATCCAGGCGATGAACCCGCTCTGGATGCTTTCCGTCTTGGAATAGGCGGTGCCGACCACGAAGTTGCGGTGGCCGAAGGCGGCGATCAGCAGCACCGTGCCAAAGATCTGGCCCAGCCCCCCGGCGGCGCACAGCAGCACGAAACGGGGGTTGAGGGCGGGCAGCGGCAGGCCAGTGATGAGCTCCGCCACGCCCAGCAGCACCAGCCCCGCGGGAATAGCATAGAGGTAGCGCGTGAAACCCGCGGCGCCGACCGAGAGCTGGCCGCGCAGCTTCTGCTGCAGCGCCGTCCGCCAGGTCTGGAAAAAGGCGGCGGTGAGAGAGACGGGGATCCAGAGGGAGTTCACGTGGCGTTCGGGCCCGCCTCGGCGGGACGTGAGTTGGCACGGCTCGGCATGGCGTGAGCCTCGGTGGTGACGCGCGATGCGTCAATGGCGCTGAGCGCGCTTCTGGCCGGCTCCCGCACGCGGCGTCTTGCCCCAGGGACGCATCGGGGGCAGGGTGCGACCAACGAAAGGTAGCGCTACCATGGCCAGCAACAGCAAACCCCGCATCACCCCGGACCAGCTTCGCAGCGCCCGCTGGTTCGGCCCCGCCGACCTGCGCAGCTTCGGCCATCGCAGCCGCGCCATGCAGATGGGCTACGCCGAGGAGGATTGGAAAGGGAAGCCGGTCATCGGCATCCTCAACACCTGGTCGGACATCAACCCGTGTCACCAGCATTTCCGCGTCCGCGCCGAGGAGGTGAAGCGCGGCGTGTGGCAGGCGGGCGGCTTTCCGCTGGAGATCCCGGCCCTGGCGCTGCCCGAGAACTACATGAAGCCGACCACCATGCTGTATCGCAACATGCTGGCGATGGAGGCAGAGGAGATCATCCGCTGCCACCCGCTCGACGGCGTGGTGCTGATGGGCGGCTGCGACAAGACCACGCCCGGCTTGCTCATGGGCGCGATCTCCGCCGGCCTGCCCGCGATCTACATGCCCGCTGGCGCGATGCTGCGTGGCTACTGGAACGGTCACACGCTTGGTTCCGGCTCCGATTCCTGGAAATTCTGGGACGAGCTGCGCGCCGGCAACATCACCGAGGCCGACTGGCAGGGCGTGGAGGGCGGCATCGCCCGTTCCTGGGGCACCTGCATGACGATGGGCACGGCGAGCACCATGATGTCGGCGACGGAGGCGCTGGGCATGGCCCTTCCAGGCTCCTCCTCCATCCCGGCGCCGGACTCCGCGCACGCGCGCATGGCGACGGCGTGCGGAAGGCGCATCGTGGCGATGGTGTGGGAGGATATGCGACCCACCGATATCGTCACCGAGGCGAGCGTGGAAAACGCGGTGCGCGCGGTGATCGCCACCGGCGGCTCCACCAACGCCATGATCCACATGCTGGCGATCGCGCGCCGCGCCGGCGTTCCGCTCGATCTCGAGCGCTTCGACGCGCTCTCGCGCACCACGCCCTATCTCGTGAACCTGCGCCCGGCCGGCAAATACCTGATGGAGGATTTCTACTACGCGGGCGGGCTGCGGGCGATGCTGGCCGCGATGGCACCGCTGCTGCGTCTCGACGCGATGACCGCGGCCGGCGTGACGCTGGGCGAGGCGATCAAGGGCGCGAAGATCCTGAACCCGGACGTTATCGCGACGCTCGACAAGCCGCTGAAGCCAGAGGGCGGGCTGGCGCTGCTGCGCGGCAACCTCTGCCCGGACGGCGCCGTCATCAAGCACGCCGCCGCCGATCCGCGCCTGCATGTCCACACCGGCCCGGCCGTGGTGTTCAGCGACTACAACGACATGGCAAGGCGCATCGACGACCCCGGGCTCGACGTCACCGCGGATTCGGTGCTGGTGTTGCAGTCCGCGGGGCCGATCGGCGGGCCCGGCATGCCGGAATGGGGCATGCTGCCGCTGCCCAAGAAGCTGCTGCGCCAGGGCGTGCGCGACATGGTGCGGATCTCCGACGCGCGTATGTCGGGCACCAGCTACGGCACCTGCGTGCTGCACGTCTCGCCGGAAAGCGCCGTGGGCGGGCCGCTGGCGCTGGTGAAAACCGGCGACACGATCACGCTCGACGTGCCGAGCCGCCGCCTCACCCTCAACATCAGCGATGCCGAGATGGCCGGGCGCCGCGCCGCCTGGGTTGCGCCCAAGCCGCATTACGCGCGCGGCTTCGGCCTGCTGCATTCGCGCGAGGTGACGCAGGCGCACGAGGGCTGCGACTACCGCGTTCTGGAAGGCACCGCGCCCACACCCGAGCCCGAAATCCACTGACGCGCGGGACCCGGATCTCCACCTGAGCGCAGGCGTCGGCGTGCCGTCGTGCCCGGCGGCGAGCAGGCTCGCTCGGATTAAGGCGAGCGTGCCCGCGTGTGATTCACCGATCCTCAATTGGCTAGTAAAATCCCTCATCTAAACGACAAATCCGATGGGTGCCCTTGATCTGGTCGCTGGTGTCCTGTAGCTGACGGTTTCATCATGGAGGCGGTTATCCGCCTGCACTCAGACAGACGGAACCGGCCGCATGACCATCTCGAAGCGCCTCTTCGGGGCCCTTCCCCTTATCCCCATGACCCTGCTGCTTTCGGCTGGCGTGGCACTCGCCGCCACGGCCGATCCGGTCAAGGAGCCGCTGTCGCCCACCGTGCAGCCCCACCCCTGGCAGCTGCTGATGCAGAAGCCGGCGAGCCCGGTGATGCGCGACATCGTCAGCCTGCACAACTTCGTTCTCGTCATCATCATCGCGATCTGCGCGCTGGTTGGTGTGCTGCTGGTGGTTGCGCTCGCCCGCTTCAACGCCAAGCGCCACCCGGTCGCCAGCCGCACCAGCCACAACACTGTGCTCGAGGTTGCGTGGACGCTGATCCCGGCGCTGATCCTTGTCACGATCGCGATCCCGTCCTTCAAGCTGGTGTTCTACGAGGACCACACCAACCACCCGTTCATCACCGTGAAGGTCACGGGGCATCAGTGGTACTGGGAATACACCTACCCCGGTGAAGGCGGCATCGACTTTTCCAGCTACATCGTTCCCGGCAAGGATCTGAAGCCAGGCCAGCCTCGGCTGCTGACAGCGAGTGCCCCGATGGTCGTGCCGGCGGGCAAGGACATCCAGATCCTGACCACCAGCACCGACGTGATCCACAGCTTCTTCGTGCCGGCGCTCGGGCTGCAGCGCTACGCGATCCCCGGCCGCACGATCCGCACATGGTTCCGCGCCGACAAACCGGGCCTCTATGTCGGCGAGTGCAACCAGATCTGCGGCACCAACCACAGCCGCATGCCGATCAACATCGTGGCCGTTCCGCTCAAGGAATTCCAGGCCTGGGTGGCCTATGCAAAGAACAAGTATGCGAGCAATGCCCCACCGGCATCGAATCTCACGGCATCGGCGGGCGGCGTGCCCGCGCCGGTACGCTGATCGCGAGGAGTCGACGTAGAATGAGCAGCGCAACCACCGAGTTTCACGGCCCCGACGCGTCTGGTCACGACGCGCACGGCGATCACGCGCATCACGACCATAAGCCGGGTTTCGTCCAACGCTGGTTGATGAGCACCAACCACAAGGACATCGGCACGCTCTATCTCACCTTCGCCATCTTCGCGGGGCTGGTCGGTGGCGCGCTGTCGATGATCATGCGCGCCCAGCTCCTGTACCCCGGCCAGCACCTCGTGGGCAGCGGGCAGGAGTGGAACACGATCGTGACGGCCCACGGGCTGATCATGGTGTTCTTCGTCGTCATGCCTGCGATGATCGGCGGTTTCGGCAACTGGTTCGTGCCGCTGATGATCGGCGCGCCCGACATGGCCTTCCCGCGCCTCAACAACATCAGCTTCTGGCTGCTGGTCCCGGCCTTCATCCTGATCCTGACGGGGCTCGCGCTCGGTGAGTCGGGCACCGGCTGGACGCTGTATCCGCCGCTGTCGTTGGCGCAGTTCCAGCCCGGCATCGGCATGGATTGCACGCTGTTCGCGCTGCACCTCGCCGGCATTTCCTCGCTGCTTGGTGCCATCAACTTCATCACCACCATCTTCAACATGCGGGCGCCGGGCATGACGCTGCACCGCATGCCGCTGTTCGTGTGGTCGATGCTGGTCACCGCCTTCCTGCTGCTGCTGTCGATCCCGGTGCTGGCCGGCGCGATCACGATGCTGATCACCGATCGTAACTTCGGCACCTCCTTCTTCGACCCGAACGGCGGCGGCGACCCGGTGCTGTTCGAGCACCTGTTCTGGTTCTTCGGCCACCCCGAGGTCTACATCATGATCCTGCCGGGCTTCGGCATGATCTCGCACATCATCTCGACCTTCTCGAAGAAGCCGGTGTTCGGCTACCTCGGTATGGCCTACGCGATGGTGGCGATCGGCGTGGTCGGCTTCGTGGTGTGGGCGCACCACATGTTCGTCTCCGGCATCTCGGTCGACACGCGCGCCTACTTCATGTTCGCGACGCTGGTGATCGCCGTGCCGACGGGCATCAAGGTGTTCTCCTGGATCGCGACGATGTGGGGCGGCTCGATCGAGATGACCGTGCCCATGCTCTGGGCCGTCGGCTTCATCTTCCTCTTCACCATCGGCGGCGTCAGCGGCGTGGTGCTGGCCAACGCCTCCATCGACCAGGTGCTTCACAACACCTACTACGTCGTGGCGCACTTCCATTACGTGCTGTCGCTCGGCGCCGTGTTCTCGATCTTCGCCGGCTTCTACTACTGGATCGGCAAGATGAGTGGCCGGCCCTATCCCGAGTTCTGGGGCAAGGTCCATTTCTGGGTGACGTTCATCGGCGTGAACCTCACCTTCTTCCCGATGCACTTCCTTGGCCTCGCCGGGATGCCGCGCCGCTACCCGGACTATCCGGCTGCATTCGCGGGCTGGAACTTCGTCGCCTCGATCGGTGGCTTCATCAGCGGCTTCTCGGTGCTGATCTTCCTTTACGTGCTGTTCCGCATCTTCACCTCGAAAGAGCGCGTGGCGGACAATTACTGGGGCGAGGGCGCCACGACGCTGGAGTGGACGGTGAGCTCGCCGCCGCCGTTCCACACCTTCGAGGAACTGCCGCGGATCGGCTGAGACGCGGATGAGCGCAACCACCACCATAGCCAGCCTGCCGTCATCGACGGCAGGCGACTGGCTCCAGCTCCTGAAGCCCCGGGTGCTGGTGCTGGTCGTCTATACCGGCGTGGCCGGCCTGCTGGTCGCGCCGCACCCGATGCACCCCGTGCTGGCCTTTGCCGCGATCCTCGCGATCACGGTCGCCGCCGGCGCCTCGGGCGCGCTCAACATGTGGTTCGACCGCGACATCGACGCGGTGATGGCGCGCACCGCCCGCCGCCCGATACCCGCGGGGCGCATCGGCCCGGACGAGGCCCTCGCCTTCGGCGTCGTGCTGGCGGTAGCCTCGGTCATGGTCATGGGGCTGGCGACCAACCTCATGGCCGCCGCATGGCTGGCGCTCTCCATCCTGTTCTACGTGCTGGTCTACACGGTCTGGCTGAAGCGCCGCACCGCGCAGAACATCGTCATCGGCGGCGCCGCGGGCGCCTTCCCGCCGATCATCGGCTGGGTCGCGGTGACCGGCCACCTGGCGCTGCTGCCGGTGCTGATGTTCGCGATCGTGTTTGTCTGGACGCCGCCGCATTTCTGGTCGCTCGCGCTCTACGCCTCGGGCGACTACCAGCGCGCCGGCGTGCCAATGCTGCCGGTCGTCTCCGGGCCGCGCGTCACGCGGGCCAACATCCTCGCCTACACCGTGCTGCTGGCGGCAGTCTCCGTGGCGCCGTGGCTGCTGGGCCTCACCGGGCCGGTCTATGGCGTCGTGGCGCTGGCGCTTGGCCTGCGTTTCACGTGGCACGCGATGCGGGTGTGGCGCGACCAGGCGGACGCCAGCGGGCGCAGCCGCCGCAACGACGCTGCCGCGCGGGCCGCGTTCCGTTTCTCCATCCTCTATCTCTTCGTGCTGTTCGGGGCCCTGGTCGCCGATCGGCTCGTCTTCCATGGTGCGGGGCTGCATGTCTGGGTCGGGTGAGCTGATGGACAAGGATTTCGCGCGCCGCCGCCGCGGCCGCAGCATCGCGCTCTTCCTGGCGCTCGCCGGTGTCGCGTTGCTGTTCTACGCCATGGCGATGGTGAAATTCGCCACCCAGACCGTGCACATCGTGCACTGACCGCGATGCCCCTCCGCGCTGAACCCTTCGAC
>JAJZUI010000071.1:15119-16743 GCA_021847175.1 Pseudomonadota bacterium
CACCCAGACCGTGCACATCGTGCACTGACCGCGATGCCCCTCCGCGCTGAACCCTTCGACCAGCAGGATCCCCGATGAGCACCGAAGCCCAGATCGTCCCCTCCGGCCTCAAGCAGCCATACCACCTCGTCACTCCCAGCATCTGGCCGCTGATCGGGGCGCTCGGCGGCGGGGTGACCATGTTCGGCATCATCCTTGCCGCGCATTTCGGCGACTTCATCGTGCTCGGGATCGGCCTGCTGATCGTCCTCGCGACGATGTTCGGCTGGTGGCGCGACGTCATCCGTGAGAGCCGCACGCCGGGTTTGCACTCGATGGTCGTGCGGGTCGGCCTGCGCTACGGGATGATGCTGTTCATCACCTCCGAGGTGATGTTCTTCGTCGCCTTCTTCTGGGCGTTTTTCTACTACGGGCTGTTCCCCTCGAACATTTCGGGCCTGCTGCATCCGTCCTGGCCGCCGCCCGGGGTCATGACCCCCTATACGTTCGGCATCCCGCTGCTCAACACCATGATCCTGCTGCTCTCCGGCACCACGGTGACCTGGGCGCACCACGCGCTGATCGAGGGTGATCGCAAGGGGCTGCTGACCGGGCTCGCGCTCACCGTGCTGCTCGGCGCCAGCTTTACCGGGTTCCAGGCCTACGAGTACATGCACGCGCCATTCCACTTCTCGGGCGGCGGCATCTATCCGGCGGTGTTCTTCCTCGCCACCGGCTTCCACGGCTTCCACGTCATCGTCGGCACTCTCTTCCTGCTTGTTTGCTGGTTCCGCGCCAAGGCCGGCCAGTTCACGCCGGAGCGCCACTTCGGCTTCGAGGCGGCGGCCTGGTACTGGCACTTCGTGGACGTCGTGTGGCTGTTCCTGTTCGTCTGCGTCTACTGGTGGGGCCACGGCGTCTACGCCGCCGGCTGACCCTGCTGCCGTGAGCGCCTTGCGCCGTCGGCTGCTGGTGCCGACGGCCACCAGCGCCTTCTTCTTTGCGGTGCTGGTCGGGCTGGGAGTCTGGCAGCTCTACCGGCTGCGCTGGAAGGAAGGGATCCTGGCGCAGATCGCGGTGTCCGAGGCGGCGGCGCCGGTGCCGCTGACCAGGACCCCGCCGCGCTACACCCGCGTCATCGTCAAGGGACACTTCCTGCCAGGCTTCGCCGCGCTCTACGGCGACTCCACCCGCGACGGGAAGGTCGGCCTGGTGATCGGCGCCGACGCCCTGGCGCTGCTGGTGCGCGACGGCGCGCCGCCGATCCTGGTCGATCGCGGCTGGGTGCCGGTTCCGGTCAATGGCCGCGCACCCCCTCCGCCCGCGGGCGAGGTCACCGTCGTCGGCTACGTGCAGCGTCCGGAAGCCGCCGGCCTGTTCACGCCGCAGGACGATCCCAAGGCCGGGCGCGTCTACGCGCTCAACCCCGCGCGCATCGCCGCCGAGTTCCATCTGCCGAAACCGGCCGACATCGCCATCGTGGTGATGGGCAACGTGTCGCCGGGCCCCGTGTCGCGCGACGCCACCGAGCCTGTCCCCGCCCCGCATCTGCCGCGCCCGCCGAACAACCATCTCGAGTACGCGATGACCTGGTTCGCCCTCGCGGTGGCGCTGGTCGTCATCTACACCTCCTATGTGCGAAGGA
>JAJZUI010000072.1 GCA_021847175.1 Pseudomonadota bacterium
CGCGCGACCAGGAACCCAGCCAGCGCCGGTCCGGCGGCAAAGGCGGCGCTGCGCGCCAGCTCCAGCCTCGTGTTGACCCTTGCCAAGTGCTCCCGGCGTGCCAGTGCCGGCACCAGCGACGGCGCGGCGACGCTGTAGGCGAGCGTTCCCGTGGCGGCGAGGAAGCCGAACAGGCCCAGCAACGGCAGGGTCAGCGAACCGCGCGCTGCCAGCGTGACCAGCCCCAGCAGGCAGACGGCACGCAGGGCCTCCGCGCCGACCATCAGCCGCGTGCGCGAGGCGCGGTCGGCGGCCAGCCCCGCCGGGATCGCGAGCAGCAGGAAGGGCAGGGTTTGCGCCGTCTGCAGCCAGCCTGCCTGCCCCGGCGCCGCTCCGAGATCGGCGACCGCGACGATGGCAGCCGCGGCAACTGCGATCTGCTCGGCCGACTGGGCGGCGAGGTTGCAGAAAATCAGGCGCGCGATGCCGTGGGGCGCGACGGCAGGCGCGGCGAAAATCTCGCTTCGGGCGGACATGACGCGTCTCCGTTGTGACGCGTCCTCTCTGCCGGGCTCGCGCCGGCGCCGCCTTCCGCCGCTTGCGCCGGCTAGTCCTCGCTTTCCGCCTGGTGCCCGGTCATCTCGGCGCCGGCCGCGTGCGGCATCATCAGCGCGGCCGGCGAGGCCAGCAGCATGACGAAACTCACGCCGAGGAACCCGGCGGTGAAGTCCGAAAGCTGCGGCTGCGCGTGCCCGCCCATGGCCATGGAGACGGCGAGCATCGCCGCCCCCGCCGAGACGCCAAGCGTGGTCGAGAGATGCTGGATGGTGGAGTAGAGGCTGGTCGCGGCGCTCATGCGGTCGCGCGGGATGTCCGCATAGGCGAGCGAGTTGAAGGCTGTGAACTGCAGCGAGCGCAGGAACCCGCCCGTCAGAAGCACCGCGTAGATCGCGATCAGCGGCCAGGACGGGCGGAAGAGGCCCACGAGTGCGAGGGATGCGGTGGAGAGCAGGCCATTCCACACCAGCGCCGTGCGGAAGCCCGTGCGTCGGAGCAGCCCCACCGCCACCGGCTTCATCACCAGCGCGCCGGCGGAGCCCGCCAGCGTGATCAGCCCGGATTGCAGCGGCGAGAGGCCGAACCCCAGTTGCAGCATCATCGGCAGCAGGAAGGGTACCGCGCCGACCCCGATGCGGAACAGCGTCCCGGCGAAGGTGGAGACCAGGAAGGTCGGCATGCGAAACAGTGCCAGATCCAGCAGCGGCGCCGCGGCGCGCCGCGCGTGCCAGGCGTAGGCGCCGACCGCGACGACGCCGAGCAGCAGCGCCGCGACGGGCAACTGCGGCGCCACCATGCCGCGTCCGATCGTCTCCAGCCCGAAAACGGTCGCCGCCATCGCCACCGCCGAGAAGACGAACCCTGCAATATCGAAACGAGTGGCCAGCTTCTCGCGCTTGTCCTCGAAGAAGACAGAAACCAGCACGATACCCAGCACGCCGATCGGGATGTTGATGTCGAACACCCAGCGCCAGGAGAACCAGGTGACGATGAAGCCGCCCACCGGTGGACCGACCAGCGGGCCGATCAGCGCCGGCATGGTCAGCCACGCCATCGCCGCCACCACCTCCGACTTCGCGATCGAGCGCAGCAGCAGAAGCCGTCCCACCGGCACCATCATCGCCCCGCCCGCGCCCTGCAGGACCCGCGCGAGCACCAATTCCGGCAGTGAGTTCGCGGCGCCGCAGGCGATCGAGCCCACGGTGAACACCGCGATCGCGGCACGGAAGACGTTGCGGGCGCCGAACCGGTCCGCCATCCAGCCGCTCGCCGGGATGAAGGCGGCGAGCGCCAGCAGGTAGGAGGTCAGCGCCACGTTCATGCGCACGGGCTGTACGTTGAAGGCGTGCGCCATGGTTGGCAGCGCGGTCGAGACCACGGTCGAGTCGAGGTTCTGCATGAACAGCGCCGTCGCCACGACCAGCGCCGTCATGCGCGCCTTGGCGGTGATATCGCCGACCCCCGCCGCGCGCCGCGCCGGCTGCGGCGGGCTGTCCGTGATCAGGCTGTTCTCTACGTGGTCGGCGGTCGCCGCCTCGCTGTCATCCATGTTTTCATTGTCGGACCCTCTCCCGAGCCGGAAAAGCGCCAACCGCGCGGGTCAGCCCGGCGCGGCCTCGCCAGGCGCGAGAATTCGCAGTTCCAGGCCCGGGAAATGAAAGGTCCTTGCCGCTTTCCCGCGCAGCACCAGCGCCGTGAGCCGGGGCAGCTTGCCGGGCGGCGCCGCGCCGGGCCACTGGCGGCTGAGCGCCTCGGGGCTCAGCACCCGCACGGCGCCCCGGTCGAGCGGCAACAGGAACCCACCACCGACCGGTGCGAGCCCGCGCCCGGCGACGCGCGAGAGGCGGGCCGCGAAGCCGGCGGGCGGGGCCGCGACAGCCACCACCTCGTCGAGCGCCAGCGCGCCGTTCGGCTGGTCGAGCAGGGCTGGATGCCAGACCGCCTCCGGCGTCGCGTGCTCGATCAGTTGCAGCCGCGGCAGCGCGTCGGCGAGCGGCACGCGGCGAAAGCGCGCAACACCGCCGGCCTCCCCGGGGCGCGAATTCTCTACCACCTCGGCGGCGAACCCGGCGCGCGCCAGCCGTGCCGCCGCCGCATCCGCGTCCGCAACGCGCAGGCTCAGCACATGCGCACCGTCCCCCTGCGCGAGCATCGCGGCGAGCGTGGCGCTCGGCTTTGTCGCGTCCCGTGCCAGCAGCTCGATGTAGCCGTGCCGCAACATGATCCGCCCGCCGGGCGTCGGTGCGAACCCTGCTTCCCTCCATGCCTCCCGCGCCGCCGCCGCGTCGCGCACCACGACACCCACATGGTCGAGCGCGGAGGCCGTCCCGCTCATGGGGCCTTCGCCTCGGGGGCGGGCAGCCAGACGCTGAAGGTCGAGCCCTTGCCCTCCTCGCTGTCGATCAGCAACTGGCCGCGATGGCGGTTGACGATGTGCTTGACGATGGCAAGCCCGAGCCCGGTGCCGCCGGCCGCGCGCGAGCGGCCTTTGTCCACGCGGTAGAACCGCTCGGTCAGCCGCGCCAGGTGCACGCGCGGGATACCCGGCCCGTCATCCGTGACCGCCATCACCGCGCCGGGACGCGCCGGCCAGGGGGGGCCGTCCACGGGCTGGACGCTGATGCGCACCAGGCCGCCCTCGCGCCCGTACTTCACCGCGTTGTCCACGAGGTTCTGCAGCACCTGCGCCAGCTGGTCGGCATCGCCCAGGACTTTCGTTCCGCCCGGTGCCGTGAGTTCCAGGCGCATGGCGCGCTCCGCCAGCCGCGGCTCGAACCCCGCCGCCACCCGCTCGGCGAGGGCGGCGAGGTCCACCACCTCCGACGGCGCCTGGCGCTCGTTCATTTCGATCCGCGACAGCGACAGCAGGTCGTCGATCAGGTTCGCCATGCGCTGCGCCTGCTCGGCCATGATGCCGAGGAAGCGTTCCTGCGCCTGCCGGTCATCCATCGCCGGGCCGCGCAGCGTCTCGACGAAGCCCATGAGGCTCGTGAGCGGCGTGCGCAGCTCGTGGCTGGCGTTGGCGACGAAATCCGCGCGCATCCGCTCGAGCGTCCGCTCGCGCGAACGGTCGGACAGCACCAGGATCGCGCGGCCGCCATCGGCGAGCGGTGGGTCGAAGGGCAGCACCGTTGCCGCGACCTCGCGCTCGTTCGGCACCGGCAGGCGGATCTCCGCCACCTGCGTCTCGCCGCCGCGCCAGGCGCGCTCGATCGCCTCGCGCAGCACCGGGTGGCGCAGCACCGCCGCCATCTCGGTGCCGAACGCCTCGCGCGCGGCGGCATTGGCGCGCCGCACCTCCCGTTGCGGACCCAGCACGATCAGCGGGTCGGGCAGCCGCTCGACGATGGCCTCACTGGCGCGAGACAGCGCCGTCAGCTCCTCCCCGCGCGCCGCGAGCGTGCGCGCCAGCCGCTCGATCCCGACCGCGATGCGCCCCGCGCCCGGCAGCATCGGCGCCGCGGCGTCGCGCGCCAGCGCCGCGGTGTCACCCGCAGCGGCATGGCGCAGCGCTGTCTCCAGCCATTGCAGGTCGCGCGCCCACAGCTTCACGGCTACGGCGCCGCCGGCGATGCTCGCCGCTGCCACCGCCAATGCCGGGCCCAGGCCGATCCAGCCGGCCACCGCCAGCACCACCACGCACAGCACCGGCGCCGCCGCCAGTGCCAGGGCGCAGAGGACGCGGCCCGTTGTCATCGCGGTGCCACGGTCCCCACGCCGGCGCCCGCCCGCGACACGTTCAGATCACGGGCCCGGTAACCGTGCTCGGTGCCGGCGAGGCGACCGTGTCGGGGCCACCTTGCACCACGTTGAACACCGCAAGCCCGCGCCGCACGCTGCCGTCGGACATCAGCTCGAAGACGCCGTCCGCGCCCGCGAACCCGCCACCGCGCTCGAGCGAGGCGCGCGAGAACCCGCCATCGCCCGCGAGTACCCGCGCGACGGAGGCGGCGTCGTAGGCGATGTCGGCGATCGTCGGCGGCGGCGGCCCGCCGGCGGCGGTGGCGCGGCGCACGAAGTCGGCGCGGTCCGCCGGGTCCGGCGCCGCGTACCAGGCGCCGCCGACGCGCGCCCCGGCGCGCAGCCGCGGGTCCGCCCACAGCGCCGGGCCCATCACGCGGATGACCGTCGTATCGAGATCGTAATAGGGTAGCAGCGACGCGATCTCGACCAGTGTGTCGCCAGTGTCGGCGAGCAGCAGCGCATCGATCGGCGGCGGCGGTATCGGCGCGCGGCGCAGCGCCTGGACCTTCTGGTACCACCCCTTCGGCCGCTGCGAGCGCAGCGCGCGGATCTGCGCCTCGAGCGGCCCGCGCCGGCCGGCGTAGTCGGAGAGGTTGCGCACCTGCGCGTCGAGCCCGCTCATCGACGTCGCGTCGGTGAGGATGTTCGGCGGTTGCAGCCCGGCCGCCTGGCAGGCGGCGGCGAGCGCCTGGCCCATCGCCTGGCCGAACGGCGAGTCCGGCAGCAGGGCGGCGAAGCGCTGCCGCCCCTCTGCCTTCGCCGCGGCAACGAGGCGGAACACCTGCTGCTGCGGCGTGATGCCCAGCGTCCAGACGCCGGGCTTGGCCACCGCGGGGTCGTTGGTGAAGGCGAGCATCGCCACCCCCGCGGCCTGCGCCGGTCCGGACGCGCCGGCGGTCTCGGTGGCGGTGAGTGGCCCCAGGATCAGCCCCGCGCCGGCCGCGATCGCCGCCTGCGCCGCCGCCGCGGCACCCTGCGACGTGCCGAAGGTGTCGCGCACGTCGAGCAGGGGCGAACCGGGGACGGAGAGCGCCAGCTTCGTCGCCTGCTCGAGCACTGGGCCCAGCGCGGCATTGGGGCCGGAGAGCGGCGCCAGCAGCGCGACGCCGCGCCCGCCCGGCGCGCGGCTGCGCGACACGGGGCCGGCACCGGGCGTCAGCGACAGCGCGGCCCCGCTGCCGCCGCCCTGCCCGCCCAGTCCGCCAAACCCGCTTTCGGTGGTGCAACCGGCGAGTGCTACGCTCGCCGCGAGGAGCATGCATGTCCGACGACGCATCGGGATCCACCCTTACTTCGGCCTCTTCGGCGGAACTTGTGCTGGTTTCCGTGCCTATCGGCAACCTCGGCGATATGACGCCGCGGGCGCGCGAGGCTCTGGCGGCCGCCGATCTCGTACTTTGCGAGGATTCGCGCGTAACAAGGCGCCTGCTCGCGGCCCTCGGAATCGGCGCCCGCCTGCAGCCGCTGCATGACCACAACGAGGCGCGGGAGGTGGAGGGGCTGCTCGCCCGCCTTGCCGCCGGCGCGCGCCTCGCCCTGGTCTCGGATGCCGGCACGCCGCTGCTTTCCGACCCCGGCTACCGGCTGGTGCGCGCGGCGATTGCCGCCGGCCACCGCGTCACGGCCGTCCCCGGCGCCAATGCGGCGCTGATGGCGCTCACCCTCTCCGGCCTGCCACCGTACCCATTCCTTTTCCTCGGCTTCCTTCCGCCCCGCGCCGCCGCCCGCCGCGCCGCCTTCGCCGACGTCCGGCGCTGGGAGGCCGCGGGTCTCAACACGACGCTGATCTGGCACGAGGCGCCGCACCGCCTCGCCGAGGCGCTGGCGGACGCCGAGGCGGTGCTCGGCCCGCGCGAGGCGGCCGTGGCACGCGAACTGACCAAGCATTTCGAGGAGGTGCGTCGCGGCACGCTGGCCCAACTTGCCGCGCACTACGCGACGCACGAGGCGCGCGGGGAAATCACGCTCGTCGTCGCGGGCGCCGTCGCCGAGGCCCGCACGGAGGAGGATCTCGACGTGCTGCTGCGCCGGGCCCTCGCCGAGACCTCGCTCAAGGAGGCGGTGGCGCGCGTGGCCGCCGCGACCGGCCGGCCGCGCCGGGAGGTCTACGCGCTCGCGCTGCGGGCTTCCCAGGCGCGCCCAGGCGGGGAATGATGTCCCGCGAAAGGAATCCCGCATGCAGAACACCGACCCCGTCTGGGACATCGTCGAGGCCAAGCGTCCTGACTACACGACGCTGTCCGACCAGGTTTGGGACACGCCGGAGCTGAACTTCCTCGAGCAGCGTTCCCTGGCCGCCCACGTCACGCAACTCGAACGCGAGGGCTTCCGTGTCCAGACCGGCATCGCCGGCATACCAACCGCGGTGGTCGGCGAGGCAGGGGAAGGTGGACCGGTGATCGCCATCCTCGGCGAGTACGACGCGCTCCCCGGCCTGTCGCAGGAGGCGGGTGTCGCCGAACACCGGCCGCTCTCCCAGGGCGGCGCCGGCCATGGCTGTGGCCACAACCTGCTCGGCGCGGGGGCGATGCTCGCCGCGGCGGCGGTGAAGGACTGGATGGCGAAGAACGGTGTCGCGGGCCGCGTGCGCTATTACGGCTGCCCCGCCGAGGAAGGGGGCGCCGCGA
This sequence comes from Pseudomonadota bacterium, assembly GCA_021847175.1. Taxonomy (GTDB): domain Bacteria; phylum Pseudomonadota; class Alphaproteobacteria; order Acetobacterales; family Acetobacteraceae; genus JAJXXT01. The sequence goes on from JAJZUI010000072.1 coordinate 6,909, forward strand.
AAACCTTCATGGTGCGCGACGGCGCGTTCGACGACGTGGACATCGCCATCTCCTGGCACCCGGCGCCGCTTGCGGGCGTCAATCCCGCGATCTCGCTCGCGGTGATGCAGGTCGACTTTACCTTCGAGGGCCGGGCCAGCCACGCCGCGGCCTCGCCCCATCTCGGCCGCTCGGCACTCGACGCCGCAGAGCTGATGAGCGTGGGCGTGAACTACATGCGCGAGCACATGCCGTCGGATGCGCGCATCCATTCCGCCTATCTCGACGCCGGCGGCATCGCGCCCAACGTGGTGCAGGCCAAGACCGTGGTGCGCTACCTGGTGCGCGCGGCGGAGCTGCCGGAGCTGTTCTCTCTCACCGACCGCGTGGTGAAGATCGCCGAGGGCGCGGCGCTGATGACCGAGACGAAGATGAGCCACAACGTGGTCAGCGCGATGTCCAACCTGCTTGGCAACAAGCCTCTGGAGGAGACGATGTACGCCGCCTTCCAGCGCCTCGGCCCGCCGCCATTCACGCGCGAGGACGAGATCTTCGCCAACCAGATCCGCGCGACGGTCCGCGAGGACGACATCACCTCCGCCTTCCGCCGTTTCGGTGTCAAACCGGACAAGAACATGCCGCTCTGCCGGATCATCGTGCCGCTCGACGCCGTGGGCGAGAAGATGGTGGGCTCGACCGATGTCGGCGACGTCTCCTGGGCGGTGCCGACGGTGCAGGCGCGCGGCGCCACCTACGCGATCGGCACCGCGGGCCATTCCTGGCAGCTCACCGCGCAGGGCAAGACGCCGGCGGCGCACACCGGAATGGTGCACACGGCGAAGGTGATGGCATCGACCGCCGTCGAGGTGCTGAAGGACCCCGCGCTGCTCGCGAAGGCCAAGGCGGAGCACCGGGCGCGGCTCGCGGCGACCCCGTACCGCTGCCCGCTGCCCGATGGCATCGAGCCGCCGTTTTCGATGTCCGCGGGGGGATGAGCGCCCCCGCCCTCTCCCTGCGGGGGGTCTCCAAGCGCTTCGACCGGCCGGCCGTCACCGGGCTCGACCTCACCGTCGAGCCCGGCGAGATCTTCGCGCTCCTCGGTCCCAACGGCGCGGGCAAGACGACGACGTTGCGCATGGTCGCTGGCCTGCTGCGCCAGGACGCCGGCACGATCGAGGTGTTTGGCACCGATGTCGTGGCCGATCCCGTTGCCGCCAAGCGCATGCTCGCCTGGCTGCCGGACGAGCCGCTGCTGTACGACCGGCTGACGCCGCTCGAATTCCTGGAGTTCGTCGCCGGACTGTGGGCAATTCCGCCTCGCGAGGCGGAGCGGCGGGCCGAGGCGCTGCTGCGCCGGCTCGGCCTCTGGGTGCATCGCGACGAACGTTGCGAAGGGTTCTCGCGCGGCATGCGGCAGAAGACGGTGGTCGCGGCGGCCCTGCTGCACGAGCCGCGCCTGCTGATCCTCGACGAGCCGCTCACGGGGCTCGACGCCGCCGCCTCGCGCGACGTGAAGGACATGCTGGCGGAGCGCGTGGCGGAGGGCGCGGCCGTTGTCGTCACCACGCATATCCTCGAGGTCGCGGAACGCATCGCCGATCGCATCGGCATCATTGCCGCGGGCCGCCTGCTCGAACTCGGCACCTTTGCGGAGCTGCGCGCGCGCCATGGCGGTGCGACGCTGGAGGAGATTTTCCTCGGCCTCACCGCACCGCCGTCCGCCGCCGGAGTGGCCGCGTGACGCAGGCGGCACCCAGCGCCTCGCTCGGGTTCCTGCTGCGCCACGAACTGCGTCTCGCCTGGCGGCGCGGCGGGCTGGCACGGCTCGGCGTCTCCTTCCCGCTCGCGGTCCTCCTCCTCCTCGTCTTCCTGCATCTCGTGGCGTTCGGCCTCGCGGAATCGGTGCGCCTGATGCACTGGACAGGGGCGGACTACATCGCCGCAATCACCGTGGGCCTCATCTACGCCTTCGGGCTGATGCTGATGCAGGCACTGCGGCAATCGCTCGATGTGCTTTACGAGGGGCGGGACCTCGCCTGGCTGGCCTCGGCACCGTTGCCGTTGCGTACCATCCTGCGCGCGCGCATGGCTGCGATCGCGCTCAACGCCGGCTGGCTGTGGCTGGTGCTCGCGGGCACCATGGCGGACGCGCTGGCGGTGCTGGTGACACCGGCGGCGCTGGGCATATATCCCGTGATCGCGGCCCTGGCCCTCTTCGCCGCCGCGTTCTCGATCTCGTCCATCGTGCTGCTGCGTGATCTGGTCGGCCTTCGCACCATGCGCACCATCGTGATGGTGTTCTCGATGCTGGCCGGCGGCTCGGTCTTCGTCGGCAGCCAGGTGCGTTCCGTGTTGTCCGCCCCAGAACGCGCGGCGTTGTGGCGGGCGCTGCATCCGCACGGCGCGGGAATATTCGCCCTGCCGTGGTGGCCCGCTCGCGCGGCGATGGGTTCGGCCGTCCCGCTGTTTGCCTTCGTCGCCGCTTCCGTCATCGTCGCGGGGCTTGCCGGCGCCTGGGTGGAGCGCCGCTTCGCACGCGGCGGGTTCGACAACATCGCGCGCCGCGTGGTGCGCCGCGCGACCTCGGCGCCCGCGTTTCGCACCGGCACGTGGCGCGTGCTGCTGACCAAGGAATGGCGCCTGGTCTGGCGCACGCCGGGGCTGATCGGCCGCGCCGTCTACCAGGGCGTCTATCTGCTACCGGTGACCATTGCCGCCTGGCGCAGCGGCTCCGCCATCATCGCGCCGGTGATGGCGGCAACGCCGGTCTTCATCGGCTCGGAACTGGCTCGGCTGTTCATGGTGACGGCGATGGCCGGCGACCAGGCGACGGCGCTTGCCGCGAGTGCCCCGGTGGCGTTGCGGCGGGTGCGCGCGGCCAAGTTCCTCGCCACCGCCGGCGGTGCCGCGACGCTGGCGCTGCCCATGGCGATCGCGATCGGGGCGTGGTGGCCGGCAACACTGCTGCCGATGCTCGCCGGCATGATGGTCGCCTTTGCCGGTGCGCTGCTGATCGGCGAGGCGAGTGTGATCCCGGACCGTGTGATCGATCTCGGTAACCGCCCGGGCGAGATGTTCCGCGGCGCGGTGCTGGGGCCCGTGGCCGGGATCGCCTGGGCGCTCACCACCTGGTTCACGGTGCAGGGAAAGCCGCTCGGCTTCGTTACCGCCGCCGCGGCCGTGCTCGTGAGCGTGATCGCGATCCTGCGCTAACCCGACCGGCCACGGTTCTACGGCTCGTTCTTACCTGAAGGAACGTCGAACCTGCCCTTACCGCACGATAGCCCCCAGCAGCGCGTCGAGCCGCCGGCGTCCCTCTTCCGTCGCCCGCAAGGTCGCATCGAATTGGATATAACCCTCGTCGATCGCGGCATGCAGCATGGTGTCGTCGAGCGCCTCGGCGAGCGTCATGCCAGTGCGCGCGGCGAAGCGCATCGGGTCGATGCCCTCAGCCAAGCGCAGCCCCATCAGTAGCGCCTCGCGGGCCCGCTCCTCCGGCGCCACCGCGTTTTGGTCCGTCGTGCCGTGGCCCTGCCGTTCGACCAACTCGGCCCAGGGTTCCGGCGCACGGTGCCGCCGCGTCGCCAGCAGCGTGCCGCCGACGGAAACGCGCCCATGCGCCCCGGGCCCGATCCCCGCGTAATCCTCGTAACGCCAGTAGGCGAGGTTGTGCCGGCTCTCGGCGCCCGGCCTTGCGTGGTTGGAGATCTCGTAGGCGGCCATGGAGCGTCGCGCCGTCTCCTCCGCCGTCGCGTCGTAGATCGCGACGGCCGTGTTCTCGTCGAGCTCCGTGAGCTCGCCGCGCCGGCGCATCGCCTCGAACGCGGTGCCAGGCTCGATGGTGAGCTGGTAGAGCGAGAGATGGTCGTTCGCGAGCGCCAGCGCCTCGCGCAGTTCCGCCCGCCAGGCGGCGACCGTTTGTCCGGGCCGCGCGGTGATGAGGTCGAAGGAAAGGCGCGGGAAGATCTCGCGCGCCAGCGCCAGCGCCGCCCGCGCCTCGCCCGCATCGTGGCGGCGGCCAAGGAAGCGCAGTACCGTGTCGTCGAGACTCTGCACGCCGAGCGAGACGCGGTTGACGCCTGCCGCGCGGAACGCGCGCAGACGGCCGGCCTCCACGCTCGTCGGGTTCGCCTCCAGCGTGATCTCGCAATCCTCCGCCGCGTCGAAGTGCTGGCGTGCGTCGGCGATGAGGGCGGCCACCGTATCGGGCGCCATGAGGCTCGGCGTGCCGCCGCCGAAGAAAATCGAACCCAGCCGACGCCTGCCCAGCCGTGCTGCCTCCCAAGCCAGCTCCGCACGCAGGGCGGCGGCGAAGCGCGCCTGGTCGATGCGCTCGCGCACATGCGAGTTGAAGTCGCAATACGGGCACTTGGCGAGACAGAACGGCCAGTGGATATAGAGGGCGAGGGGTTCCACGCCCAGCAACGTAGTGGGTGCCCGCCGTGAAGGTGAGGGGGCACGGAAAAATTGGGGATGTTGGGGAATTGGTGATGAACCAGCCCGGAATGCTGGCGGCGATCGCCGGACTATGGACCGTCGCGGTGGTGACGCCGGGGCCGAACGCGCTGCTGGTGACGCGGCTCGCCGTTGTGCGCGGGCGCGGCGCCGGGCTTGCCGCCGTGACCGGAATCGCGCTCGGCACGCTGGCCTGGAGCCTGTCCGGCTTCTTCGGCGTGCATGCGCTGTTCCTGTTCGCGCCGCTGCTTTACCACGCGCTGATGTTGGCCGGCGCCGCCTGGCTCCTCTGGGTGGGTTTCCGGTTGATCCGCGGCAGTTTCCAGCCCCTGCCGCCGCACCACGCGACCGCAGTCCCCGCCTTCCGCGCGGGGCTGCTCACGTGCCTCTCCAATCCCAAATCGATGCTGCTGGTGGGCTCGCTCTTCGCCGCCGTCATGCCGCATGGCGCGCCGCTGCCGGTCGGCCTCGCTGCAGTCGCGGAGATGGTGGCGATCTCGCTAGCCTGGTACGGTGCCGTGGTACTGCTGCTCACCATGCCGCGCGCCGCGGCGGTCTATGCGCGTGCCGGGCGCTGGCTCGATCGTGCGGCCGGCGCGATCTTCATCGGCTTCGGCCTCGCCGTCGTGGAGCGCGAACTGTGAGCGGCTCCTCGGTTGAGCGGGTGCGAGCGGCCCTGCTCGCGGCGGGTCATCCCGACACGATCACGCAGTTTCCGGAGAGCACGCGCACGGCAGCTGATGCCGCCGCGGCGGTCGGCTGCACCGTGGCACAGATCGCCAAGTCCATCGTTTTTCGCGCCGGCTCGCGCGCCGTGGTGGTGATCGCCTCCGGTGCCAACCGCGTCGATGCCGCGAAGGTGAGCGAGGCGATCGGCGATAAGGTCCGCCGCGCGGATGCGGACTGGGTGCGGGAGGCAACGGGTTTCGCCATCGGCGGAGTCTCGCCGATCGGCCATATCGCGCCGCCGATCCTGCTGTTCGACCGGGACCTGCTCGCGCTCGACGCGATCTGGGCCGCCGCCGGCTCGCCCGCCCACGTCTTTCGCACCGACCCCACGGCGCTTGCGCGCATCACCGGGGCCACGGTCGCCGATATCAGGGAAGGCTGAGGCACGCGGCCGCGAAGGCCCGGAACGCCCGCGATCGGTGGCTGATCGCCTCCTTCTCCTCCGGCCGCATCTCGCCGAAAGTCCGGCGATCGCCTTCCGGCACGAAGATTGGATCGTAGCCGAAACCATGTGTGCCGCGCGGCGGGAAGGAGACCGCGCCGTCCACGCGCCCGGTGAAACACGTGGCCCTACCGTCCGGCAGCGCGAGACAGAGCACGCTGATGAACCAGGCGCGGCGGTCGGCGGCATTCCCCATCTCGCGCTCGACGCGCGCCATCGCCACCGAAAAATCGCGCCCCGGTCCGGCCCAGCGCGCGGAGACCACGCCCGGCGCGCCGCCGAGGGCCGCGACGCAGAAGCCGCTGTCGTCGGCGAGCGCCGGCAGTCCCGCGCCGCGCGCGGCCGCGCACGCCTTGAGGCGCGCGTTGCCCTCGAAATCCTCGGCCGTTTCCTCCGGTTCCGGCAGGCCCAGCGCGCCGGCGCTCAGCGTCTCGATGCCATAGGGCGCGAGCAGCGCCGTCATCTCCGCGAGCTTGCCGGGGTTGTGTGTGGCGACGACGAGCCGGCTGCCGCGCGCGAGGCGCATCACAAAAGCGCCGCGCGCTGCAGCTCGAACAGCCTCGTCGTGCCGGCGCGCGCGAGGTCCATCAGCGAGGTGAACTCGGCGTCGGTGAACGGCGCCTTCTCCGCGGTGCCCTGGATCTCGACGATGCCGCCCTTGTCGGTCAGCACGAAATTGGCGTCGGCATCGGCGTCGCTGTCCTCGGCGTAGTCGAGGTCGAGCACCGGCACGCCGCCCACGATGCCGCAGGACACCGCCGCCACCTGGCCCACCAGCGGCGGGGCCTTGATGATCTTCGCCGCCTCCAGCTTGCGCAGCGCGAGCGCGAGCGCCACCCAGGCGCCGGTGATGGAGGCGCAGCGCGTGCCGCCATCGGCGTTGAGCACGTCGCAGTCCAGCGTGATCATCATCTCGCCCAGTGCCGCACGGTCGACCACCGCGCGCAGGCTGCGCCCGATCAGGCGCTGGATCTCCTGCGTGCGGCCGGACTGCTTGCCGCGCGCCGCCTCGCGGTCGCCGCGCGTGTGCGTGGCGCGCGGGAGCATGCCGTATTCGGCGGTGACCCAGCCGATGCCCTGGTTGCGCAGGAACGGCGGCACGCGCTGCTCCACGCTCGCGGCGCACAGCACCTCCGTGCCGCCCATGCGGATCAGGCAGGAGCCCTCGGCATGGTGGGCGAAGCCGGGTTCGATGGAGACGGCGCGGAGCATGTCCGCGGCGCGGCCGGAGGGGCGCCCAGGGAGGTTCATGGGGGAGTTCCGTGATCTGTTCGCCCGCCCTATGACGGCGGGGCGCGGCCGGCGCAAGGTGCGCCCGCCGCCGGGCTTTCATTAGGGGGACGCAATGACGGCGATCGGGTTCGGCATCATCGGGGCGGGCATCATGGGCGAGCGCATGCTGCGCGCGGCGCTCGAACACGCAACGGACAGCGTGACCATCACCGGCCTGTGGGACCCCTCGCCGGCGGCGCGGACGCGCCTCGATGCCTCGCTGCCCGGGCTCAACTGGTTTGCCGATCCCGCCGCGCTCATCGCCGCGTCCGACTGCGTCTACATCGCCTCACCCCCCGCCTCGCACCTCGAGCATGCCGGCGCGGCCTTCGCCGCCGGCCGCGCAGTGCTGTGCGAGAAGCCGCTTTCCTCGGACGTGCCCGCGGCTGAGCGCTTCGTCGCCGCACATGCCACCGCCCGGGCTGCGGTGAACTTCCCCATGGCGACCTCGTTCGCCGCCGAGCGCATCCGCACCTGGCTCGCCGAGGGCGCTGTCGGCACGCCGCGGACGCTGGCGATCGAGGTCGCGTTTGCCGCCTGGCCGCGCACCTGGCAGCGTGCCGCCGCCTCCTGGCTCGATGGCAGGGCCGAGGGCGGCTTCACGCGCGAGGTGGTCTCGCATTTCCTGTTCCTCAGCCACCGCCTGTTCGGCCCGCTCGCGCTGCTCGAGGGGCGGGCGACGTTTCCCTCCGGCGGGCGCAGCGAGACTGCGGTCGAGGCCCGGTTTACCGCCGGGTCCGTGCCGGTCACCCTTCACGGCAGCGTCGGCACCACGGCCAAGGATGACAGCAATACCTGGACGCTGACCGGCGATGCGGGCGCCGTGCGCATCCGCGACTGGGCGCATGCCGAGCGCCTGGTGGACGGTGCCTGGCAGACGGACCCCGCGGCGTTGCCGCAGGACAAGGCACGCCCGCTGGTGCTCAAGCGCCAGCTGGCCGCTGTCGCCGCGATGACGCGCGGCGAGCCGCATCCGCTTGCGACGCTCTCCGAGGCGCTGGCGGTGCAGCACGTGGTGGAGGCGATTCTCGCCGCATAGACTTCTTGCGGGCACGGGGTGGGCCCGCCAATCTTACAGACGATGGACCAGCCAGCCCGCCCGCCCCGCCCGCCCCGCGCGCCGTCCGGTCTGCCGCCGGGGCTCGACCCGCGAGCGGCGGCGGTGCTGCGTGAGATCGTGGAGCAGTTCGTCGAGACCGGGGAGCCGGTCGGCAGCCGCACGCTCTCGCGCCGGCTGCCGATATCCCTGTCGCCGGCCACCATCCGCAATGTCATGGCCGACCTCACGGATGCCGGCCTGCTGTTCTCGCCCCACACCTCCGCCGGCCGCCTGCCGACGGAGCGGGGCCTGCGCCTGTTCGTCGACGGGCTGGTGCAGTTCGGCGACATATCCGCCGAGGACCGCGAGGCGATCGGTGGCACGCTCGCCGCTGCCGGCCGCTCGCTCGAGGACACGCTGGCCGAGGCCTCCGCCATGCTCTCAGGGCTTTCCGCCGCGGCGAGCCTCGTGCTCGCGCCCAAGTCGGAGGGCGCGATCCGCCACATCGAGTTCGTGCCGCTGGGGTCCGGCCGCGCCCTCGTGGTGCTGGTCGGCGCCGACGGCACCGTCGAGAACCGGGTAATCGAGATCCCGCCCGGCGTGCTGCCGTCGGCGCTGGTCGAGGCGGGCAACTACCTCAACGCCCGCCTCGCCGGCCGCCCGCTCGCCGAATTGCGCCGCCTGGTCGCCGAGGACATCGCCGCGGACCGCACCGCGCTCGACCGCCTGACCCAGCAGGTGGTGGAGGCCGGGCTCGCTACCTGGTCGGGCGAGGGGCGCGGCGCCAGCCTCATCATCCGCGGGCAAGCCCGGCTGTTCGACGACATCCACGAGATCGAGCGGCTGGCCGCGATCCGCCAGCTCTTCGAGCGGCTGGAAATGCAGGAGACGATGCTGCGCCTGCTGGAAATGGCCGAGTCCTCCGACGGCGTGCGCATCTTCATCGGCGCGGAGAGCGGGCTGTTCGGCGCCTCCGGCATTTCCACAGTGGTTGCCCCGGCGCGCAACGGCGAGGGGCGCATCGTCGGCGCCATCGGCGTCATCGGCCCGACGCGGATCAACTACGGCCGGATCGTGCCCGTGGTGGACTATACGGCCCGGGTCATCGGCCGCCTGCTGGGCTAGCTGCGCGGGGGCGTCCGCGCGGATCTGCCCTGTCGCGGGTTGTCTCCGGGCCCGCTCTCGCCTACCTCCGCGGGCATGAGCAACGATCCCGCCGGCGCGGCGCCGCCGCCCGCCAACGATACCCAGACCGCCCCCCTCCCGGGCTCGCCGGACGCGGTGATGCAGGCCGCGACCGCGCGTATCGCCGAGCTCGAGGCCGAGCTTTCCGAGCTGCGCGACCGCTGGATGCGCGCGGAGGCTGAGACCCAGAACGTCCGCTCCCGCGGCCAGCGGGAAGTGGCGGAGGCCAGGCAGTTCGCGGTTCAGAAATTCGCGAGCGACGTCGCCGAGGTCGCCGAGACGCTGCGCCGCGGCCTCGCCGCCATCCCCGCCGCGGCGCCGGACGAGCCGGCGCTCGTCGCGCGCCTGCGCGAGGGGTTCGAGGGCACGGAGCGCAGCTTCCTCGCCGCCCTCGAGCGCCACGGCATCGTCCGCGAGGACCCGACGGGCTCGCTGTTCGACCCCAACAAGCACCAAGCGATGGCCGAGCAGGAGAGCGCCGAGCATCCGCCCGGCACGGTGATGCAGGCTTGGTCGCTGGCCTGGCTGCTCAATGGCCGGCTGCTGCGCCCGGCGATGGTGGTGGTCGCCAAGGCACCGGCGGCCTCGCTGCCGGAAGGTGCGGGCCGCGTGAACACCGCGGCCTGATCCTGGGGCCTGATCCTGGGGCCTGACCCCGGGCCCGATCCTGGCCGCGTGGCCGGGGATCGGGCC
>JAJZUI010000073.1 GCA_021847175.1 Pseudomonadota bacterium
CTGGTGCGGCTCGCGGAGGCGAACTGGCTCGTGGCCCCACGCCCGCGCCGGGTGGAGGCGAAGCTGCGTTCCGGCGAGGCGCCGCGCGCGGCGGAACTGGTGGCGGAGGGCGAGGGCTTCGCGGTGCTGCTCGACGAACCCGCGCGCGCCGCGCCCGGCCAGGCCTGCGTGGTCTACGACGGCACGCGCGTGCTCGGCGGCGGCTTCATCGCGGCTGGTTGACCTGCCCCTGATTGACCTGCCCCTGATTGACCTGATGGCACGGCGCGGCTAAGTCCGCGCCCGACCCTGGGGCGGCGTAGCTCAGCGGTAGAGCAGGGGAATCATAATCCCTTGGTCGGTGGTTCAAATCCGCCCGCCGCTACCAACCCCACCTCCATCGCGCGCGGGGGCGGCGAGACGCCGGCGAGGGGGGATTTTGTCGATTTTGTCCATTGTGTCCGGGGGGTCGCGCGGGGCCGCGAGGGGTTTTGTCTATTTTGTCCATTGTGTCCGGGGGCGCGCGGGTGACGCGGGCGATGAGCCGGGCTTGATTGGCCACGCGCGGCTCGGGTTCGATGGCCCCGCATGACCCCCGCCGAGTTCATCGCCAAGTGGGAGGCTAAATATGATGATCAAAACCGTCGATAACATCCGTTACGAATTCTATAAATTTATTGAGTATTGGGAATACGGGCTTTAGGTGTACGCATTGGAGACCGGTTTCATCGAAAACTATATCACAGGAAAACTGTGCCTTGGGGCGAAGTCCGTGGCGAGGATAGGTGAACAATACGGGTTCGTCTTTCAAATTACGAAGCGCAACTTGGGCCATCCCGTCAGGAAACCCGACACGTTGGCCGAGGACGTAATCGATGCGTGGATAAATAGCGGTGGCCACAAGCCTCTTATGCTTCCGCAAGATGTCGAGCTGATGGAGACCCCAAAGAGTATCGTTTCCTCCTGCATATGGGCAGAGCGAGCTGATAATCGCGGCTTCGGCGCGTGAGAGCCACTTTTTGCCTTGGATTCCGTGCATAGGATCAAGCATGTCTTGCTCGGAATGAAAAATGGGAAAGTACGTCTTGGAACTCGGCGATCTGCTGTTGCGCGCGGCGAGGGCAGCTCCCAAAAGGTCAAGAGCGCTCCTGCATGATCCGATGATGGCTCCGAGCTCAGCATGGAATATAGGGGGCAAATCCTCTTTTGCGCGCGCCACTGCCGCGAGGACATCAGATGGCGGATCTGTCTCTTTGGCGACGTATTGCACATTTGCCGCTTGCCAGGCGCCGAACCGACGGCTCAGGACTGGGATCTGGGTTTTGCCCCACTCAACGGCTCCTCTGGCGTCCGCTAGGTCATCGCCCATCCGCCTAACTCCCCTCGACTGTTCTTGTGATATGGACGGCACCAAGACCGTGGCGGGAGGTCTCGCGTTCCATCGTAGCTACTCGTTGGCATCGCCCGCGCCACGCGCGCGCCCCCGGACAAAATGGACAAAATAGACAAAACCCCTCGCGGGGCCTTCGCGACCCCCCGGGACACAATGGACAAAATAGACAAAACCCCCGCCGGCGCGCCCGGCGCGGGGCCGGCCTAGTCGCCGAAGTCGTCGAGGAAGCCGAGGTCCAGGCCCGGCACGCCATAGACGATGGCCGGCGGCAGCTTGGCCCCGGGCGGCGGCACGTGGCGCAGGCGTGTGATCGCCGTCTGCAGCTCGCCCGGCGTCACGCGGAAAGCCGTCGTCTGGAGCTGCTTCGCCGCACCCGAGCCGACGTTCATCCACTTCATGTTCCGCATGCCCTCGAAGTGATCGACGAAGATCCCGCTGGCATTCTTGCCCACCCGCAATTCCACCTCGCCCGTGGTGGCGGCGCGGACCTGGCCGTTGACGTCGGCCTGGAAGACCGCGCCGTTGGAGACGGTGAACCACATCAGCTTCTTCTTGTTGAGCGCGACCGAGCCGCCGAAGTTCAGGACCGCCGTGTCCAGCGCCTGGAACCCTCCCTGCGAGAACACCAGCAGCGTGTTCTCGTCCGGCTTGGTGCTGCCGCCATAGGCCTGGACCAGCGGGTCGTCGCGCCGCTTGGCCTTCTTCCGGTTCGCGGCGGTCCGGCGCTCCCAGAGGACACGCTCGCCCTCGCTCAGCAGCGTGGCGACGGTGGCCGGGCCATCGATCACATAGAGATGCTTGTAGCCGAAGAAGTTCCCCTGGCCGGGGTCGAAATACGTTGCTGGCATGCGGCTCCCCTTCGGCGTTTCTCCAGAATCATTCGCGCGCCTAGCTGCACTTGGACCACCCGCAGTGCTGGCACGTCAGGCACCCGCTCTCGCGGATCAGCCCCGGCTGGCTGCACTTGGGGCAGAGCGGGCCGAGGAAGGTCGCCGTCGCCGGCGTCGTCGCGTGCGCCACCGTCAGCGACTCCTCGTCGCGCAGAAACCCGATCTCGCGCATGTGCCGCTCGATCACGTCGCCGATCGCGGCAACCAGCGAGGGCACGTAGCGCCCGCCGCTCCACTGCCCGCCGCGCGGGTCGAACACCTGCTTCAGCTCCTCCGCGACGAAGCTCACGTCCCCGCCGCGGCGGAACACCGCGCTGATCATCCGCGTCAGCGCCACCACCCAGGCGTAGTGCTCCAGGTTCTTCGAGTTGATGAAGATCTCGAACGGCCGGCGCACCCCGTCCTGCTCGATGTCGTTGATGGTGACGTACATCGCATGCACGGAATCCGGCCAGCGCAGCTTGTAGGTGGCGCCGTGCAGCTTCTCCGCGCGCAGCATCAGCTCCGGCCCGCTCGCCAAGGGGGCAGGAACCGGCGCGGCAACCTGGGGCGCGGCAACCTGGGGCGCGGCAACCTGGGGCGCGGGGGTGGCGGGCGCGGGCGCCGGCGCCTCCTTCACCTCCAGCACGGAGCCGGTGATCTCGTTCGGCCGGTAGGTGGTGCAGCCCTTGCAGCCGCTGCGATAGGCGTCGTGATAGACTTCCTGGAACGCCTCGAAGCTGATGTCGCGCGGCACGTTCACGGTTTTCGAAATGGCGCTGTCCACGTGCCGCTGCACCGCCGCCTGCATCCGCACGTGCTCCGCGGGCGTGAGGTCCTGCGCCGTCACGAAGCACTCCGGCAGCGGCGCGTCCGCCCCGAACCGCTTGCGATAGAGCCGCAGCGCATAGTCCGAGACCTCCTCCTCCACGCGCGAGCCGTCCGGCTGCAGCACCTTGCGCGTATAGGCGAGCGCGAACACCGGCTCGATGCCGCTGGAGACGTTGTCCGCCACCAGCGAGATCGTGCCCGTGGGCGCCACGGAGGTGAGCAGCGCGTTGCGGATGCCGTGCTCGCGGATGCCCTCGCGCACGTCCTCGTCGAGCCCGGCGATGGTCTCGCCGGCGAGATAGGCGTCGCGGTCGAACAGCGGAAACGCGCCCTTTTCCCTGGCCAGCGACACCGAGGCGAGATAGGCCGCGCGCTCGATCTGGCGTGCCCAGTCGCCCGCGACATGCGCAGCGTCCGTGCTGCCATAGCGCAGCCCGCACATCATCAGCGCGTCCGCGAGCCCGGTGACGCCGAGCCCGATGCGCCGCTTGAGCCCCGCCTCGCGCGCCTGCGACTCCAGCGGGAAGTTCGAGATGTCGATGGTGTTGTCCATCATCCGCACGGCGGTCGAGACGAGCCCCGCGAGCAGCGCCTCGTCGATGCGCGCCTCGGGCGTGAACGCGTCGCGCACCAGGCGGGCGAGGTTGACGGAGCCGAGCAGGCACGCGCCATAGGGCGGCAGCGGCTGCTCGCCGCACGGGTTGGTGGCGCTGATCGTTTCGCAATAGTACAGGTTGTTGCGCGCGTTGATGCGGTCGATGAAGATCACGCCCGGCTCGGCATAGTCGTAGGTCGCGCGCGTGATGGCGTCGAACAGCGCCTTTGCCCGCACGGTGCGGAAGGTGCGCCCGCCGAACACCAGCGGCCATTCCGCGTCCGCCTCCACCGCGGCCATGAACGCGTCCGTCGCCAGGACCGAGAGGTTGAAGTTGCGCAGCCGCCCCGCCTCGCGCTTGGCGGCGATGAACGCCTCGATGTCCGGGTGGTCGCAGCGCATCGTCGCCATCATCGCGCCGCGCCGCGCCCCGGCGGACATGATGGTGCGGCACATCGCGTCCCACACGTCCATGAACGAGAGCGGGCCGGAGGCATCGGCACCCACGCCGCGCACGGGCGCCCCCTTGGGCCGCAGGGTGGAGAAGTCGTAGCCGATGCCCCCGCCCTGCTGCATCGTCAGCGCCGCCTCGCGCAGGTGCGTGAAGATGGCGCCGAGGTCGTCCTCGATCGTGCCCATGACGAAGCAGTTGAACAGCGTCACCCGCCGCGCCGTGCCGGCCCCGGCGAGGATGCGCCCGGCGGGCAGGAAGCGGAAATCCTCCAGCGCCTCGTAGAACGGCCGTTCCCACTGGCCGGGGTCCTTTTCCGCCTCCGCCAGCGCGCGCGCGACGCGCCACCAGCTGTCCTCGATGGTGCGGTCCACGGGCGCGCCGTCCGCGTCGCGGTGGCGGTACTTCGCGTCCCAGACCTGGCGCGAAATCGGGGCGATGTCGGCCGCTACGGAGCCGAGGAATGCGTCGCTGTGCGAGTCCATGCGCATATGATCGCGCCACGCCGCCCGCGCCGCAATTGCCGCGAGTCGGGGCGTGCCCCGCGTGCCGCGCCCGCCCGCCCCGCCGGCGGCTGAATCGGCAGGCGGATCAGGGCGTTGCGCCCGTCCCCCGGAACAGCCAGGCATAGGCGAGCCCCGCCGCCGCCAGCACGCCCGCGATGCGCGCCACCGGTTCCTGGGCGCCCAGCGGCGCCAGTGCCCATCCCGCCGCCGCCACCACCGCCCCCGCCAGCGCGGGCCGGCGGAACGGGCGGGCCAGTTCCCCCGCGCGGATGCCCCAGTGCCGGGCGAGGTGGCGCACGCTCCAGGCGATCAGCGGCAGGTAGAGCGCCAGCCAGATGCCGGCGATGGCGACCAGCCCCGCCGGCGCCGGCACGAAGGAGCCCACCGCGAGGATGCCGGTGGCGAGCATGGAGAGCGTCGCCGTGGAGAACCAGGCCGCCGTCCCCGGCCGCCCCGTCGCCAGCAGCAGCGGCGGGAACAGCTGCGCCACCACCCGCAGCACCGCGGCCAGCGCCAGCACCCGCAGCGCCGGCGCGCCCGCCGCGTAGCTGTGCCCCTGGCTGTCGTGCAGCAGCGAAAGCAGCGGCAGCGCGAGGAAGGCGACCCCGGTCATGAACGGCACCACCAGCGTCGCCAGCCGCCGCAGCGACCACAGCAGCGCCGCCCGCAACTCCCCCGGCACCGCGGCGACGCGCGCGAAGATCGGCAGCGCCGTGCGGTTGACCAGCGTGCCCACCGCCATCGCCGGCTCCATCGCGATGTCGAACACCACGCGGTAGAGCGCCAGCGGCGTCGCGCCATAGAACCAGCCGACCAGCAGGAAATCGATGTTCTTGAACACCTGGTCCGCGACATGCGCCCCCGCCGAGCGCAGCCCGAAGCGCACCAGCGGGCGGATCGGCCCGGACCGCGGCGAGGGCAGGAACGGCCGCGCGACCAGGCTGCCCGCGAGCGTGAAGGCACCGGCCGCGAGCGAGCCGGCGACCAGCGACCACGCGCCCCCGCCGGCGACCGCGACCACCAGCCGCGTCAGCGCCGCGCCGAACGTCGCCGCCACGTTGACCACCGCGATGCGCTCGTAGCGAAGCTCGCGGTTGAGCAGCGCCATCGGGATCACCGCGGCGCCCACCAGCGGCTGCTTGACCGCCACCGCGATGAACAGCACCGCCATCCCCGGCGCGTGGTAGAAGCCCTGCACCAGCGGCGCCGCGAGCAGCGCGAGCCCCGACATCGCGAGCGCGATCGCCATGATGTACCAGAACAGCCCGTCGAGCTGCCGCCGGCCGATCTCGCGCGCCTGCACGATCGCATCCCCGGTGCCGAGCCCGTCGAACGCCTCGATCATCATCCCGAAGGAAACGACGAGCGAGCCGATGCCGACCTGGTGCTGCGTCAGGTAGAGCAGGACGACGACGATGGCCGCGACGTCCGTTGCCTTCGCGACGATGGCGGCGCCGCCGAGCCAGTTGAACCCGCGCGCGAGGTCGCGGCGATGCCCTGCCGCTTCCCCGGCGTCATCCCCGCGCGGGGGATCCTCGTCCATTCAGCGCCGGCGGCCCGGCCCCGGGGCGATCACGCGAGCGCCGCGCCGCGCCGCTCCGGGATCAGCGCCAGCATGGCGACGAGGTCGATGACGTAGATGACCGCGAGCAGGCTGACCGCCGCGGGGAAGCCGTGCCGCGCCGCGATGGTGCCGACCACCACCGGGCCGAAGCCGCCGACGAAGCGGCCGATGTTGAACAGCACGTTCTGCGCCGTGGCGCGCGCCGCGGTGGGGTAGAGCTCGCTCATCAGCGCGCCGTAGCCGCCCAGCATGCCGTTGATGAAGAACCCCATCACCGCGCCGCCGACCAGCAGCGCGCCGGGCGAGGTGAGCTGCGCGTAGACCACCACCATGACCGCCGCCCCCAGCATGTAGCCGAAGAACGAGGGCCGCCGCCCGAACCGGTCCGCGAGCACGCCGAACGCCCAGATGCCGAGCGCCATCCCCAGGACCGTCACGGCCGTCCACAGGGCGGTGCGGGTCAGGCCGTAGTGGAGCTGCGCGTTGAGGTAGTTCGGCAGCCAGATCATCACGCCGTAGTAGCCGAAATTCTGCACCGAGCAGAGGATGACCATGCCGAGGCTGATCCGGATCGTCGCCGCGTCCGCGACCAGCAGCCGCAGCGACTGCGCCTCGCTCCTCGAATGCCGGCGCACGAACAGTTCCGGCTCGTGCAGGCGGCGGCGGATCACGAAGGCGGCCAGCGCCGGCAGCACGCCGAGCGCGAACATGCCGCGCCAGCCGATATGCGGCAGCAGCACGGGCGTCACCAGCACCGCCGCCAGCACGCCGGCCTGCCAGCCGAGCCCCACATAGGCGGAGGCGCGCGCCCGCTTCGACGCCGGCCACGCCTCGGCGGCGAGCGTCATGCCGATGCCGAACTCCCCACCCAGCCCGAGCCCGGCGATGGTGCGGAAGACGATGAGCTGCCCGTAGTTTTGCGCCAGCGCGCACAGCCCGGTGAACACCGCGAACAGCACGATGGTCCAGGTCAGCACCCGCACCCGGCCGAGATGGTCCGAGAGCGTGCCGAACACGAACCCGCCGACCACCGCGCCGACGAGGGTGAAGGTCAGCAGCGCGCCGACCTGCGCCGGCACCAGGTGCATTTCCTTGGCGATCGGCCCGAGCAGGAAGCCGAGGATCAGCAGGTCGAACCCGTCCATCGCGTAGCCCACGGCGGCGCCGAGAACCGCGCGGCGGCCCTCTGGGGTCACCGTGTCGTCAGCGGGCTGGGCCGGGCCAGTCCGGGGTGGGGCAGGCGACGGCATCGGCATGTTCCTTCGCGCCAGGATGGAAACGATTCCCGGGCGCGCTACAGCGCCAACCGGGGCCGGTCAATCGCGCGTCGATGCTCTCGATCGCCGCCTCGACGGCGGCCACGCCGAGTTGCGTCATGCAGCGCGCGCCGTGGCGGCATTGCCGGGGCGGGCGGCCGCAGCGGCGTATCCAGGGGCGGCGGCGGTTGAACAGGTCGTCCTGGTCGCGGCATGGCATGTCCTCCACCACGACCTCCGCGCAGGGCGCGTCGCGCCAGAACCCGCCGCGCCCGAACAGCAGGGGCGAGCCGGGGCCGAACAGCGTGACGCTGGGCACGCCGGCCAGGCGCGCGAGATGCGCGACCCCGGTATCGGGCGAGACGAACAGGCGCGCCCCTTCCATCAGGTGCCAGAGCTGCGCCAGGTCCAGCTTCCCGGCATGGGACCGGTGCCGCCCCTCGGGGTCGATGCGGGCCACCAGCGCCTCGTCGCCCGCGCCGCCGCTCCACACCGCCTCGATCCCCCGCGTGCCCAGCCATCCCGCGAGGCTTCGCCAGTTCTCCTCCGGCCAGTGCTTCAGTCGCGTGCTGGCCCCGACATGCAGCACCGCATAGGGCCGATCCGGCAGCGGGAAGGGCGTGCAGGCGGGCTTCGGCCAGTCCCCGGGGCGGAAGGCGCGCGGCTCCGGCCCGGGCGCCAGGGCCGAGAAGATTTCCGCCGTGGCGGTGGGGACGCCGGGATATTCGACCAGTTCGTCCACCGGCCAGCTCTTCACCCACGGCCGGTCCCCCGCATGCGCCACGATCCAGCGGGAGCGCAGCGCGGCGGCGAGCCACGCATGCCGGTTGTCGCCCGGCAGTATCGCGAGGTCGAACCCGTCCTGGCGCAGCATCGCCGCGACCGTTTCGAACCGCCGCGGATGATAGGGCCAGGCGACGACGCCATAGGGACGCGCCTCGTAGAGCGGCAGCATCGGCAGGGTGCTCAGCAGCACGATCTCCGCCGCCGGATAGCGCCCGCGCAGCTTCGCGAGCAGCGGAGCCACCAGGATGGCGTCGCCCAGCCGCAGGTGCGGTGCCACCAGGATGCGCCTCGGCTCGTCCGGCCGGCGTCGCGGCTGCCGGTCCGCGAGGCGCACCTGCAACGCCCGCAGCACGGTACGAACCAGCGACGGAATCTCACTGTCCAACGAGCGCCCCCCCGCGCCGCGTCCCCCCCGCCTCGTAGCCCCGGCGGGCCGTCCGGCGCCCGCTAGGACAGCACCCGCCCCGCGACGGCGTCGAGCTTCTTCAGCATGCCGGCGTCGCGGACCTTGTCGGCGGTGATCAGCGCGTGGTCGAGCGCGCGGTCGCAGCCGCACGGGCAGGGGCCGCGGTCATGGCCCAGCGCCGGCACCGCCTCGGCCACCAGCCGGCGCGCGTTGTCCGCGTTCTGCCCCAGCACGCGCACCACCATCTCCACGGTCACATGGTCGTGGTCCGGGTGCCAGCAATCGTAGTCCGTCACCATCGCGACGGTCGCGTAACAAAGCTCCGCCTCGCGGGCGAGCTTGGCCTCCGGCATGTTGGTCATGCCGATCACCGCGCAGCCCCAGCTTCGGTACAGCTCGCTCTCCGCCTTGGTGCTGAACTGCGGCCCCTCCATCACGAGGTAGGTGCCGCCGCGCGTCGCCGGCAGGCCGAGCGCCTTCGCGGCCCCCTCCAGCGCGTCGCCGAGCCTGGCGCAGACCGGGTGCGCCATCGAGACGTGCGCCACGCAGCCGCGGCCGAAGAAGCTCTTGGCGCGCGCGAAGCTGCGGTCGATGAACTGGTCGACGATGACGAAGTGCCCGGGCGGCAGCGACTCGTGCAGGCTGCCGACGGCGGAGAGCGAGAGAACCTCCGTCGCCCCGAGCCGCTTCAGCGCGTCGATGTTGGCGCGGTAGTTGAGGTCGCTGGGCGAGAGCGCGTGCCCGCGCCCGTGCCGCGGCAGGAACAGGCAGCGCACGCTGCCCAGGATGCCCTCGAGGATCTCGTCCGAGGGATCGCCCCAGGGTGTGGCGACCTTGTGCCAGCGCCGGTCGGCCAGCCCCGGGATGTCATAGAGCCCGGAGCCGCCGATGATGCCGATGGTGGGCGTCACGCCGGAAACGCGGCGCTCAGTGCTCGACGTCCGCCCACACCTTGCGCTTCACCGCGTAGGTGAGGCCGCTGAGCAGGGCGAGGAAGATCACGATGTGCACGCCCATGCGCTTGCGCGCCTCCATCTCCGGGTTGGAGACGAAGTAGAGGAAGGTCGTGACGTCGCGGGCTTCCTGCTGGAGCGTCGCCTTGGTGCCGTCGGTGTAGGTTACCTGGTCCGGCTGCAGCGGCGGCGGCATGTGGATCAGGTGCCCGGGGAAGTACTCGTTGTAGTAGAGGCCGGACGGCACCCGCACGCCCGCCGGCGCCTTCGTGTAGCCGGTGAGGATGGCGTAGATGTAGTCCGGCCCGCCGGCGCGCGCGTCCACCAGCACGGACTGGTCGGGCGGCACCACGCCGTCGTTGGCGGCCTTCGCCGCCTCCTCGTTCGGGAACGGGCTCGCGAAGGCGTCCGACGGCAGGCCCGGGCGGGTGCCCGCGGTGCCGTCGCTCTTGATCATCGGCACGTCGACGGAGGCCGCGATCGCCTTGATCTGCGCCGCGCTGAAGCCGATGCCCGCGAGGTCGCGGTAGTGCACGTACTTCATCGAGTGGCAGGCGGAGCAGACGTCCTTGTAGACCAGGAAGCCGCGCTGCGCCGAGGCGCGGTCGAAGGTGCCGAACGGGCCGTTGAAGCTCCAGTTGAGCTGCGGCAGCGGCGGCGTCTCCTGCGCGCGGGCGACGCCGGGCAGGATCAGGGCGGATGCCGCGAGGGCGGCGACAAGGAAGTTACGCATCACGCACGCTCCATCGTCTTGGCGGCCAGCACGGGCTTGCTGATGCTCTCCGGCAGCGGCAGCGGCGTCTCGAGCTTGCCCAGCAGCGGCAGGACCACGAGGAAGTGTAGGAAGTAGTACGTGGTCGCGATCCGTCCCAGCAGCACCCAGATGCCTTCCGGCTTGTGGGCCCCTACCTCGCCCAGCACGACGACCGCGATCAGCAGCAGGAAGATGAACGGCCGGTACATCGGGCGGAACTTGGCGCTGCGCACCTTGGAGGTGTCGAGCCAGGGCAGCACGAACAGCACCAGGATCGAGGAGAACATCAGCGTCACGCCGCCGAGCTTGTTCGGCACCGACCGCAGGATCGCGTAGAAGGGCAGGAAGTACCATTCCGGCACGATCTCGGGCGGCGTCTGCAGCGGGTTCGCGCGGATGAAGTTGTCCGGTGCCATGAAGAAGCGCGGCGCAAAGAACACCACCAGCGCATAGATCAGGAAGAAGACGCAGATCCCGACGCTGTCCTTGACCGTGTAATAGGGGTGGAACGGCACCGTGTCCTGCGGGCCCTTCACGTCGATCCCGAGCGGGTTGTTGGAGCCGGTGATGTGCAGCGCCACGACGTGGAAGAAGACCACCGCGAGCAGCACGAACGGCAGCAGGTAGTGCAGCGCGAAGAAGCGGTTCAGCGTCGGGTTGCCGACCGAGAACCCGCCCCACAGCCAGGTGGTGATGTGGTTGCCCACGTAGGGGATCGCGGAGAACAGGTTGGTGATGACGGTGGCGCCCCAGAACGACATCTGCCCCCAGGGCAGCACGTAGCCCATGAAGGCGGTGGCCATCATCAGCAGCAGGATGATCACGCCGAGCATCCAGAGCAGCTCGCGCGGGTACTTGTAGGACCCGTAGTAGAGCCCGCGGAACAGGTGCACGTAGACGACGATGAAGAACATCGTGGCGCCGTTCGCGTGAATGTAGCGCAGCAGCCAGCCGTAGTTCACGTCGCGCATGATGGTCTGGATCGACGCGTAGGCCATGTGCGTGTTGGGCACATAGTGCATCGCGAGCAGCACGCCGGTGGCGATCATCACCATCAGCTGCACCGTCGCGATCGCACCGAAGTTCCAGAAGTAGTTGAAGTTCTTCGGTGTCGGAAAGACCGCGTATTCCCGGTTCATCAGCGTGATGATGGGCAGGCGGGTGTCCACCCAGCGCAGCACCGGATTCTTGATTTCGGTCTTGAACAGGCCGGCCATGTCGTTGCTCCGGAAAGTGTTCGGCGGGCGGGAGGTCGGCCGCTCAGCCGGTCTTGGTCTTGCTGTCGGTCTCGAACGTGTCGCGCGGCAGGCTCAGGGGCGCCGGGCCGTGCCGCATGCGGCCCAGTGTCTCGTGCTGGCTGTCATGGCAGGGGCGGAACCCGGTGTCGATAAGGGGCCGGCGCGTCGCTTGCGCGGTCCCGGCGACGGCCAGAAGCTTCAGGAAATCCTGCCTCGAGGCGTCCGCTTGGGGCGCGGGTGCGCCATGGGTCGTGGCCGACATCGTCCGTCCTCGTTCGCCTGCCCGGGGGGCACCCCCGGATCGTCCGCCTGGGCCGCGGCGCCGCCGCAGCGAAAGCTTCTTAGGAGCCGTTTTTCGCGACTGCAACATGCCGTCCACGATATTTAGGGAGGGGCTTCGCGCCGGGATGCGTCCGGGCGAGACTGGGGCATGCAAGACGCAGCCTCACCCGAGCCCCGCCCCACCCCGCCGCACGCCGCCCTGCGTTCCGCCGCGCGCGCCTGGTTCGAGGCGCTGAGAGACCGGATCTGCGCTGAATTCGAGGCGATCGAGGCCGAATCGGGCTCCGGCGCGCGCTTCGTCCGCACCCCCTGGGAGCGCGATGCCAACCCGGACGGCGGCGCCGCCGGTCCTGGAGGCGGCGGCGGGGGGGTAATGAGCCTGATGCGCGGGCGCGTGTTCGAGAAGGTCGGGGTAAATGTCTCGACCGTGTCCGGCGAGTTCAGCGAGGCGTTCCGTGCCTCCATCCCCGGCGCTGGCGAGGACCCCCGATTCTGGGCCTCCGGCATCTCGCTGGTCGCCCACATGGCCAGCCCCCGCGTCCCGGCGGCGCATTTCAACACCAGGATGCTGGTGACGACGCGGGGCTGGTTCGGCGGTGGCGGCGACCTCACGCCGATGCGCCTCGAGGCGCCGGAGGCGGTGGCGGACGCGGCCGACTTCCACGCCGCCTACCGCGCCGCCTGCGATCGCCACGACCCTGCCTACTACCCGCGCTTCAAGGAATGGTGCGACCGCTACTTCTACCTGCCGCACCGTGGCGAGCCGCGTGGCGCCGGCGGCATCTTCTTCGACCATCTCGACACCGGCGACGCCGGGCGGGACTTCGCCTTCGTCCGCGACGTGGGCGAGGCCTTCCTCGCCGCCTACCCCGCCATCGTCCGCCGCCGCTACCGCGAGCCATGGACCGAGGCGGAGCGCGCGCACCAGCTCGTTCGCCGCGGCCGCTACGTGGAGTTCAACCTGCTCTACGACCGCGGCACGCTGTTTGGCCTCAAAACCGGCGGCAACGTCGAGGCGATCCTGATGAGCATGCCGCCCGAGGCGCGCTGGCCCTGACGCGCGGCGCGCGACGTCAGCCCTCGCCCTCGGTGAGCAGCATCACCAGCCCCGAGAGCACCAGGCTCGCGCCGGCCAGCGCCAGGCCCAGCGCCAGCGTCGCCCGGTCGCCCGGGGCCGCGACCGCGATCTGCGCCGCGATCGTCCGCCCGCCCAGCACCAGCACCGCGCCCGCCGTGCCCAGCGCCCGCGCGAACCCCGCCACACAGGCACGCGCCAGCGCCGTGCGGCAGGCGCCCGCCAGCAGCCAGCCCCGCCGCAACGCCCCGATCCCGGTGAGGTAGAGCGCCTGGCCATAGGCGCCGCGCGCCCGCGCCAGCGCCCTCGCGGCCAGCGCTGCCACCAGCGGTGTTGCCAGCGCCGCCTGCGCCGCCACCAGCACGGCGATGCTCGGCGGTCGCGCCGGCCTCGTCACCGACAGCACGACGAGCCCGATCACCACGCTCGGCATGCCGCGCCAGGCCTCGACGCCGGAGAGCAGCAGCCCGCGTCCCGGAAACCGCGCCAGCCCCAGCGGGATCGCGATCGCGATCCCGAGCGCCGCGGCGATCGCGCCGCCCAGCCCCGTCACGATCAGGGTGATGCCGTCGACCATCGTCCCCCCATCAGGCCAGCAGTGCCTGGCTGCGCACCAGGCGCGCGTAGAGGCCCCCCTGGTCCATCAGCGCCGCGTGCGTGCCGGCCTCGACCACGCGCCCGCCCGCCATCGCCACCACCAGGTCCGCGTCTCGCACCGTGGAAAGCCGGTGCGCCACCACGATCGTCGTCCGTCCCGCCCGCAGCCGCGCCAGTGCCGCCTGCACCAGCGCCTCGCTCTCGGTGTCGAGCGCGCTGGTGGCTTCGTCGAGCAGCAGCACGCGCGGGTTGCGCAGCAGCGCGCGGGCCAGCGCCACGCGCTGGCGCTGCCCGCCGGAAAGCCGCTGCCCGCCGGGGCCGACGCGGGTGCGGAACCCCTCCGGCATCGTCGCGATGAACCCGCCCGCCGCCGCCATGGCCGCCGCCTCGATCTCCGCCTCGCTCGCCCCCGGACGCCCCATCGCGATGTTGGCCGCGATGGTGTCGTCGAACAGCAGCGAATCCTGCCCGACATAGGCGATCGCGTCGCGCAGGCTCGCGAGCGTCACGTCGCGCACGTCCGCCCCGTCGAGCCGAACCGCGCCGCCCGTCGCCTCCATCAGCCGCGGCAGCAGGGCGAGCGCCGTGGACTTGCCGCCGCCGGAGGGGCCGACGAGGGCCACCATCCTGCCCGGCTCGGCGCGCAGGGAGAGCCCGTCCAGGGCCACGCGCCCGTCGGGATAGGTGAAGCGCACGTCGTCGAACACCACTTCGCCGTGCCCGGCGGGCAGCGCCCTGGCGCCCGGCCGGTCCGCGATCCCCGGCTTCTCGTCGATCACCGCGAAGATCCGCGCGAGCCCGGCCACGCCTTCCTGCACCGCCGCGTTGAGGCTGCCGAGTGCCCGGATCGGCCGCGCCGCCAGCAGCAGCGCGGTGACGAAGCCGGTGAAGTTGCCGAGCCCGGAGGCGCCGGTCGCCGAGCGCCAGCCCGCGAACCCGATCACCGCGGCGACGGCGGCCCCGCCCAGCACCTCCAGCATCGGGTCCAGCACCGCGCGGGTGCGGATCATGCGCATCAGGTTGCGCTGCAGGGTCGCGAACGTGCCGGCCGCGCGCGCGACCTCCGCCTCCTCCAGCCGGTAGGCCCGCACCGTGCGCGCCTGCGCGAAGCTCTCGGTCAGCAGCGCCGAGGCGTCGCCCACGCTCGCCTGCATCCGGCCGGAGGCGCTGCGGATGCGCTTGCCCACGCGCTGGATCGGCAGCGCGGCGAGCGGGTAGAGCAGGGCGGCGATCAGGCACAGCACCCAGTCCATCCACAGCATCGAGGCGACCAGCGCCACCAGGGTCACGGCGTCCCCCGCACCGGAGACCGCGCGCACCGCGGCGTCGCGGATGGTGTTGGCGTCGGTCGTGAAGCGCGCCGCGAGCTGCGCCGGCGCCTCGCGCTCCACCCGCTGCAGGTCGGCGCGCACCAGGTGGGCGAACATCCCCTCCTGCAGGCCGCGCACCACGGAGAGCACCAGGGACTGCACGGTGATGGACTGGAAATACTGCGCCAGCGCCTTGATGGTGGTGATGGCGATGATGAGCACCGGCACCTGGTAGAGGATGCGCGGGTCGTGGTTGTCGAACATGTTGAAGGCGTGGCGGATGACCAGCGGATAGGCGCCCTGCGCCAGCGCCAGCAGCAGGGTCAGGGCCGCGACGGTGGCGACCAGGCTCTTGTGCGGCCAGACCTGCTCGCGCAGCAGCCGGCGCACCAGCACGCGCGCATCGGCGCGGGCCTCGGGGTGCGGTTCGCTCGGTTGCGCGTCCATCGCGGCCGTCTAGCAGCGCCGCCCCCGCTCGTCACGGCGGCCGCGCCGAGACGCGCTTCAGCCCGCCGTGTTCTCGTATGCCCGATAGGCGTCGAGAAAAACCTCGTCCAGGTTCCGCCCGGCGACATACCCCTTCATCCCACGCGGCTTGCGCACCCCCGGCATCTGGCGCGGGCATTCCTCGATCCTGCCCAGCACCGTGCGGACCGGCAGCAGCGCCGTCCAGGCCGGGACGGCGTAGTCCGCTTCCTCGTCGTGCACGCCGACGTCGCGGATCTTGGCGGAGGCCTGCTCGATCTCCATGCCGATGAAACTCGTGGCCTTGATCTCCTGCTTCGTGGGCGGGCGCATCAGGCCGGCGCGGCCGGGGAAGAAGCGGTCGAGGAACCGGTCCATCAGCCGCAGCTTCTCCGCGGGGTCGTCGATCAGGTGCGCGGTGCCGAACGCCATCACCGCGCGGTAGTTGACCGAGTGGTTGAACCCGCAGCGCGCCAGCACGATCGCGTCCACGTGCGTGACCGTGAGGCAGACGGGAAGACCCTGGCCCTGGTTGCGGATCATCCGGCTGGCGGAGGAGCCGTGCCAGTAGAGCCGGTCGCCCTCGCGCCAGAACGACGTCGGCGTGCAGTAGGGCTGCCCGTCGATGACATAGGCGATGTGGCAGACGAGCGCCCGGTCGAGGATGTCGTGGACCGTGGCCTTGTCGTAATGCCCGCGCATCGGCCGGCGGACGACGCGGTTACGCTTGCTGATGGGATAGGAGTCGGCGCTCTTGCTCACGCGGGAGATCCTCGGTTGCGGCACCTATGCAGCGTGAATTGGTACGACGCGGAAGATCCGTTTCGCCCCGCCGCGTCATACCATTCCGCTGCCGGAGGGGGCTGGCCGAACACCGGCGCAGCCGCTAGCCCTGCGCCGTGCACCGCGTGGGCGTCTATGTCGGGCTGGATCTGGTGGGCGACGGGCTGATTAAGCTGCCCTTCGTCCGCGCGCTGCGCCGCGCCTTTCCCGATGCGGAGCTGACCTGGATCGCGGGCGACGGCCGCAGCGCCTATGCCGGCGCGCTGGCGCCGCTGATGCATAGCCGGGAGGGTAACGGCCTGCTCGACCGCGTGCTGGAGGAGACGGGAACCGGCGCCAGGCTGCGCCGCGCCCTAGGCCCACGCCTCGACCTGCTCATCGACACCCAGGCGCATGTCGGCACCACACTGGCACTCCGGCTGCTGCGTCCGCGCCGCTTCGTCTCCGCCGCCGCCGGCTACTGGCTCTCGGACCGCCGCCCGCGCGGC
>JAJZUI010000074.1 GCA_021847175.1 Pseudomonadota bacterium
TCCGTGCCCATCTCGAGGATGTCGCGAAAACCCTCGGTGGTGAGCAGGCCGAGCTTCGCGCCCTTGCGCTCGATCAGGGCGTTGGTGACGAGCGTGGTGCCGTGGACGATGTCGCTGACCTCGGCCAGCGAGATGCCGGCGGCGGCAACCAGCTCGTCGAGCCCCGCCAGCGCGCCGCGCGACGGGTCGTCCGGCGTCGTCAGTGCCTTGTGCAGGCGGACGGATTCGGTTTCGGGGTCGAGCAGGATGAAATCGGTGAAGGTCCCGCCTATGTCGAAGCCGATCCGGTAGCGCGTAGGCATGAGGTTCTCCCGCGAGGCCGCGGGAGGGTTTCACGCCCCGGCTACGGGAGCAAGCGCACCGGGGGTCGCGGCTGGCGCATGGCGGCTAGAACGAGGAGCCCACCGTGAAGAACACCTGGTTGCGCCCGAAATTCTGTGTCGACTCAGTGGAGCGGCGGGTGGTGTAGCGGTAATCCGCGCCGAGATAGACCTGTCTGGTCACGTAGTAGCGCAGGCCCACGGAGGTATCGATCTCGTTGTCCTGGCGCGAGCTCTGCGCGAACGCCGCGTTGGCGTAGGCGAAACGGACGAAGGCAGTCAGGTCCGGACGGAAGGCGTGCTCGATCCGGCCGCCGAGAAGAGTGTAGATATAGGCGGGGCTGCCGACGAGCGTGGTCTCCTCGATGGAGCGGTCGGTGAACAGAACGAACGCCGTACCCTCGGCGGCCTGCCAGCGCAGATAGCCGTCCGCCGCCACGGCGGTGACCGGCTTGAAGGTCGGGTCCTTGTAGTCGCGCCCCATGGCGCCGATGAAGACCTCGCCGGTGAGCGCGGAACTGAGGCGGAACTGAGCGCCGACGCCCGCGCGATAGCCGTTGGAGTTGCGCTGGTAGCCGAAATCGTCGGTGGTCTGATCATAGCGCCGGAAATCGCCGAGGCCTTCGACAAAGGGGCGGAACGCGCTGTTCGCGACGTCGCGGACGGTAATGCCGAACGTGTAGCGGTTGCGGTTGCGATCGTTGTTGAGGATCACGCCGTGCGTGCCCATGACGTCGCCGAAGGTCAGCCGCTCCACGGCTCCGGCCAGGCGCACGTCGAAGTTGCCGATGCGCTGGGCCACCCCGGCATAGGTGCTGGCTTGATGATAGAGGGTCGGCGTCGTCCCCTCCACGGCATCCGGCGAGGCGCGGTCTTCGTGTTCCTGCAGCAGGAGGGCACCGAACAGCAGGCGCGTGTTGTTGCTGACGTGGATCCGGCCCTCGGCCTGGGTGTGCCAGTCGATCGTGTTCTCGTTGCCGTGGCGGACGTATCCGGTGAAGTCGGCCCCCGCCTCGGCGTAGAGCGAGTTGCGCTTCCAGTTCGACTGCAGGGAGACGCTCGGCGAGAGGGTTCCGACCCAGTCGGACTTGGCCTGGGTGTTCGTTGCGTAGATGTTGCTGTCGTAGAAGCCGCCGGCGTGGATCTCGGGATAAATGGTGAAGGACCCCACGTCGAACCCGGGGCCGCCCACCGGCTCCGGCTGGGGCTGGCGCGGGGCCGCCGGCGCCGGCGGCAGCGAGGGCATGATGCGGATGTCGGTGGCGACGTAGCTCATCAGTGCCTGCCCGACGGCGGCGCGCACCGCCTCGCGCTGCGCGGGCGGGGCCGCGGCGATGATCGTCGCGGCGATCTCTCGGTACACAGGCAGGTTGGCGCCGACGAACTGCGGCACGGGTATCGACGCGACGCTCGCCAGGGCCGCGGCGCTCTCCGGCGTGGCCGCGAGTTCGGGATGGGCGGCCAGCACCCGGGCCAGGGCGTCCACCAGCGCGTGGGGACCCGTCTCCGCCGCGACATTGAGCTGCCGGGAGACCGCATCCGGTACGGAAGCGGCACGAGCCACGCAAGGCAGGGCCGCCATTGAGGCCGCCATCACCAGCGCGCCAAGCCATCGTGATGCATGCCGCATGGGAGCTACACCTTGTTTGCGATCGGTCGCGCGATTCGGGGCCATGGAACTGCCGGCAAGCATAGAAGCACATGCCGGGATAGACGAGGCCAGGATTCAAATCAATCCACCAAAATGCAGCATTTTCAGAGAGGTGTTCGTGAGCGCGCAACCGCGACGCGTGCGAATGGACAACCACACGACGCCGGCAAATTAAAAAGCGCCGATCGATGCGTCATCGTTGATCCAAATCAGGGCCATTTCCTTTTTCGGGTGCAATAAGCTTTGCAGTTACGGACCTCGGGTGGTTTCCGTAGCCTAAGTTGAGGATCGACGGCATGAATGCCGGGAGCAATTGTCGCCTGAAGTTCGGAATACTGCTGACAGTGGCCGCGCTGGCGCTGGGTCCGACGCAGGTGAACGCCGCCGGCAGTGCCATATCGCCGAGCCCACCCTCGAACGCCGTTAGCGCCACACCGAATCCGCCTGGGATTGCGTGGTGCGTCGATTTTCGGCCCGGCGCGCTCCCCACAAAAGAGCGGCTGCATGGCGCCAACCTGATGCGGCTGCGCGCGGCACAGAACGAACTGGCGCCCGGCTTCGTTCCGGACAGCGCGACGACCGGATTGCAACTGCTGGCGGGCTATCAGGAAGAGCTCGGCAAGGCGCGGCCGGATGCGTTGCTGGCGGCATCCTACCTGGCGCAGGTCAGCACGATACCGATCACCGCCGAACGCTACCGACGAGTGAACGCGCTGCTCTGCGTCAGCACGACGCCCGCACTGGCCCGGGAGATCGTAACCGAAGCCGAGTCGCAGCGGGAGCGGATGGCCCGCTGAAGCCGCGGCCCGAAGGGAATGAGCATGAGTATCGTTTCGAAAGTAAAGACATCTCCGGCGCTGGGACGGCGGGGCTGGCTGCTAGGCACGCTCGGCCTGGCGGCGATGACGCTGCTGCCGGGCGAAGGCGCGCTCGCGCAGGGAACCACGATCCTCAAGGGGAGCGGGGAAAGCGGTGCAAGCGGCAAGGGCGCCGCCGGCAAAGGGGGCGGCGAAAGCGGGGGCGGCCACACGGGCGGCGGCGAAAGCGGCGGCGGGCACACCGGCGGCGGCGAGAGCGGCGGCGGGCACACCGGCGGCGGCGAGAGCGGCGGCGGATGCGGGGGCGGCGGGTGCGGCGGCGGCGAAAGCGGCCACAGCGGGAACCCGCAGGGCAAGACGCCTGGGCAACGCGCGGTGCGCCATCGCCAGCAAACCGGGCGCACCCTGGGCGGGGGCGAGGACACCGGCGGGCACACTGGTGGCAGCGGACACACCGGGGGCGGCGGCCACAGCGGCAACGACACCGGGACCGGCACTGGGACCAACCCCGGAACAGTTACCACCACGGGGCCGGAGGTGCCGTCGGATGGCTCCATCACGGGGCCAATCGGGGGATCGGGAGGGGGAGAGCATTTTGTCCATCCGGGAACGGGCGGATGGGGCGCGGACACGAAAGTGTTGCGCCGCCCGTGACGGTGAGCGTGCCGTGCCGATCAACTCCAACCCACAAGGAACAAGACGATGACAAACAGTAATAAACTTCCGCGTTCGCTGCGGCGCACCCTGCTCGGGTCGGCGGCGCTGGCGCTCGCGCTCGGAATGTCGCCGGTACCGTTCGGTACCCTGAGCTTCGTCTCCCACGCCTATGCGCAGGGCAGCGGCGGGAAGACCGGCGGCGGCCAGGTGCGCACGCCGGGACAGGGTGGACAGACCGGTGGCGGGCAGACCGGTGGCGGGCAGTCCGGCGGCGGGCAGTCCGGCGGCGGGCAGTCCGGCGGCGGGCAGTCCGGTGGCGGGCAGGGTGGCCAGCCTTCCGGCCATTATGGCCAGACCCAGGGCTCCGGGCAGAGCGGCCAAAGCGAGGACCAGAAGAAGGAAGAAGGCCAAGGCGGTCAGCAGGGTCAGGGTGGCCAGCAGGGCCAGGGTGGCCAGCAGGGTCAGGGTGGCCAGGGTGGCCAGGGTGGTCAGAGCGGTCAGGGCGCCGGCCAGGGCGGCCAGGGCCAGGGCGGCCAGATCAAGAAGCCATAAGCGGCTGGTCCACTCGTGAAGGCGGGCTGCCCTGGCCGTCATGGCCAGGGCGGCTCGTCCGGGCGGGAGCGGCCAGTGGGTTGCGACACCCGTGAGGGTGACCCGGGCCCATAACACCAAACTCAAACTCGCAAGGAATAACGACAATGATCAAACGAAACAATGCCCCCCGCTCGCTGCGACGAATCCTGCTTGGTTCCGCGGCGCTCGGTCTTGCGCTCTGGATGCCACAGGTGCCGAACGGCGCACTGGGGTTCGTCTCCTCCGCCTATGCGCAGAGCCAGGGCGGCAGCTCCGGCAGCGGGTCCACCCACCGGCCGACCACGGCGGGGCAGGGCGGCCAGGGCGGCTCGACCAGCGGCCATCGCGGCCAGGGCGGCTCGACCAGCGGCCAGGGTGGATCGGGCGGGTCATCGACGACCGGCGCGAGCACATCTGGGGAGAGCTCGGGCTCCGGCTCGGGCCAGGGCGGCTCGACCAGCGGCCAGCGTGGCCAGGGCGGGGCGACGACGGGTGGCGGATCGGGCCAGGGCCAGGGCCAGGGCCAGGGCGGCCAGGGCGGCGGCAGCGGTGGCGGCGGCGGCGGCAGCGGCGGCAAGCCGGTGTGGGCGCAGGGCGGCATTCCGGAGGTCGAACTCGGCCGGCTGAGCGTTGCGCGCGCGCCTGACTCCGTCCGCGCCAAGGCGCTCGACGAGGCGCTGTCCACGTGGAGCACGATGAGCTCGACGACGATGACCCTGGTGATCAACGGTGTGACCAGGACCATCACCGTCGCCCAGCTCTATTCCTACTCGGCGGCCCAGTTCGCCGCGATCCTGGCGAACAACTACGACGCGATCCTGCGGATCGACTCGCCGCTGCAGAACCTCGCGTTGATGGAGAGCTACGCGACGACCGGCAAGATCCCGTTGAGCGGCGTCACGACGCCGAGCAAGGCCGATATGCTGGGGATCTACCTCGGTTCCGCTGCCGACAAGGAGACCCCGATCACCACCGATACGGTGATCGCGCTGAATACGATCCTGGGCCTGAACCTGACGCCCACGCAGATCGCCAACACCGCGGTCGCGGCGGAAGAGGTCCGCGTCGCGATCTCGACCGCGCACGGCTGACGCGCGAGCCGCCCCCCGTCGCACGTGGCGGCCGGGGGGCGGTTTTCGCAAGCGCACGACGATCGAGACGTCCATGGGCCCGGGACCGTGACGCCAAAGATACGCCGCTCATCGACTTCAACTCGCAAGGAACAACGACGATGAAAACTGGTAACAATGCTTCCCGTTCGCTGCGGCGCGTCCTGCTCGGCTCCGCGGCGCTGGGTCTCGCGCTGTGGATGCCGCCGCTGCCGGGCGGCACCATGGGATCCGTCCCTTCCGCCTGGGCGCAGGGCAGCGGCAGCAGCAGCGGCCAGAGTGGCAGCGGCCAAGGCGGCAGCGGCACGACGCACCGGCCAACCTCGCCGGGGCAGGGCCAGGGCGGCTCGGCCAGCGGACAGAAGGGCCAGGGCGGCTCGTCGAACACCGGCGCGGCCGCGTCCGAGGAAGGCTCGGGCGGCTCCGGAAGCGGCCAGGGTGGCAGCGGCACGTCGCACCGGCCCACCTCGCCGGGGCAGGGCCAGGGCGGTCAGGGCGGTGGCGGTGGTGGCGGCGGCAAGCCGGTCTGGGCGTCGGAAGGCATTCCGTCCGTCGACCTTGGCCGGCTCAGCGTCGCGCGCGCACCGGCGTCGGTTCTCAACAAGGCGCTCGACGAGGCGCTCGCCACCTGGGATACGATGGGCTCAACCGAGCTGACAGTGGTGATCGATGGCGTCACGAAGACCATCACCGTTGCCCAGCTCTATTCCTACCCGGCGGATCAGTTCTCCGCGATTCTGCTGAACAACTACGACGTGATCCTGCGCATCGATTCGCCGCTGCAGAACCTCGCGCTGCTGCAGAGCTACGCCACCACCGGCGTCGTGCCGCTGAGCGGGGTCAAGGCGGCGACCAAGGTCGATCTCATGGGGATCTTCCTCGGCTCCGCCTCCGACAAGGAGATTCCGATCACCACCGATACGGTGATCGCGATGAACACGATCCTGGGGCTGAACTTGACGCCTTCGGAGATCACCCAGATCGCGGTGACGGCCGAAGAGGTCCGCGTGGCGATCCTGACCGCGCACGGCTGACGAACGAACCGCCCCCGCGCCGCGCAGGCGGCCGGGGGCGGGCTTCGCCGTCGTCCGGCGATGGCGAGGACTGCGAGGCCCGGGGCCTGGAGGCTCCGGCGAGGTGCGGGCAGAGCCCGCTCTTTTTATTTCTACGGTGCGACGATCGGCTGCGCGGCGAGCACGGGCTCGCGCATAGCGAGCGTGTCGAACACACTCCCCTCCTCGAACCAGGATTTCGGCGCCGGCGCGCCCCAGAGGGTCTGGCGGCGCGGGTCGCGCAGGTCCCAGCGGATCGGCTCGAAATCCGGATCGACCGTGAGATAGTCCGAGGCGAACAGCTCGATGCGGTGGCCGTCCGGATCGCGCAGGTAGAGGAAGAAGGCGTTGGAGATGCCGTGACGGCCGGGGCCGCGCTCCATGCTGGCGAGCCAGCCGGTGGTGGAAAGCACGTCGCAGATGTGGATGATGTCGGTAATCGCCGGGACCCAGACACCGATGTGGTGCAGGCGCGGACCGCTTCCGTTGGTGAAGGCGAGGTCGTGGGTGTTGCCCTTGCGGTGCATCCAGACCGCCCACAGCGCGTCCGTGTCCTCGGTCGCCGTGTATTCGGAGGTGCGGAAGCCGAGTGCCGCGTAGAAATCGTGGCTCGCCTGCACGTCCGGGGTGAAGCAGTTGATGTGGTCGATGCGCTGGGGTGCCGCGCCGCGGTATTCGCCGTAGCGCTGCAGCAGGCGCGGCGCGTGGTCCATCGTGGCGTGGAATTCGAGCGGCATGCCGAGCCTGTCGGTCGCATGCAGGGTGCGGCCCTGGTGCGGAACGCCCACGAAACGATACGCGAGGCCCTGCGCGGCGAACCAGGCGGCGGCGCGGTCCAGGTCCTCCTCCGCGGCGAGCTTGAAGCCGAGGCGATGGACGGTCGGGTGCGGCGCCGCGCGCAGCACGACGCAATGGTGGCTCCGCTCCTCGAGCCCGCGCAGGTAGAGCGCGCGAGGTTCTTCCGCCGTGACGATGAAGCCCAGCGCGTCCACCCAATAGGCGCGGGCGCGGGCGAGGTCCGTCACGCCGTACTCGATGTGGCTGGCGCGGACGATGGCGAAGGGCGGCGGGTTGGCGGCGCGGCGGATGGTCATGCGGCGGCCTGCTTCGCGCGCATCCGCGCATGCAGGTTGTTGCGCTTGAGCGAGCCTGGCGGCGGGATCTCCTCCAGCTCCAGGGAGATCGCGAGCGGATTCTTCGCGTAGTCCGGTTCGAGGTGCGCGCAGGCGGCATCGAACACGCTCTGCGCCACGCGCGCGCGCGTCGCCTCGTCGCGGCCGTGCCCGAGGCGCAGCGTGATGGCGACGAAGGCGTTGGCGGGATCGCCGTCGGCGATGACGACGTGCTCGCGCCGGGCCGCACGGGTGCGCAGCGCGCCGAGTTCCGCGACACCGGTCGCGAGCATCGCCTGGTGGACCGTGCGCAGCAGGCCGGGAATGTCCACGCGCGGGTCCAGGTTCGCCGAATACTCGACGATCACGTGCGGCATGGCGTTTCCCCCGAAAATGGTTTCAAATGGAACTATATCCTGGTAAGGCGCGCGGCGCCAAGCACCAGAAAACCTCGGAGCCCCGATGCCCAGCTTGGGACGCGCGCTGCTCGATGCCCTCGCCGCCCACGGCGCGCGAGAGATTTTCGGGATTCCCGGCGACTTCGTGCTGCCCTTTTTCAAGCAGGTGGAGGAGAGCGGCGTCCTGCCGTTCTACACGCTGAGCCATGAGCCCGCGGTGGGCTTCGCGGCGGACGCGGCGGCGCGGTTCGGCGGAAGGCTCTCGGTCGCGGTCGCGACCTGGGGGGCGGGCGCGTTCAACCTGGTGAACCCCATCGCCGGTGCCTATGCCGAGCGCTCGCCGGTGGTGATGATTTCCGGCGCGCCCGGCGTGCGGGAGCGGGCGAGCGGCTGGCAGCTGCACCACATGTCGCGCGCGATGGACACGCAGGCGCGCATCTTCCGCGAGATCACATGCGACGCCGCGGTGCTGGACGACCCGGCGCGGGCGCCCTCCGACATCGCGCGGGTGCTGCGCAGCGCGCTGGATTTTTCGAGGCCCGTCTATCTGGAGTTGCCACGCGACCTGGTCGGTGCCGCGACGGGACGCGTGCCGGTGCTGGAGCGCACGCCGGCGGACCCGGAGGCGCTCGCGGAATGCGCCGAGGAAGTGCTCGCTCGGCTGGCGCGGGCGGAGCGGCCGGTGCTGCTGGTGGACGTGGAACTGCGGCGCTACGGCGTGGAGGAGAAGGTCGCGGCGCTGGCCGAACGACTGGGCATTCCCGTCGTCACCACTTTCATGGGCCGCGGCCTGCTCGCGGCGCACCCGGCGCTGGTGCGCGGGACGTATCTGGGCGCGGCGGGCGATGCGGCCATCACGTCGCTGGTGGAGGATTCGGACGCGCTGCTGCTGCTCGGCGTGATCCTGTCGGACACGAATTTCGCCGTCTCCGCTCGCAAGATCGACATGCGCCGCGCGATGCTGGCGCTGGACCGCGCGGTGCGGGTGGGGCACCACACGTATCCCGATATCCCACTCGATGCGCTGCTCGATGCGTTGCTGGCGCGGGCAGCGGCGCGGCCGGCGACGAGGTGCGGCGCGTTCAGGGAGACGGCGACGACACTTACCGTCGGTGATGGCGCGCTGCGGCCCTCGGACATCGCGGCGGGGATCAACGACCTGTTCGCGGCACATGGGAAAATGCCTATCGCTGCGGACATGGGCGACTGCCTGTTCACGGCGATGGAGATCGCCAACACCGGGCTTGTGGCGCCTGGCTACTACGCGGGCATGGGGTTCGGCGTGCCGGCGGGGCTCGGCGCCTGCGTCGCGGCCGGCGGGCGGCCGCTGATCCTGGTGGGCGACGGCGCGTTCCAGATGACCGGCTGGGAGCTGGGGAATTGCCGGCGCTATGGCTGGGACCCGATCGTGATCGTGTTCAACAATTCGAGCTGGGAGATGCTGCGCGTGTTCCAGCCGGAGAGCGGGTTCAACGACCTCAGCGACTGGCGCTTCGCGGAGCTCGCGGGCCCGCTCGGCGGCGACGGCGTGCGAGTGGCCACACGGCGGGAATTCGCGGCGGCGCTGGATAAGGCGTACGCCACGCGAGGGCGGTTTCAGCTGATCGAGGCGATGCTGCCGCGCGGCGAGACCTCAGAGACACTCGCCAGGTTCGTGGCGGGGTTCAAGGCGGCACGCGCCAATTCGTGATAAGGACGGGCCGGGAGGACGCG
Organism: Pseudomonadota bacterium; assembly: GCA_021847175.1. GTDB lineage: Bacteria > Pseudomonadota > Alphaproteobacteria > Acetobacterales > Acetobacteraceae > JAJXXT01. Next base: position 9,404 of record JAJZUI010000074.1, read on the forward strand.
ATGTACACGCAGGGACTGGTGTCGATCGAGGGCGCGGGAGGGGCGGAGGAAGAGCGCTTCCAGGCACGCGTCGACGCGGAGGAGCGCATCGAGCCCAATGACTGGATGCCCGAGGCCTATCGGCGCACGCTGATGCGCCAGATCTCCCAGCACGCGCATTCCGAGATCGTCGGCATGCTGCCGGAGGGGAACTGGATCACCCGCGCGCCCTCCCTCAAGCGCAAGGCGGCGCTGCTGGCCAAGGTGCAGGACGAGGGCGGGCACGGGCTTTACCTCTACGCCGCGGCGGAGACGCTCGGCTCCTCGCGCGAGGAGATGGTGGACGCCCTGCTCGAGGGACGCGCGAAATACTCCTCCATCTTCAACTACCCGACGCGCACCTGGGCGGATATCGGCGCCATCGGCTGGCTGGTGGATGGCGCCGCGATCATGAACCAGATCCCGCTGTGCCGTTGTTCCTACGGGCCGTATGCGCGGGCGATGATCCGCATCTGCCGCGAGGAAAGTTTCCACCAGCGCCAGGGCTACGAGATCATGCTCACGCTGTGCCGCGGCACCGAGGCGCAGAAGGCGATGGCGCAGGACGCGCTGGATCGCTGGTGGTGGCCGTGCCTGATGATGTTCGGGCCGCCCGACGCGCAGAGCCAGCATGGCGACGCCTCGACGCGATGGAAGATCAAGCGCTTTTCCAATGACGGACTGCGGCAGAAATTCATCGACGCCACGGTGCCGCAGGCGCATTACCTCGGCCTCACCGTCCCGGACCCCGAGCTTCGTTTCGATCAGGCATCGGGCCACTGGCTCACCGGGGCGATCGACTGGGAGGAGTTCCGGCGCGTGCTGGCGGGTGGGGGTGTCTGCAACCGCGAACGCATGGAGGCGCGGCGGCGCGCGCACGAGGAAGGCGCCTGGGTCCGGGAAGCCGCGCTCGCCTACGCCGCCAAGCAGCGGAGGGTCGCGGCATGAGCGAGGAGAAGACGCCGCTCTGGGAAGTGTTCATCCGCGCGCGGCAGGGGCTCTCGCACCGGCATGTCGGATCCGTGCACGCCGCGGATGCGACGCTGGCGTTGCAGGCGGCGCGGGATGTCTACACGCGGCGTGGCGAGGGGCTTTCGATCTGGGTGGTGCCGTCGGCGGCGATCACCGCCTCCGACCCCGCGGACAAGGACGAGCTGTTCGAGCCGACGGCGAGCAAGATCTATCGCCACCCGACCTTCTATGACATCCCGGACGACGTGGGGCACATGTGAGCGTGGCGATCGCGGTTGCGGAAACACCGCTCGTGCGCTTCCTGCTCGGGCGGGCGGACGACGCGCTCATCCTCGGGCACCGGCTGTCGGAATGGACCGGTCATGCACCGATCCTCGAGGAGGAATTGGCGCTCGCGAACATGGGGCTCGACCTCATCGGCCAGGCGCGCGCGCTCTATGCGATGGCCGCGGAGGCGGAGGGCGCGGCGCACGACGAGGATGACTATGCGTATCTGCGCGACGAGGGGCAGTTCCGCAACCTGCTGATCGTCGAGCGGCCGCGCGGGGATTTCGCCGACACGATGCTGCGCCAGGCTCTCTATGCGATCTACGCGGAGATGTTCTGGCAGGCCACAAGCCGCTCCACGCATCGCGAGCTTGCCGGCTTCGCGGCGAAGGCGGCGAAGGAGATGGCCTATCATGTCCGCCATGCCGGCGCATGGGTAATGCGGCTCGGCGGCGGGACGGTGGAGAGCCATGCGCGGGCACAGGCGGCACTGGAACGACTCGCGCCGTATCTCGACGAGATGTTCGACGGCGAGGATCCTTCGCTCGCGGCAATCGCGCCGGATGTGCCGGCGCTGCGGAAGGACTGGGATAGCGCGGCGCGGACGCTTCTCGGCGAGGCGGGGCTGACGTTGCCGGACGTTCCATATCCGCAACGTGGCGGTCGCGTCGGGCGGCATGGCGAGACGCTGGGGCATCTGCTCGCGATGTTCCAGCACCTGCACCGCAGCCATCCCGGAGCGACATGGTGACGGAACTTGCGCGCGCGCGGGAAATCGCGGCGGCGATTCCCGACCCCGAGCTGCCGGCGCTGACCATTGGCGAACTCGGCATGGTGCGTGGCGTGGCCGAAACGGGCAACGGCATCGAGGTCGCGATAACGCCCACCTATAATGGCTGTCCCGCGATGGGAATGATCGGGCTGGCCATCGAGGCGGCGCTGCTGGAGGCCGGCTTTTCGCGCGTCGCGGTGCGCGTGGTACGCGAGCCGGCGTGGACCACCGACTGGATCGCGGCGGAAGCGCGCGAGAAGCTACGCGCCGCGGGGATCGCACCACCGGCGCCGCGCGGGAGCGGGCGCTTCGTACCCCCTGCCCTCGCCTGCCCGCGCTGCGACAGCGCCGAAACCGAGGAAATCGCCCCGTTCGGCGCCACCGCCTGCAAGTCGCTGTGGCGATGCCGTGCCTGCCGCGAACCGTTCGAGCATTTCAAATGTCACTGACCGCACCCATGTCACGAACACAGGGGGCCGCACCACGCGTGGCGCCGTGCTTTCATCCGCTGCGTGTAACGGAAGTGCGCCGTGAGACCGCTTCCGCTGTCTCCGTCGCGTTCGAAGTGCCCGAAGCCCTGCGCGATATCTTCGCTTTCCAGCCAGGGCAGTATCTGACGTTGCGTCGTCAGATCGACGGCGAGGAGGTGCGGCGCTGCTACTCGATCTGCGCACCGCCGGCGGCGGGAGAGCTGCGGGTCGCCATCAAGCATGTCGAGGGCGGCGCATTCTCCACCTTCGCCAACACCAGGCTCGCGGCGGGCGACGTGCTCGAGGTGCTGCCGCCGGAGGGGCGGTTCGCGTCCGGGGCCGGCAGCGGGGATGGCCGGAGGCATCTGGCGATCGCCGCGGGCTCCGGCATCACGCCGGTCATGTCCATCCTCACCACGGCGCTGGAACGCGAACCGGTGAGCGAGGCATTGCTGCTCTACGGCAGCCGCTCGACGCCGGAGATTTTGTTTCGCGACGCGCTCGAGGACCTGAAGGACCGGCATCTCGACCGGCTCTCCATCGTGCATGTGCTGTCGCGCGAGGAGCAGGATCTCGGCATGTTCGCGGGGAGGCTCGACGCGGAAAGGATTGGGCACCTGGTCCCGGCCTGGGCCGAGCCGGCCGCAATCGATGCGGTCTATGTCTGCGGTCCCGGGGGACTGATCGCGACGGCGGAGGCGACGCTCCGGCAACTCGGCGTGCCCGGCGGGCGAGTGCATGTCGAACGGTTCGTCGTGGCGGGCCAAGCCGGCCGCGCTGCTGGCGTACCGCCCGCCGCGGATGCTCACGCCTTCGCCCGCGCGCGCGTGATCCACGACGGCAAGACGACCGAAATTCCAGTCGCGGAGGGCGAGGCGGTGCTGGAAGCGGCGCTGCGCGCAGGGCTCGACCTGCCCTGGTCCTGCCGCGCCGGCATGTGCTGCACCTGCCGCGCGCGGCTGGTGGAAGGGTCGGCCGAGATGCGGCAGAATTTCTCGCTTGAGCCATGGGAGATGGCGGCGGGCTACGTGCTCACCTGCCAGGCGGTGCCGACCAGCGAACGGGTGGTTGTGGACTACGACGCGGCATAAGGGCGGCCGTACGCCTGCTACGGCATGTTGGGCCGCCAGGCTTCGTCCATTCCGCGCACGCGCTTGCCCACCAGCATGTCCCAGGGGCTCGGCATCTCGCCGACGCGCACTGCGATCAGGCCTGGCTTGCGGGCGGCAAGCGCTTCGCGCAACGCCGATTCCAGACCTTCCGCATCCGAAACTTTCCAGGCGCGCACACCGAAGCTCTCGGCAAACTGGCGAAAATCGGGGTTGGTGAGATCGCTGGCGATCAGGCGGTTGCCGAATTGCTGCTGCTGGATGCGGCGGACATTGCCGAAGGCGCCGTCGTCGAACACCACAGCCACCAGCGGCAGGTTGTGGGCAACAGCGGTCGCAAGCTCGCCCGCCTGGTACATGAAGCCGCCATCGCCGGCCACGCAGACCACGGCACGGTCGCGGCAGGCCTCCTGCGCGCCGAGCGCGATGCCGTAACCCCAGCCGAGATTGTCCTGGTAGCCGGGCGCGATGTAGCGACGGGGTGCCGCAACATCGAAGGCGACGCGGGCGACGAAGGCGAGCTGCGTCACGTCCTCGACCAGGATGCCGTCCTCCGGCAGGGCGGCGCGGATGGCGCGCAGGAAGCCCATCTGCGGTTCCTGCCGCGCCAGGCGTTCCGTGAGCCGGGCCTGCTCGCGCGCGATGGCGGGGTCGGGCTCGCGGCGCGCGGGAACGGTGGCGGTCAGCGCCGTGAGGGCCACCGCGGCGTCAGTGACGATGGCGACATCGGGGTGGCGAAAGCGGGCGATCTCCTCGGCATCGATGTCGATGCGTATCAACTTGAGCTTCGCATCCGTGCCCCAGACCGAGAGCGGCTGCAGCATGCGGGTGCCGACGCCGATGGCGAGGTCCGCTTCCGCCCAGAGACGGTTGCCCACGGGCAGCGACGCGGCGAGCGGATGCGTGGTGGGGATCACGCCGCGCCCGCGACGGTAGGTAACGACGGGCGCGCCAATTTTTTCCGCGAACGCCAGCAACTCCGCGCTGGCGTCGTGGGCGCCGCTTCCGGCGACGATGATCGGTCGCTTCGCTTCAGCAATGAGCGCGGCGGCGCGCGCCACCGCATCGGGGTCGAGCGGTGGACACGCAGGCGGGATGGGCGCCACGGGCGCCACCTCGGCGGCGCGGCCCCAGACATCGATCGCGCATTCGAGCGCCACGGGGCGCTTGCGACCGGACATCGCCTCGGCAAGCGCGCGCGCGACCAGGCCTGGCGCCGCGGCGGGCCCATCGATGCGCGCGGCGAACTTGGTCAGGTGGCCGAGCAGGCCCAGTTGGTCGCGCAGCTCGTGCAAATGGCCGAGGCCGCGGTCGATGGCGAAGGATGGCACCTGGCCGACCAGCGCCAGCACCGGCGCGCCCGCGCCATGGGCACTCAGCAGCGCCGCCGAGGCGTTGAGCAAGCCGGGGCCGGGCACGACGCTGAACGCCTGCGGCTTGCCTGTGGCGAGCGCCGCGCCGAGCGCCATGTACGCCGCGGTCTGCTCATGGCGCGTGTGGACGATACGCATGCGCCCGTCGCTGCGCGCAATGGCATCGAACAGATGGTCATTGTGCACGCCCGGGAGCGCGTAGAGGGTGGCGATGCCGTGCGCGAGCAGCGCCTCGACCACCGCCTCCCCGGTCGTGCGGCGCGGCATCAGAAGATGTCCCTGGGCGCCGGCTCCTTGCGCGTGTAGTCGAATGAGCAATAGCCCCCACCCTGGTAGCGCTCCTCCACGGGGTCGTCGCTGACGATGCCGCCGACCTGGGCGGCGAAGCTGTCCGAGCTTTCGCGCGGCAGCCAGCCGAGTGCCGCGCGCGCATCGCTGCGCCAGAACGTGCGGGTGTTGGCAGAGGCGCCCCAGATGACGCAGGTACCGGTCTTCTCCGCCAGCGTCGCGCGCACGCAGAGCTCGACGAGATCGCTGTAGGCGAGCCAGGTGGAGAGCATGCGGGCGTTCTTCGGCTCCGGAAACGACGAGCCGATGCGCACGTTGACATTCTCCACGCCGTGCTTGAACCAGTACATGCGCCCCATCATCTCGCCGTACGCCTTCGAGAGTCCGTAGTACGTATCGGGCAGAAGCTGGCAGTCCGCGTCCAGCGTCTCGCCGCGCTCATGGAAGCCGATCGCATGGTTGGAGGAGGCGAAGAGCACGCGCGCCTTCTCCCGCCGCGCCGCCTCGTAGATGTGATAGATGCCGCGGATGTTGGGACCGAGGACGGTCTCGAACGGATGCTCGGTGGAAATGCCGCCGAAATGCAGGATTGTGCCGCAGCCCTCCGCGAGGCGCAGGACGGCGACGCCGTCGCCGAGATCGGCGCGCACGAAGCGCGCGCTCGCCGGCACCTTGTCCGGGAAATCCAGGATGTCTGTCAGCACCAGGTCCCAGCCGCGCGCGCCGAGCGCTGCGGTGACCTGCCGGCCGAGCGCGCCCGAGGCGCCGGTGATGAGGACGGGGCGGGCGGGCTTCTCGGACATCTCGATCTCCTCCATGCGTGCGGGCGGTAAAGACGCATCGGCGGGCGCGTGCGTCAACCCGGCGCCGGAACGGGGACGGCTTGCATGCGAAGCGCGAGGAAGGCAGCGTGCGGCCATGCAGACCATGGCGGCAGCGGCGGCCGATCTCGCCGCGGGACGGACCAGCGCACGGCAACTCGTCGAGGAGGCGCTGGGGCGCATCGCGGAACCCGGCGGCGAAGGCGCGCGCGCCTTCATCCGCGTGCATGCGGAGTCCGCGCGGCTGATGGCCGACGCGATGGACCTGCTGCGCCGCGCCGGCCGCGCGCCGGGCCCCTACGCGGGCATTCCGGTCGCGATCAAGGATCTTTGCGACATCCAGGGCGAGCCGACGCCCGCGGGCTCAACGGTGCTGGCAGACGCACCGCCGGCCACGGACCACGCACCGGTGTTGAAGCGGATGCTGGCCGCCGGACTGGTTCCCCTGGGCCGGACGAACATGACGGAGTTCGCCTTCTCCGGCCTCGGCATCAACCCGCATTACGGCACGCCGGCGAGCCCGTGGGACCGGGCCTCGCGCCGTATCCCCGGCGGCAGTTCCTCCGGCACCGCGGTCGCCGTCGCCGACGGCATGGCCTATGCGGGGCTGGGCACCGACACGGGCGGATCGTGCCGGGTGCCCGCGGCGTATTGCGGCGTCGTGGGATACAAGCCGACGGCGCGGCGGGTGCCGATCGAGGGCATCCTGCCGCTGGCGCCGAGCCTCGATTCCGTGGGGCCGCTGGCGCGCAGCGTGGCGTGCTGCGCCGCGGTCGATGCGATCATGGCCGACGAGGCGCTGCCCGTATTGCGCGCCGCGGATGTGTCGCGCCTGCATCTCG
>JAJZUI010000075.1:0-10082 GCA_021847175.1 Pseudomonadota bacterium
GTGGCGACGCGCGTGCCCCCCTTGGCGTGGCGCGCCGCGTCCAGCCGGTCGAGCGAGGCCTCGCCCGCGCGGGCCGGCAGCGGCTTCTGCGCCACCCCCGGCTTCAGCGTCTCCGCCGCGCGATGCGCCGCGGCGCGGCCGAACACGACGAGGTCGAGCAGCGAGTTGGTGCCGAGCCGGTTGGCGCCGTGAACGGAGACGCAGGCCGCCTCCCCCACCGCCATCAGCCCCGGCACCACCGCGTCCGGGTCGCTCGCGGTCGGGCGCAGCGCCTCGCCGTGCAGGTTCGTCGGGATGCCGCCCATGTTGTAGTGCACGGTCGGCAGCACCGGGATCGGCGCCTTGGTCACATCGACGCCCGCGAACACCCGCGCGGTCTCGGAAATGCCGGGCAGGCGCTCGTGCAGCAGGTCGGCACCGAGGTGTTCGAGGTGCAGCATGATGTGGTCCTTGTGCGGACCGCAGCCGCGCCCCTCGTTGATCTCCATGGTCATGGAGCGCGAGACCACGTCGCGGCTCGCCAGGTCCTTCGCGGTCGGCGCGTAGCGCTCCATGAAGCGCTCGCCCTCGGCGTTGGTGAGGTAGCCGCCCTCGCCGCGCGCGCCCTCGGTGATCAGGCAGCCGGCGGGGAAGATGCCGGTCGGGTGGAACTGCACGAACTCCATGTCCTGGCACGGCAGCCCGGCGCGAAGCACCATGCCGCCGCCGTCGCCGGTGCAGGTGTGGGCGGAGGTGCAGGAGAGGTAGGCGCGGCCGTAGCCGCCGGTCGCGAGCACCACGCTCTGCGCGCGGAAGCGGTGCATCGTGCCGTCTTCCAGGCACCACGCCATCACGCCGCGGCAGGCGCCGTCCTCGTCCATGATCAGGTCGAGGGCGAAATATTCGACGAAGAACTCCACCTCGTGCTTCAGGCTCTGCTGGTAGAGCGTGTGCAGGATCGCATGCCCGGTGCGGTCCGCCGCGGCGCAGGCGCGCTGCGCGGGGGATTCGCCGAAATTCTTCATGTGCCCGCCGAACGGGCGCTGGTAGATCCGCCCGTCCTCGGTGCGCGAGAACGGCACGCCGTAGTGCTCGAGCTCGTAGACGGCGGGGATCGCCTCGCGGCACATGTACTCGATCGCGTCCTGGTCGCCGAGCCAGTCCGACCCCTTCACGGTGTCGTACATGTGCCAGCGCCAGTCGTCCTCGCCCATGTTGCCGAGCGCGGCGCCGATGCCGCCCTGCGCGGCGACGGTGTGGCTGCGCGTCGGGAACACCTTGGTGATGCACGCGGTCTTGAGCCCCGCGGCACCCATCCCCAGCGTCGCGCGCAGGCCCGAGCCGCCGGCGCCGACCACCACCACGTCGTAGGTGTGGTCGACCACCTGGTAGGCGCCGCGGGAAGGCTTGCTCATCATGTTCATCGCAACGGCTCCGAAATCGTCAGGCGCGCCTGGTCAGGATGGGGGCTGGCAAAGGTGGCGGGCCTCACCCGGCGAGCGCCATCTTGAGCACCGAGAGCGCGGCGAGGATCGCCAGCAGCGCGGTCGCCGCCTTCATCGCCAGCAGCGTCGCCACCCGGCACGACTCGCTGTGCACGTAGTCCTCGATCACCACCTGCAGGCCGAGCTGCATGTGCTGGAACATGCAGGCGATCAGCGCCAGCATCAGCGTCGCCGTCACCGGCCCGGAGATCCAGTGCTCGATCCCCGCCCGGCTCGCCCCGGCATGCGCGATCGCGCCGATGACGAACCAGACACCGAGCGGCACGAGGGCGATGGCGGTCAGCCGCTGGGCCCACCAGTGACCGGTGCCGGACTTCGCCGAACCGAGCCCGCGCGCGCGCCCGAGCATCGAGCGCATGATCGCCGCCTGCTGGCTGTGCGTGGGGTTGCTCATCGCATCGCCGCTCCCGCGACCAGGGTCAGCACCGTCAGCACCAGGGAGGCGGCGACCACCAGCTTGCCGGTGGCGTGCACCTCGCTGAGTTCGAACCCGCGCCCGACATCCCACCACAGGTGGCGGATGCCGTTGCAGAAATGGTACCAGAGCGCCAGCGTCCAGCCGGCGATCAGCACCCAGCCGACCACCGAGCCCATCAGCCCGGCGGCGAGGGCGAACGCGGCGTCCGAGCTTGCCGCCGCCGCCAGCCACCAGACGAACAGCAGCGTGCCCACCGCCAGCGCCACGCCCATGAGGCGGTGCAGGATCGAGAGGGTGGAGGTGATCTGCGGCCGGTAGACCTGCAGGTGGGGCGACAGCGGCCGGCGCACCCGCGCCCCCTCGCTGTTGCGCCCGCTCATCAGCGCCTCGCGCACATCAGCCATCGCTGGCAACCTCGCTTTGTTGCGGCTCGGACTTAGGCACGTTTCCCCACGGGGTCAACGCATGCACGGCCCCGCATCCGCCGGCTCAGGACAGCAGTTTCAGCCCCGCGACCCCGCCCAGGATGAGCGCCAGGCATACCAGCCGTGCCGCCCCCGCGGGCTCGCCCAGCACCAGGATGCCCCAGGCGATGCCGCCCGCGGCCCCGATCCCGGTCCAGACGGCATAGACGGTGCCCATCGGCAGCACCCTGAGCGACTGCGACATGAAGAAGAAGGAGAGCGCCAGGCTCGCGACCACCGCCGCCGATGGCACGAGGCGCGTGAACCCGTCGCTCGCCTTGAGGAAGATGACCCAGACGATCTCCATCGTCCCGGCCCCCGCGAGCCAGAGCCAGGCCGCCGTCCCCGCCGACACGGCCGCGCCCGGCGCTACGCCGCGCGGCGCGCGAGCACGCCCTCGCCGCGCTTCGCCTGCGCCACCAGCACCTCGGCGATCTGCACCGCGTTCAGCGCCGCGCCCTTGCGCAGGTTGTCCGCCACGCACCAGAAGGCGAGCCCGTTCTCCACCGTCGGGTCCTCGCGCAGGCGCGAGACGAAGGTCGCGTCCTCGCCCTGGGATTCGAGCGGGGTCACGTAGCCGCCGTCCTCGCGCCGGTCCACCACCTGCACGCCGGGCGCCTCGCGCAGGATCTCGCGCGCCGCCGCCGCCGTCACCTTGCGCTCGAACTCCACGTGCACCGCCTCGGCGTGGCCGATGAACACCGGCACGCGCGCACAGGTGGCGATGACCTTGATGTCGGGGTCGAGGATCTTGCGGGTCTCCGCCGCCATCTTCCACTCCTCCTTGGTCGAGCCGTCGTCCATGAAGCGGTCGATGTGGGGAATGACGTTGAAGGCGATCTGCTTGGTGAACTGCTCCACCACGATCGGGTCGTGCACCAGCGAGGCGCGGGTCTGCGCCATCAGTTCCTCCATCGCCTCCTTCCCCGCGCCGGAGGTGGACTGGTAGGTCGCGACCACCACGCGCCTGATGCGGAAGCGGTCGTGCAGCGGCTTCAGCGCCACCACCATCTGGATGGTCGAGCAATTGGGGTTGGCGACGATGCCGCGCTTGATCCGCCCGAGCGCCTCCGGGTTCACCTCCGGCACCACCAGCGGCACGTCGGGCTCCATGCGGAACTGGCTGGTGTTGTCGATCACCACGCACCCGGCGGCGGCGGCGCGCGGCGCGTGCACCGCGGAGACCGAGGCGCCGGGGGAGAACAGGCCGATGTCCCAGCCGGCGAAGTCGAACTTCTCCAGGCTCTGGACCGAGAGCGTCCTGTCGCCGAAGGAGATCTCCTGGCCCACGGAGCGCCCGGAGGCCAGCGCCGCCACCTCGCGGGCGGGGAAGTTGCGCTGCGCCAGCGTCTTCAGCATCTCACGCCCGACCGCGCCCGTGGCGCCGGCAACCGCGACCCGATAGCTCATGAACTGGTCCTCGTCTGGTGGTGGCGCCCCGCGCGGGCACCGCGAACGATCCCCGGGCACCGCGAAAGGCGGGCCGCGCCTTACGCTTTCGGCGCGTTTGCGTCCAGCGCGACCGCGGCCATCTGCCTTGCGGCGAGCGCGGTCGCCTGCCGCTCGATCTCCCGGTAGCCGGCAACCAGCGCGGCACCCGCCGGCGTGAGCCTGGCGCCGCCGCCGCCCGCGCCGCCGGTCGTGGCCACCACCAGCGCCGTGCCCAGCGCCGCGTTCAGTTCCTCCACCAGCGCCCAGGCGCGGCGGTAGGACATGCGCAGCGCCCGCCCGCCGCCGGAGATCGAGCCCTCCCGCCCGATCGCCTCCAGCAGCGCCACCTTGCCCGGCCCGACGCGCCCGCCGGCGGGAAGGTCCAGCCGGATCGACAGGCGCAGGCCCTCCCAGGCGGCCGGGGGCTCTTCCGGCCCGGCCATTTTCGGGGTGGTTCGCTTGCCCTGCGGCATCGGGACACCTTGCCGTTGCGGTTTCCCAGCCGGAATCGCATCCTGGCGCCATGCCGATCAAGGGTTCCGTCTGCCCCCACGACTGCCCCTCCACCTGCGCGCTCGACGTGGAGGTAACGCAGGACGGGCGCATCGGCGCCGTCCGCGGCGCCGACAATTCCTATACCTCCGGCGTCATCTGCGCGAAGGTCGCCCGCTACCGCGAGCGCATCCACCACCCGGACCGGCTCACGCATCCGCTGCTGCGCACCGGCCCCAAGGGCTCCGGCCAGTTCCGCCGCATTGCCTGGGACGAGGCGCTGGACCGCACCGTGGCGGCGATGCAGGAGGCCGCGGCGCGCCACGGCAGCGAGGCCGTCTGGCCCTATTACTTCGCCGGCACCATGGGCCACGTGCAGCGCGACGGCATCAACCGCCTGCGCTTCGAGCACCGGTTCTCCGGCCAGGACCTGACCATCTGCTCCTCCATCGCGCGCACCGGCTGGGTTGCCGGCGCCGGGCGCATCACCGGCGCCGACCCGCGCGAGATGGTGGAGGCCGACCTCATCGTCATCTGGGGCACCAACCCCGTCGCGACCCAGGTCAACGTCATGACCCACGTCGCCCGGGCGCGGAAGGAGCGGGGCGCGCGGCTCGTCGTGGTGGACCCCTACCGCAACGGCACGGCGGAGGCGGCGGATGTCCACCTCGCACTCCGCCCCGCGACGGACGGCGCGCTCGCCTGCGCCGCCATGCACATCGCCTTCCGCGATGGCTACGCCGACCGCGCCTACATGGCGCGCTACACCGACGACCCCGAGGCGCTGGAGCGCCACCTCGCCACCCGCACGCCCGCGTGGGCGAGCGACATCACGGGGTTGTCCGTCCAGCAGATCGAGGATTTCGCCCGCCTCTACGGCACGACGGACCGCGCCTTCATCCGCCTCGGCTACGGCTTCACCCGGGTACGCAACGGGGCGGCGGCGATGCACGCCGTCTCCTGCCTGCCCGCCGTCACCGGCAAGTGGCGGCACCGCGGCGGCGGCGCCTTCTGGAACGCGCGCGACCTCTACCACTGGGACAGCCGGCTGATCTGGGGCACGGAGATGGCGGACCCCGCGATCCGCACGCTGGACATGTCGCGCATCGGCCCGGTGCTGACCGGGGACCGGCGCGACCTCGGCCATGGCCCGCCGGTCACGATGCTGTTCGTCCAGAACACCAACCCCGTCGTGGTGGCGCCGGAGGGGGCGCTGGTCGCGCGCGGCTTCGCCCGCGACGACCTGTTCACGGTGGTGCACGAGCAGTTCATGACGGAAACCGCGCGCATGGCGGACATCGTCCTGCCCGCGACCATGTTCCTCGAGCACGACGACATCTACGACGCCGGCGGCCACCCGCACATCCAGATCGGGCCGAAGCTGGTGGAGCCGCCGGGCGAATGCCGCTCCAACCACGAGGTGCTGCAGGGCCTGGCGCGGCGCCTGGGCAGCACGCACCGCGCCTGGTCGATGACGGCGATGGAGATCATCGACGAAACCCTGCGCGCCAGCGGCTGGCCGGGGGCGGCGGAGGTGCTGGAACGGCGCTGGGTGGACGCGCAGACCAGCTTCGAGGACGCGCATTTCCTCAACGGCTTCGGCCATCCGGACGGAAAATTCCGCTTCCGCCCGGACTGGCGGGCGCTCGGCCCGCTCGGCCACACCATGCCGGAACTGCCCGACCATTTCGCCGTGGAGGACGCGGCGACGGCCGAGCGCCCGTTCCGCCTCGTCACCGCCCCGGCGCGGCAGTTCCTCAACACCTCCTTCACCGAGACGCCCACCTCCCGCCGGCGCGAGGGCAGGCCCTGCGTGCTGGTCCACCCCGCCGATGCCGCGAGGCTCGGCGTGGGCGAGGGGGATCGCGTGGCGCTGGGCAACGCGCGCGGCGAGGTGGTGGTGCACGCGAAGATCTTCGACGGGCTGCAGCCAGGCGTGCTGGTGGTGGAGAGCGTGTGGCCCAACGAGGCGTTCGAGGGCGGCATCGGCATCAACGCGCTGACCTCCGCCGAGCCCGCGGCACCGGCCGGCGGCGCGGTGTTCCACGACACCGCCGTCTCGGCCCGCGCCGTGGAGGCGAAGCTGGCGCTCGCCGCCGAATAGGCGCCGCTGTTCGTTACGAGGGCGGTTTCGTCCGCCCCGGTGCCCGCGGACAGGACCGGCAGCGCAACGAACGGACCCCCGGCGGATGAAAAAAACCCAGGGCGGACAAGGGCAGACGAAGGCGGACGAAACGCGGATCATCCGCAGGGACAGGGGGCGGACGGAGCGGATGGCCCCCCTATGGGGGCCATCCATCCGTCCGCTCGTCCGCCTTTGTGGCAAGCCTCAGCCGCGTTGCCACGGCCTCGGCGGGTACCAGCGCAGGATCACCAGCATCAGCACCATCCCCGGCAGCGAGGAGAGCACGGCCACCGAATAGAACAGCTTCCAGCCCAGCGCCGCCGCCATGAAGCCGGAAAGCCCGCCCAGCGTGCGAGCGGGCAGCGGCGCGATGGAACTCAGCAGCGCGTACTGCGTCGCCGTGAAGGCCGGCGCGCAGAGCACCGAGAGGTAGGTGAGATAGGCCGCGTCCGCGAGGCTCTCGACGAAGGATTCGGTGACCGAGGTCGCGTAGAGCAGCCCGTGCGCCGGGTGGTAGGCCAGCACCACGTAGAGCCCCATCAGCGCCATCTGCAGGAACCCGGTCACGATCAGCGCCGGCCCGAGCCTGATGCGCGCCACCAGCCAGCCGCCGATGGTGATCCCCGCGAGCGAGGCCGGCAGCGACAGCGGCCCCATCGCCAGCGCCACCGCCGCACGGTTGAACCCCAGCGCCTGGTAGAACGCCGGCAGCATCACGCCCGCGAACGCCTCGCCGAGCTTGAACAGCCCCACGTAGCCCAGCATCACCCACGCGCCGCGGCGCGAGACGAACTCCCGCAAGGGCTCCACCACGCCCTCGCGCAGCCGCGCCGCGAAGCCGTGGCGGTGGGAGAGCGCCGGCACCTCGGGCTCCGGCGCGAACCAGGTGACCACCATGCACGCCGCCATCAGCGCCGCCATCGCCAGCAGCGAGCCGCGCCAGCCCAGCACGCCCGCGAGCACGATCGCGCCGGCGCCCGAGACCAGCATCGCCGCGCGGTAGCCCCAGACATAGGCCGCCGTCGCCACCCCGAGCCGGTCCGCGGGGAAGGTCTCGATGCGCCACGCATCGATCGCGATGTCCTGCGTCGCGGAGAAGAACGCCACCAGCGCCCCGGCGGCGAACACCCCCAGCATGTCGCCCGTGGGGTTGCCCAGCGCCAGCCAGACGATCGCCGCCGCCACCATGGGTTGCGCGGTGAGCAGCCACGCCCGCCGCCGCCCGAACCCCGGCAGCGGCACCACCTGGTCGAGCAGCGGCGCCCACAGGAACTTCAGCAGATACGCCAGCCCGAGATTGGCGGTGAGCCCGACCAGCCCCAGCGGCACATGCACCTCGGCCAGCCAGTAACGCAGCGTGAAGCCGGACAGCGACAGCGGCAGGCCGCTGGCGAAGCCGAGCAGCGTCATGATCGTGAGGTCCCGGGCTCCGCCCGGGCCCGCTGCCCTTGCCGTGGCGTCCATTCGCGCGACACTACGGGGACGAATCCGGGTTCGGCTACATCACGAGGGACGCCCCATGACCGATATCGGCACCTGGCCACGCTGGAACACGCAAGCCGACGCCGGCTGGTCGGCGGAGGCGCTTGCCGCCGCGCGCGCCTATGCCGCGAGCATCCGCACCTCGGCGGCCATGCTGGTGGCCGGCGGGCGCGTGGTGGACGCCTGGGGCGAGACGGAACGGCGGTGGAACGTCCACTCCATCCGCAAGAGCCTCATCTCCGCCCTCATCGGCATTCATGCGGCGCAGGGTAGGTTCGACCTCGAAACCACCATCGGCGCGCTGGGCATCGACGACCGCCAGGGCCTCACGCCGCGCGAGAAGCTCGCGACGCTGCACGACCTGTTGACCGCGCGCTCCGGCGTCTATCACCCGAGCGGCTACGAGACGGACTGGATGGTCTCCATCAAGCCCGCGCGCGGCAGCGCCGGCCCCGGCACCACCTGGTGCTACAACAACTGGGACTTCAACGCGCTCGGCACCGCCTTCCGCCAGCTTTGCGCGCCCGACATCCACGCGGATTTCGCCCTGCGCATCGCGGAGCCCTGCGGCATGCAGGATTTCCGCCCGGCGGAAGACGGCAAGCTGGTGGAGCTTCCGGACTCCGTCCATCCCGCCTACCCGTTCCGCATGACGGCGCGCGACCTCGCGCGCTTCGGCGAGCTGTTCCTGCGCGGCGGCCGCTGCGACGGCAGGCAGATCGTGCCGGCGGACTGGGTGGCGCAGAGCGTGCTGCCCTATTCCGAGGCCGGGACCCGCGGCGCCTATGGCTATCTCTGGTGGGTCTCGCGCGCCGGCATCCTGTTCCCCAACGCCGTCGTGCCGCCGGGCACCTATGCCGCCAACGGCGCCGGCGGGCACCACGTGGTGGTGATCCCGGCGCTGGACGCGGTCTTCGTCCACCGCGTCGATACCGACACGCCGGGCCAGGAAGTCACCGCCGCGCAGTTCGGGCGCCTGCTGCACCTGGTGCTCAAGGCGGCACCCGGCACGGCGCGCGGGTGAGCCGCATGACCGATGCCGCGCTGGCGTTCCGCGCCATGGCGTACAACAACGCCTGGGCCAACCACCGGCTGCTCACCGCCTGCGCGCGGCTGACGCAGGCGGAGTTCGAGGCGACGCGCACCAGCTTCTTCCCGAGCCTGCGCGCGACGCTGAACCACATCCTGACGGTCGATCATTTCTACATCGACGCGATGGAGGGCGGGCGCCTCGGGCCGGCGGCGTGGGCGGACCCCGAGCCGTGCAAGACCATCGCCGAGCTGCATCCGCGCCAGGCGGGGCTCGACCGCCGCCTCGTCGCCGTCGCCGAGGCGCTGGGCGCGGACGGGCTTTCCCGCGTCGTCGAGATCCACCGCGCGACCCGCATCCAGCGCGAGCGGATGGACCGGCTGCTGCTGCACCTGTTCCAGCACCAGGTGCATCATCGCGGCCAGGCGCACGCGATGCTCGCCGGCACCAGCGTCCGCCCGCCGCAGCTCGACGAGTTCTTCTCGGTCGGCGAGGCGCCGCTCCGCGCGGCGGAGTTCGCCGAACTCGGCTGGACCGAGGCGACGATCTGGGGCGGGACATAAGGGGGAAGCATGCGCAGCACCAAGGTGATCCACGTCGTGAGCTGCCACGCCGCGGGCGAGGTCGGCGACGTCATCGTGGGCGGCGTGCTGCCGCCCCCCGGTGCGACGATCGCCGAGCAGGCGCGCTTCATCGCCGAGGACGAGACGCTGCGCCGCTTCGTGCTCAACGAGCCGCGCGGCGGCGTGTTCCGCCACGTCAACCTGCTGGTGCCGCCGAAACATCCTTCCGCGACGCTCGGCTGGATCATCATGGAACCGGCGGACACGCCGCCGATGTCCGGCTCCAACTCCATCTGTGTGGCGACCGTGGCGCTGGAGACCGGCATCATCCCGATGCGGGAGCCGGAGACCCGTTTCGTCCTCGAACCGCCCGCCGGTCCCGTCGAGATCGTCGCCACCTGCCGCGACGGAAAGGCGGAGCGGATCAAGGTGCGCAACGTGCCGGCCTTCGCCACGCGCCTCGACGCCCCGCTGGAGCTCGCGGGCCACGGCACGCTCGCGGTGGACATCGCCTATGGCGGCGACAGCTTCGTGATCGCGGACGCACGCGCGCTGGGCTTTTCCATCGCGCCGGACGAGGCGCGCGACATCGC
>JAJZUI010000075.1:10182-11551 GCA_021847175.1 Pseudomonadota bacterium
GATGAGTCGCGCGTCGCCACCTGATGCGCGGCGCATCACCGAGGCCGGGAGCGTGGGGGTGTGGCATGTTCGACAGCGATCAGCCCTTCAACTTCCTCGACGAGGCGGCGCTCGAAGCGGCCCCTCTCAACCGGGACCCGTATGACTACGCGTTCGTCGACCACGCGATTCCCCTCGCCCGCAAGGAGGAGGTGCTGGCCGACGCGCCGCGTATCCCGCACCGGGGCACCTACGGCATCCCGAATCTCCGCTTCGGGCCGAAATTCGACGGTGTGCTCAAGGATTTGCTGAACCCGCGCTTCCGCCACATCGTCGAGCGCAAGTTCGGCATCGACCTCAGCCGCGCCTACCCGACGCTGGTGATGATGGGCAACACCAGCGGCCACTACAACGAGGGCTACGCGCACCCGGACAGCAAGCACAAGCTGTTCACCGTCATCCTCGGCTTCAGCCGCGAATGGCCGTACGAGCGCGGGCGGCTGCGGGTGCTGCGCAGCAACTCGCGCGAGGACGCGGCCTTCGAGTTCCCGCCGGAGTTCGGCAAGATGCTGATGTTCCGGGTCAGCGACAAATCCTACCACGGCTTCCTGCCGCAGAAGGGTCAGCGCATGAGCCTGCAGTTCTGCTGGGTGGATTCGCGTTCCTACGCGCGCAAGACCTACATGCGCCACGCGCTCAGCGCCTTCGCCAAGTCGGTTCCCGGCGTGCGCCAGGTGGTGGGCATGATGCCGCGCAAGTTCTCGCGCGGCGGGCGCTGAGCTGTGCCATGAGCCTGCTGGTCATGCCGGGGCCGGGGCAGATCGCCCGGCACTTCCGCCGCGCGCTCGCCGACAGCACGCGCCACGACGTTCCGTATACGCACTGGAACCTCACGGAGGTGCTGCCCGAGGCGCTGTGCTGGGGCATCATCAGCCTGCCCATCGCGCCGCTGGTGATCGACGACTGCCGGGGCGTGCGCGACGTGGACAACTCCCTGCGCACCTTCCTCACGCCGGCGCTGCAGGCGGACTTTCCCCTGCTCGCGGACTTCGCGAGCGCGATGCAGCGCCCGGAGGTGGCGCGCCTCGCCGGGGAGACCTGCGGCTTCGAGGCGGAGGGCAGCTACCTGCGCATGGAATACATCCAGGACATCGACGGCGCCTGGCTCGAACCGCACCACGACGTGCCCCAGAAGCTCTGCTCGATGGTGATCTACCTCTGCACCGGCCCCGATGCCGGGGACTGGGGCACGGACATCTATGACAGCCAGAAGCGCTGGTTCGCCCGCTCCTCGGCGGAGTTCAACTCAGCGGCGATCTTCATCCCCGGCGAGAACACCTGGCACGGCTTCGAGAAGCGGCCGATCCGCGGCATCCGCCGGCTGCTGGAA
>JAJZUI010000075.1:11651-16258 GCA_021847175.1 Pseudomonadota bacterium
GGCGTCAGCAGCATCGCGTCGTCCTTGCCGGCGGCGCGGATGTTGGTGAGCTTCTTCTCCTTGATCGGGTTCACCTCGAGGTCGTTCTCGCGGCTGTTCTCGCCCAGGATCATGCCCTGGTAGACCTTGTCGCCGGGCGAGACGAACAGCGTGCCGCGCTCCTG
The DNA here is from genome assembly GCA_021847175.1 of Pseudomonadota bacterium. GTDB lineage: Bacteria > Pseudomonadota > Alphaproteobacteria > Acetobacterales > Acetobacteraceae > JAJXXT01. The sequence continues at coordinate 11,816 of JAJZUI010000075.1, forward strand.
GATGTAGAACAGCGCGTAGTGCACCGCCTCGCCGGCCTCGGTGCTGATCAGCGCGCCGCGGCTGCGGCCCTCGATCGGGCCCTTCCAAGGGCCGTAGCCCGCGAACAGCCGGTTCATGATGCCGGTGCCGCGCGTGTCGGTGAGGAACTCGCCGTGGTAGCCGATGAGCCCGCGGCTCGGGATCAGGAAGGTCAGCCGCTGCTTGCCGCCGCCGGACGGGCGCATGTCCTGCAGCTCGCCCTTACGCCGGCTCATCTTCTCGACCACGATGCCGGAATAGGCCTCGTCCACGTCGACCAGCGCCTCCTCCATCGGCTCCTCGCGCTCGCCGGTCTGCGGGTTGCGCCGCGTCAGCACGCGCGGGCGGCCGATGGTGAGCTCGAACCCCTCGCGGCGCATCGTCTCGATCAGCACGCCGAGCTGCAGCTCGCCGCGGCCGGAGACCTCGAACGCCTCGGTCTCGGAACTGTCGGCCACACGGATCGCGACGTTGCCCTCCGCCTCGCGCCACAGCCGCTCGCGGATCTGGCGCGACGTCACCTTCTTGCCCTCGCGCCCGGCGAGCGGCCCGTCGTTGATGCGGAACGTCATCGCGAGCGTCGGCGGATCGACCGGGACCGCGGGCAGCGGCGCGCTCACCTCGGGCGAGGCGATGGTGTCCGGCACCGTCGCCTCCGCGAGGCCCGCGACGGCGATGATGTCGCCGGCCCGCGCCTCCTCCACCGGCACGCGCTCCAGGCCGCGGAAGGCCAGCAGCTTGGACAGCCGCCCGCTTTCCGCCACCGTCCCGTCCGGGCGCAGCACGCGCACCGGCATGTTGACCCGCGCGCGCCCCTGCTCGATGCGCCCGGTGAGCACGCGGCCGAGGAAATTGTCGTAGTCGAGGATGGCGCCGATCATCGCGAACGGCGCGTCCGCGTCGACGCTCGGCTGCGGCACGTGGGCCAGCACCAGCTCGAACAGGGCGGAGAGGTCCTTCTTCTCGTCGCCGAGGTCCGCGACGGCCCAGCCCTGCCGGCCGGAGGCGTAGAGCATGGGGAAGTCGAGCTGCGCCTCGCTGGCGCCCAGGGCGGCGAAGAGGTCGAAGATCTCCTCGTGCACCTCGTGCGGGCGGGCGTCGGAGCGGTCGATCTTGTTGATCACCACGATCGGGCGCAGCCCGCGCGCGAGCGCCTTGCCGACGACGAACTTGGTCTGGGGCAGCACGCCCTCGGCGGCGTCCACCAGCACGATGGCGCCGTCCACCATGGACAGGATGCGCTCCACCTCGCCGCCGAAATCCGCGTGGCCGGGCGTGTCCACGATGTTGATGCGCGTCTCCTGCCCGTCCGGGGAGATCCAGGCGACGGAAGTGCACTTGGCGAGGATGGTGATGCCGCGCTCGCGCTCGAGGTCGTTGCGGTCGAGCGCGCGCTCGGCCACGTGCTGATGGACGCGGAAGGCGCCGGCCTGCGCCAGCAGCTTGTCCACGAGCGTGGTCTTGCCATGGTCGACATGGGCGATGATGGCGATATTGCGCAAAGCGGGGGGGCGCAGCGTCATGGGAACTTGTCCGGGGGATTTGTGCGCCGCCGCATAGCCGAAACCGCGAGCGTTTGCACGCGCGGCAGATATGCAAGGCGGGTCTCCGCCCTCGACCCGCCGGGGCGCAGGGCCCCGACAGGCGCGGGCAGAACCCGCCGCTAGGCTGAAAACTCCTCGAACGCCGCCATCGTCTTCGCGGCGTACATCAGCGACGGCCCGCCGCCCATGTAGATCACGACCGACAGCATCTCCTCGAGCTCGGCCTTGGTCACGCCGAGCTTCACCAGCGTGCGGGTGTGAAAGCCGATGCAGGGATCGCAGCGCCCCGAGACGCTCACCGCCAGCGCGATCAGCTCCTTGGTCTTCGCGTCCAGCGCGCCCGCCGCCAGCGCGGCGTTCGCCATGGCGCTGAAGCCCTTCATCACCTCGGGCTGGTCCGCGCGCAGGACCGCCGTGCGCTTCGAGATCGCCTGCGTCAGCGCGGTGTAGCTCTGGTCGTCCATCACAATCTCCTGTTGGTGAGCGCCGGCACGCTACAGGACAACGCGAGGCCGCCTCTACTGCCGGCCCAGACCCCCGCCTAGACCAGCGTCTCCAGCACCACCGCCGGCGGCCGGGCGCCGACGCGCGCGATCGCCTCCGCCGCCGCCGCGGCACCGAGCGCGCCGCAGGCGGCAAGCGGCTTGCCGCCGGTCCATGCCGCGAGGAAGCCCGCCGCGTAGGCGTCGCCCGCGCCGGTGGTGTCCACCACCTCGGCGGAGGCGGCGGGAATCCGCAGCACCTCGTCGCCGGAGACGACCAGGCTGCCGCGCTCGCTCATCGTCAGCACCGCGAGCCGGGTCTCGCCGCGCACCAGCGCCACCGCGTCCTCCGCGCGCTCCACGCCGTAGAGGCTGCCGATCTCCGCCTCGTTGGCGAACAGGATGTCCACGCCCGTGCGCACCAGCTCGCGGAACGCGTCGCGGTGGCGCCCGACGCAGAACGGGTCCGAGAGCGAGAGCGCCACGTGCCGCCCCGCACCCTGCGCGACCGAGGCCGCGCGGCGGAACGCCGCCTGCGCCGCCGGCGGGTCGAACAGGTAGCCCTCGAGGTAGGTGACGCGCGAGGCCGCCACGATCGCCTCGTCCACCTGCGCCTCGCCGAACGCGACGCAGGCGCCGAGATAGGTGTTCATCGTCCGCTGCGCGTCCGGCGTCACCGCGATCAGGCAGCGCGCCGTCGGCGCCCCGCCGGCGAGGGCCGGGGTGGGGAAGTGCACGCCGGAGGCGGTGATGTCGTGGCGGAACACCTGGCCGAGCTGGTCGTCCGCGACGCAGCCGAAATAGGCGACCTTCGCGCCCAGCGCCGCGGCCACCGCGCAGGTGTTGGCCGCCGAGCCGCCGCTGCTCTCCTGCCCGGCCGGCATGCCCGCGTAGATGCGCTCCGCCGCCGCGGCGTCGATCAGCGTCATCGTGCCCTTGGCCATGCCGTGCCCGGCAAGGAAATCCTCGTCCACCTGCGCCACCACGTCGACCATCGCGTTGCCGATGCCGAGGATGTCGAACCGCGCGTCCATTCCGCTCTCCGTCGCTGTACCGCCACGGGTGCGGCTAACATCCGCCATGGCTTCGCGGTAGGGGGAGGCATGATCGACGCCACGCTGCGCGCCACCATGCGCTCCCTGGGGCAGGTCCAGGACCGCGCCTTCCGCGCCGCTCTCTTCGCCAGCATCCTCTGGACGCTGCTGGCCTTCGCCGTCCTCGGCGCCGCGTCCTTCGCCCTTCTCGGCATCTTCCTCGGCCCGCACCTCGGCGGCTGGATCGGCGGCATCCTGGCGGCCTTCGCGACCGCCTGGGCGGTCTGGCTGCTGTTCGTGCCCGTCGCGACCGGCATCGCCACGTTCTATACCGACCGCATCGCCGCCTCCGTCGAGGCGCGGTGGTATCCGGCGCTGCCGCACGTGAGCCCGGCGAGCCTGCTCTCGCAGGCCTGGGACGGCGTCGCGGTGTTCCTGCGGCTGGCGGCGGCGCAGATCCTGGTCGTCGTGGCACTGCACAGCGGCGTGGTGTTCGTGCCGGGGTTCGCCGCCATCCTGTGGCTCGCCGTCGCCGGCTGGGCCTATGCGCGCGGCGTGTTCGTGACACTGGCGATGCGCCGCCTGCCGCGCGGGCCGGCGCTGGCGGCCTGGCGGGCGAGGCGCTGGCCCGCCATCGGCGTCGGCGTGCTGGTTTCGCTCACCGCCTTCGTTCCCTTGCTCAATCTCGTCGCTCCGATCCTGGGAATCGCAGCCCTGGTGCACGTGCTGCAGGACAACCCCAAGATGTCGATCGCGCCGACGGCATGGCGTGACTCCCCGCCGCCCCGCGTGCTACCCCGCTCGCCCGACTGACTGATGAGGATGCTTCCATTGTTCACCAAGCGCCGCCGCCCTGAGGACACGCAGGAGCCTGGGTCCGAGCCCCCGGCCGCGACCCCCCGCCCGGCCGACCCCTCTCTTGCCGTGCCCCCGTTCCGTCCCGCGCCCCCGAAGGAGGCCCCGACCATGAGCCGTCCCCTCAACCCCAACCCGCCGCCGCCGAGCACACCGACGCCTTCCATGCCCTCCATGCCGTCCGCGTCGGCCGCGCCGTCCGTGCGCCCGGGCCCGCGCGCCGCGGCGGAGCGCCGCACGCTCGTCGTCGGCCGCGGCATCTCGGTGCAGGGCACGGTGCAGGACGCCGAGCGGCTCGTCGTCGAGGGCACGGTCGAGGCCACCATGATCCACGCGACCGAGCTCGCCATCGCGCCCGGCGGCATGTTCCGCGGCGAGGTCGAGGTGGAGGACGCCGAGATCTCCGGCACGCTGGACGGCACGCTGACCGCCCGCGGCAACCTGGTCGTGCGTGCCAGCGGCAGGGTGCTCGGCACCGCGCGCTGCCGCCGGCTGCAGGTGGAGGACGG
>JAJZUI010000076.1 GCA_021847175.1 Pseudomonadota bacterium
CAACGTGCTGCCGGGGACCGCGCGTATCCGTGGCGACGCGCGGAGCTTTCGGCCCGAGGTGAGCGAAGCGATCGAGGGGGAGATGCGGCGCATCGCCACCGGGGTCGCCGCGAGCTATCGGCTCGGCTGCGAAGTCACCTACACGCGCGAGTTCGTGCCGACCGTCAACGACGCAGCTGCCGCCGCGGCGGCGCTGGCCGCGGCGTGCAAGGTTGCCGGCATCGAGAACGTGGTCGAAAATTTCCCGGCCATCATGGGATCGGAGGATTTCGCCCGCTTCCTGCAACATGCGCCAGGCTGCTTCGCGTTCATCGGCAAGGGCGAGGGCCCGAAGCCGCTGCACAACCCCGAGTGCGACTTCAACGACCAGGCGTTGCCGCACGGCGCCAACTTCTTCGTGCAGATCGTCCGCGACCGCCTGCCCATCTGGGAGCCCCGCCATGACTGAGCTTTCCATCGATGCCGACCGCCTGCTCGGGCGCCTGCGGACGCTGGGAGAAATCGGGCGCGACGGCGAGGGCCGGCTGACGCGGCTTGCGGCCTCGGAGGAGGACCGGCAGGGACGTGATCGCGTCGCCCTGTGGATGCGCGAGGCGGGTCTCGAGGTGATGGTGGACCGTGTCGGCAACCTGTTCGGGTTGTGGCGGCCGGGCGAGGCGGATGCCGCGCCGCTGATGCTCGGCTCGCATATCGACACCGTGATCAATGCCGGGATCTACGACGGCTGCTTCGGCGTGCTGAGCGGGCTCGAGGTGATCGAGACGCTGAAGGGCGCGGGGGCAATGCCGCTTCGCCCTCTGGTCGTCGCGGCGTTCACCAACGAGGAGGGGGTTCGTTACGCGCCCGACATGCTCGGCTCACTCGTCTATGCCGCCGGGCTCGGCGTCGCGGAGGCGCTGGCGACGGTGGGCACGGACGGCACGGTGCTGGGCGAGGAGCTCGCGCGCATCGGGTACGCGGGGCCGCACGAGCCGGGCTTCCTGCGCCCCCACGCCTACCTCGAAATCCATGTCGAGCAGGGACCGGTGCTGGAGCGCGAGCGCTTCCGGCTCGGCGCCGTGGAGAACGTGCAGGGCATTTCCTGGCAGCGGGTCACGATCGAGGGCGAGGCCAACCACGCCGGCACCACGCCCATGGGGATGCGCCATGACGCCGGGCAGGCGGCAGCGCGGGTGGTGACGTTCCTGCGCGACCGCGTGACGCGCGGCAACGCGCCCACCGTCGCGACCGTAGGCTCCATGGCGTTCGAGCCGAACCTGATCAACGTGGTTCCCTCGCGCGCCAGCTTCACCGTCGACCTGCGCGACCCGGACGAGGAGCGGCTGCAGGCGGAGGAGGCGGCGCTGGCACGCTATCTGGATGAACTCGCGTTGGCGGAGGGGGTCGTTATCCGCACCGAACGCCTGGCCCGCTTCGCGCCGGTCGCCTTCGATGGCGCCGTGGTCGCGGCGATCGAGCAGGCGGCAGGGCGGCGCGGGCTGCGATGCCGGCGCATGACCTCCGGCGCGGGGCACGACGCGCAGATGATGGCGCGGCTCTGCCCCACCGCGATGATCTTCGTGCCCAGCATCGGCGGCATCAGCCACAACCCGCGCGAGCACACGCCGGCGGAGGATCTGGTGGCGGGGGCTAACGTGCTGCTGGACGTCACTCGCGGGCTCTGCGGCGCCACGTAGCCGCGGCGGGCGTCGGCGGCCGGAAGCGGGGCGGAGCCGCGGTCAGGCCGAGAAATAGAGCCGCAGCGGATTGTCCGCGCCGATCTTGCGCCGGGCCAGCGTGTCCGGCACCCAGGCGTGGAAATCCTCGATGGCCTTGCGGTAGCTCATGGAACTTTCGAAGCTGGCGAAGGGTGAATCGCTCGCCCAGAGCAACCGGTCCGGCCCCACGCGGCGCAGCAGCTCGCGCGCATAGGTCGCTGCAGCCGTATCGCCGATGCGGTAGCCTGCCGACAGCTTCACCCAGGTGTTGCCCTTCTCGATCGAGCGGATCATGCGCCGGAACCCGTCGCATTCGATGCCCTTGCGGGGATCGGGCGTGCCGAAATGGTCAATCACCAGCGTCACGCCGGCGCTTTCGAGCACCTCGATCAGGGCGGGGAGGCGCGCGCCCTCGGTATGAAGATGGACGTGCCAGCCGAGATCCCGCACACGGCGGAGCAGGCGCCGGTATTCGTAGCCCGAGATGTCCGGCAGCGTCGCCAGGCCCCGGAACATCAGGCGTATGCCGACGACCCCGTTTTGCTTCATGTCCTCGAGCACCATCCGCTCGACCGACGGCTTGACGACAACCGTGCCGCGCAGCCGCCTGTGGCGCCGCAACGTCTCGATGGCGTAATCGTTGTAGTCGCCGAACAGGCTCGCGCCCGCCAGCACCGCCAGCTGCACGCCGTGCTCGTCGAGTTGGCGCAGGTAGTCCTCCGCCGTGAAATCGTAGTCCGGCGTGTGGCGCGGGTTGTCGATGAAGGGCATGTCGCGGGTCCAGACATGCGCGTGACAATCGACGAGCGGGGGTTCGTTCATGACCGGACCTGCGGCTTGGCGTTGTGACACGCCTTGTCCTACAGACCCCGGCGCCGCTTGCCAAACCCGCCGTCGTTGACGAATCGCCACGCCACTGGTCCGCTTCGGTGTCAGCCGGCGCGCGCCACGCCTCCGGGACGCCAGCAAACGGTGAACGTGTCAACAAGAGCCGCCCCGTGGGGATGCGGCCGTGGGATGGAAGCGATGTCGATCGGCGCGGAGGAGACCCAGGCCCAGTTCGAGGAGCGCACCATCCGCAAGGTGCGCAACCGCATCATTCCGTTGCTGGCGCTCGGGTTCGTCATTTCATACCTCGACCGGGTGAATATCGGCGTCGCGGCGCTGACGCTGAACAAGGATATCGGGCTCACACCGGTCTCCTTCGGCTGGGGCGCGGGCCTCGTCTCCATCGGCTACGCGCTGTTCGAACTGCCGAGCAATCTCGCCCTCGAGCGCTTCGGGGCGCGGCGGTGGATGGCGCGGATCATGATCGGCTGGGGCATCGTCGGCTGCGCCACGGCGGCGATCCAGGGGCCGGTCAGCTTCTATGTCGCGCGGTTCGCGCTGGGCGCGGTCGAGGCGGGGTTCTTCCCTGGCGTCATCCTCTACCTCACCTACTGGTTCCCGCGCGCCTGGCGGGCGCGCTACGCGGGGCTGTTCGCGCTCGCGATCCCACTCTCCAGCGTCGTCGGGGCGCCGCTGTCCGCCATGATCCTTGGCCTGGGCGGGTTCCTCGGGCTCAAGGGATGGCAATGGATCTACATCCTGGAGGCCTCGCCCGCGATCGTGCTCGGCGTGCTGGCGTTCGTGCTGCTCAGCGACCGGCCGGCACAGGCGCCCTGGCTCGAACCGCGGCAGCGCGAATGGCTGGAGGCGACCCTCGCCGCCGAACGCCGCGCGCATCCCGAGCGGCACGCCGCGCCGCCGCTCGCCATGCTGCTGGACCGGCGCGTGTTGATGCTGGCGCTGATCTTCTTTCTTACCGGCGTGCCGAGCTACGGGCTGAGCTACTGGATTCCCCAGGTGGTGAGGAGTTTCGGCGTCAGCACCATCGCCACCGGCTTCATCTCGGCGCTGCCCTTCCTCGCGGGCTCCATCGCGCTCGTCATCTGGGGAGGCTATTCGGACCGGCGCCAGGAACGCGCGTGGAACACCGCGATTCCAGCCTTCATCGCCTTCCTGGGCCTGGTCGCCGCCGCCTACGTGACCTCGCCCATCGCCTCTCTGCTCTGTGTGTGCATCGCCGGGGTGGGGATCTTCGGGCTAAAGGGGCCGTGGCTCGCCATGATCAGCGAGTCGTTCTCCGAAGCCACCGCCGCGGCCGGTATCGCGCTGGTCAGCACGCTGGGCAATCTCAGCGGGTTCTTCGCGCCCTGGCTGGTGGGCCTGCTGATGGCCCGAACGCATAATTTCCGTACTGCCGTGGTCGCGCTGGGCATCAACGCGCTGCTGGGGGCGATCCTGGTGCTGGTGTGGGGGTGGACGGGCGGAAAGGCGGCGGCCGGGCGTGCGGCTTCCTGACCCCGGTTAATTGCCGACCGGGGCGCAATTCCGCCGGCCCTGCATCACGCAATCCTGGATGGTGCTGGCCTGGCGCAGGCTGGCGGAGATCCACCAGCCGGCGACGGCCAGGAGCAGGATGACCACGATCGCGACCAGCGCGCCACGGCGCTGTAACGCGCCCTCGTTCCCGGGGCGGTCCGGCGGTTCCACACCTTGCGGCGGGTTCATGTAGGACTCGTTGACAGACCCATGCTGGCGCGCCAGTGAACGCCATGCGCGCCTTCCGGGCAACGCTGCTGCTCTGCCTGCTGGCGTTCGCGTCCCACGCGCGCGCCTCCAACCTCTTCTTCCGCACGTCGGACGGCGTGCGGCTGCACGCGATCGTGGCCGGGCCGCCCACCGCGCGGACCATCGTGCTCATCCCCGGCTGGACCATGCCGGCCTGGATCTTCACGGCTCAGATCGAGGCGTTCTCGCCCCATTACCGCGTCGTGGTGCTGGACCCGCGCGGCCAAGGCGAGAGCGAGGTTGCGCCCGGCGGCTACAACGACCAACGCCGCGGGCAGGACATCGCGGAGCTTCTCGAGCTTCTCGGGCCGCGGCCGGTGCTGCTCGGTGGCTGGTCGCTCGGCGTGCTGGACGTTCTCGGCTACATCCATACCCATGGCGATGCGCGCGTGGCGGGGTTGCTGCTGATCGACAACTCGGTCGGCGAGAAGCCCTGGCCCACGCCGCCGACGACACCGGTGAGCCACGGGCCGCCGCCGCCCTGGCCCGTCGAGATGCGCGACTTCGTGCGCAGCATGTTCGTCCACCCGCAGCCGCAAGCCTATCTCGACCGGCTGACGCAGGCGGCGCTGGTCACGCCGAAATGGGCCGCGGAGGAGCTGCTGCGCTATCCGCAGCCGCCCAGCTACTGGCGCGACGCGCTCTACGCCACGAAGAAGCCCACTCTCTACGTCGTGCGCCCGTGGCTCGCCGCCCAGGCAGCCAACGTCGCCCGCAACGACCCCTATGTGGAGACAGCGGTGATGCAGGGTGTCGGGCACGCGATGTTCGTGGACGATCCCGCCAGGTTCGACGCGCTGCTCCTTTCATTCCTGCAACGAAAGGTCTGGCCGCGCTAGCATGCTGCCGCTGTTTCTCGTCTCGGCCGCGACGATCGGCTTCGAGATCGCGCTGACCCGCGCCTTCGCGGTCGCGACCTGGTCGGCCTATGGCTATTGGGTCATCTCCATCGTGCTCGCGGGCTTCGCCATTTCCGGTGTGGTGCTGGCGCTGGCCGAGGGGTGGTTCGAGCGGCACGCGCGCGCGGCGCTGACCTGGCTGCCGGCCGCCATCATCCTCGCCATCGGCTTCGGCGCTTTCGCGGCCGACCTCGACCCGTTCAACCCGCTGCGCCTGCAGAACCCGGCGACATTCGTCGACGAGTTCCTCAACATCCTGCTCTACTATGCCTGCCTGCTGCCGGCCTTCGTCCTGGCGGGGCTGTTTGTGGGGCTTTCCTTCATCGCCGCACCGGGCAGGCTCGGGCGCGTCTATGCGGCGGATTTGCTGGGCGCAGGCTGCGGCGCGCTCGCGATCCTCGCCGCGATGTACGTGGTGCCGCCGTTCTACCTGCCGCTGGTGCTGCTGCTGCCGGTGGCCCTGGCCGCGCGCGGGCGCTGGCAGGTTCTCGCCGCCGGGGTCGCGCTGCTCGCCGCCGGCACGCCGCTGTTGTTCGCTAACCCTGGCAGCATCTCCGAGTTCAAGGCGATCTACGCCCCCCTGCACGTGCCTGGCAGCCGCGTCGTCTCCACCCGGCTGTCGCCGCGCGGCCTTTACATGGTGCTCGACGACTTCACCGAGCGTGTCGACATCGACGTCTCCAACGACGCGGCGATGATGGGCATGAGTGGGCCGCCGCGGGCGCTGGGCCTCTATCGCGACGGCAACCGGCTGGCGGCGCTGGTGCCGGCGCACGGCGCCAGTCTCGGCTTCGTGCCGAGCGAGCTCGACGCCCTGCCCTACATGCTGATCAAGCATCCGCGCGTGCTGCTGATCGGTGCCTCCGGCGGCTGGCACATCCTGGAGGCGAAAAAGCTCGGCGCCGCCGCCATCACCACCGTGGAGCCGGACCCGGCGCTGCGCCGCGCGGCACGCCTGGCAGGCCGCGTCTCCGGCGCCTCGCCCGTCGCCATGGCGCGGCGCGGGCAGTGGGACATCATCGACATCGCGGCCGACTTCCTGAACGCCGACAAGCAGAACGCCAGCGCCTTCGCGGCCCAGGCGATGGCCGTCTATCTGCGGCACCTGCGTGCGGGCGGGATTCTTTCCATTCCCGTATCGATACGCGAGTTCCCTGCCTATACGCTCCGGGTTCTCGCGACCGCGCGGCTCGCGCTGCAGGAGGCTGGCATCCACGACCCGGCGGCGCACCTGCTCGTCTACCGCTCGGCGTGGAACGCGCGCGTGCTGGTCTCACCCACGCCGTTCAGCGCCGCGCGCATCGCCGCGGCCAAGAAGTTCTGCGACGACCGCTCCTTCGACATCAGCTTCTACAAAGGCATGAATGTCGTGGCCGCGCGGCCCAACATCTACAACGACCTGCCGCCGGTCTCGTTCACCAAGGGCCAGGTCCAGACCGGCGGCGGGCTGCAGGACGCCATCGCCAACGAGGCACCGGCCACCATCGCGGGCCAACCGACCGGTTCCTCGCGCGCATTCGACCTCTCGCCGATCACGCTCAACCGGCCGTTCTTCTATGACGTGCTGCGACTCGGCCAGCTCGGCCTGATTTTACGGCGCATCGAGCTGTTGCCGCAGGCGGAACTGGGGCCGCTGGTAAACCTCGCGGTGCTGGCGCAGGCAACGGCGATCGCGCTCGCGGTGCTGTTGCTGCCGCTGCTGGCGCGGCGGCGGCTGCGCGGGCAGGGCACGGGTTCTGCCGCGGTGTATTTCGCGGCACTGGGCCTCGGCTTCCTGTTCGTCGAGCTGGTGCTGATCCAGTATGCAAGCGTCTATCTCGACGATGCGACGCTGGGTTTCGCCGTGGTGCTCGCGGGAATGCTGATCGCGGCGGGGCTGGGCAGCCTCGCGAGTGGCCTGGTCGGGCGGCCGCGCCGGGCGGTCGCGATCGCGGCGCTGTGCGTGATCGCGTGGGCGCTGGCGATGCGGTTCGGCGCCTGGCCCGCGATGCTGGCGACCCTGGGCTGGCCGCTCGGTGTACGCGCGGCGCTGGTGCTGCTGGCCGCGGCACCGGTCGCGTTCGCCATGGGCCTGCCCTTCCCGCTCGGGCTCGGACGGGTGGGACGTGGCCCGTTCCTGCCGTGGGCGTGGGCGCTCAATGGCGCGTTTTCCGTGGTGGCAACGCCACTCGCCAACCTGCTGGCGCTGGAGCGTGGCTTCACGGTGGTTCTCAGCGCCGCAGCCCTGCTCTATGGAGTGGCGGCGCTGAGTTTCCCGAGCGCGAGGAGCAAGTCTTGAACACATACCTTACACGCCGCCGCATCGTCGCTACCGCCGTGGCGGCGCCGTTCTTCGCGTCGGCCGCCAACGCCGCGGCGCAGAGCAGCACGCCGCAGACCACGCCAGACCAGACGACGGCCACGCCAGGCACCGCGACGCCCAGCGTGACACCCAGCGCCACTCCGGCACCCGCCAGCAGCCCGACGGGCGTGAACGTGGCCGCGGGCGGCTGGACGCTGCAGGCTTATCTGACCGCAATGCGCGAGGGCGGCCGGCCGGCCGACATCTCCGAGGCGGAATTCCAGGCGATCCAGTCCCGCCGGCCGGCGGCGCTGAAGCTGATCGCCTCCTACCTCAAATCGCATCTCGGGCATGTGGATCCCGCGGTGCTGGCCGCGTTCGCCGCCGTGCCGCGCGAGTACTACCAGTACAACTACGAGCAGCACATGCCGCTGCCCAGCGAAGCCTACGAGAAGAACCCAGTGCCCTGGGCGATCGGCTATGGCTCCGCGCTCTCGGATTATCTCGGCCAGGCCTACATGACGCAGGTGCTGAAGCCGGAGCCTGGGCAGACCACGCTCGAGATCGGCACCGGCAGCGGCTACCAGAGTTCGGTGCTGTCGCGCATCGTCGACAAGGCCTATACGATCGAGATCATCGCACCACTCGGCAAGGCGGTGCATCGCATCTTCAAGCCACTCGGCTACGACAACGTCTTCAGCCGCGTGGGCGACGGGTATTATGGCTGGCCGGAGGTGACCGGCGGGTTCGACCGCATCATCGTTACGTGCTCGGCACAGTTCGCGCCGCCCGACCTGTTCAAACAGCTGAAGCCGGGCGGGATCATGCTGATCCCCATCGGACAGCCGTGGAAGCGCGGGCAGTTCCTCTACGTCTACACGAAGGACTCGCGCGGCAAGATCCACTCGCGGCGGGATGTCGGCGTGTTCTTCATCCCGATGACCGGCGAGATCATGAAGAAGGCCGCTGCGCTGGCGGAAAAATCCTAGCCGCGGGCATCCGCCGGCGGCGAGAGAGGGAGCGAGCCGATGTTCGAGGGTTTTGCCACCGCCGACATCGCCGTGGCCGACGGCGCGCAGCCGGGCGGGACGATCCGCGTGCGCCACGGCGGCTCCGGCCCGCCCCTGCTGCTGCTGCACGGCAACCCGCAGTCGCATGTGATGTGGCGGCATATCGCACCGCGCCTGGCGCGGCGCTTCAGCGTGGTGTGCGCGGATCTGCGCGGCTACGGCGACAGCCTCAAGCCGGCAGCGACGGCAGACCATGCGCCCTATGCGAAGCGGCGCATGGCGCAGGACATGGCCGATGTCATGGTCGCACTCGGGCATGAACGCTTCCGGCTCGTGGGCCATGACCGCGGGGCGCGCGTCGCCCACCGGCTTGCGATCGACCATGCGGACCGGGTCGAGCGACTCGCGGTTCTGGATATCGTTCCGACAATCGAACATTTCGAGCGCGCCGACATGAATTTCGCGCTCGGCTATTACCATTGGTTCTGGTTCGCGCAGCCGCATCCGTTCCCCGAGAACCTGATCGACGCGGCACCGGAGACCTGGCTGCGCGCCCACATGACCCGTGGCGCCGCGCCGGAAGCGCTGTTCGGGCCGGAGGCCTGGGCGGAATATGTCCGCCATGCGCGCAGCCCCCGGAATGTGCGCGGCATGTGCGAGGACTACCGCGCCGCGGCGACGATCGACCTGGTGCATGATCGGGAAAGCCGCGCAGCCGGACGCCGGATTACCTGCGACACGCTGGTGCTGTGGGGCCAGAACGGCAAGATCGGCACCTGGTACAAGCCTCTGGAAATCTGGGCGCCCTATGTCGCCGGCCATGTCAGCGGCGGGCCGATCCCGAGCGGCCATTACCTCGCGGAAGAGGCGCCGGAAGAGACCTGCGCGGCACTGGAAGCGTTTCTCGGCTGATCGTTACGGCGCCTGATCGCTACGGACTGAGCGGGCGCCAGTATTCCGCGACGTAACCTTCCGCATCCGTGCGTGCGACCTGGCCGGCGATGACCGCGCGCGGGCCGGCGCAGCGCCAGGCGTAGATGGTTGCGTGGCCAGTGACGTAGGCGGGGATGAACCCGACGTCTTGGTGTTGCGCGCACCAGGCATCGGCCGGGGGAAGGTCCTGCCTGGTATCGGCGTGGCCGCAAGGCAGGTTGGCGCCCGGGGTGCAGGCGAGCAGCTTTCCGCCGGCGCAGCGCGCCACCGCACCCTGCGCCAGCTCCGGCGCCCTCAGACCGAAGGCGCGCAAGAAAGCGCCGACAAGGGAGGGGGGCAGCGGCTCCGGCTTGGGGCCGATGCCCTGACAGGCATCGGCGGCAGGCGAGGGGATGGACGGCGTTGCGGCGCGGACCGCGAGGATTGGCAGCGCCAGCAGCAGCGCACCCACGGGCAACAGCGCGCGCATCATGCGTATTTCTGCGTGAGCCCGCCGTCGACGACGAGTTCCTGGCCGGTGACGTACCGGCTTTCGTCGCTGGCGAGGAACAGGGCGGCGTTGGCGACGTCCCAGGCATTGCCGCCGAAGCCCATGGGCACCTGCTGTGCGCGCCGCCGCCACAATTCCTCCGCGCCGCCATAGGAGGCGGTGAGGCCGGCGGAGTTGGCAACCATCGGCGTCTCCATCAGGCCCGGCAGGACAGCGTTCACGCGGATGCGCTTCGGCGCGAACTCCACCGCTGTCGTGCGGGTGAGGTGGTTCATTGCCGCCTTGCTCGCGTAGTAGCTGGAATACGGAACGCCTGTGTAACGGATTCCGGCGACCGAGGAGATGTTGACGATGGAGCCCCCGCCCTGGCGTTCCATCACCGGGATCACATGCTTCATGGCGAGGAAGCAGGATTTGAGGTTGACCGCCATCACGCGGTCCCACTCCGCCTCTTCGATCTCGACCACGCCGCCGACCACCGCGATGCCGACATTGTTGTCGAGCACGTCGATACGGCCCCATGCGTCGAGGCAGGCTTGCGTCATCGCCGCGAGTTCGGCGGATTTCGTTACATCGGCGCGGAAGACGCGGGCCTCGCCGCCCTCGCCCGCGATGATGCCGGCGGTCTCCACCGCAGCTTCCGCATTGACGTCGACGCACAGCACCCTCGCCCCCTCGCGCGCGAAGGTCACGGCAGTGGCCTTGCCGTTGCCCCAGCCGGGTCCGCTAGACCCCGCCCCCACCACGATCGCGACCTTGTCCGCGAGCCTTCCCGGCATGTCTTCCTCCCTCGCTGATGCCGTTACGGCAACGGCACGACAAGCATGAGATCCGTATCGCCCGTCGCCTCGCCGGCGCGGGTGATGAGCGCGTGCGCCTGGCCGCGATGATGCGTCTGGTGGTTGAAGAAATGCACCACCAGCCCCGCGCGGCCGCGACGCATTTCCTGCTTCGCGGCGCCCGAGTACCAGACGAGGTCCTCCGCGAGCCAGGCCTCGTTGACGCGGCCCGCCCAGTCCCCGATACGTGCATCCGCCGCCTCGCGCGCCGAGCGCAGCGCATCGAAGTCAGCGACCATGGTGTCGCTCTCGCGGATCGGGACAGGCGGTTTCATCCAGCCGTCGAAGCGCGACATCCACATGCAGTCACCCCACAGCAGATGCGTGAGCGTGCCGTGGATAGAGTGCCAGAACGCGCCACCGTCCTCACGCCGTTGCACGTCGGTGAGGCGCGCGGCGGCGGCATAGAGCCGGCGGTTCATCTCGGAATTGTATGTCGCCATAAGGCGCACATAAGCTGGTGTGATCATTGCTTCTCCATTACGATGCCGCGGACGCGCCCGGCATTGACATGCAGGCGCCGGACCGCGCCGCCTTCACGCTCGGCGCGCACATCGAGGACCGAACGGTAAAGCGCGCCGGGAACTTCGATACGGAACACGTCCCCCTCGACACCGGCAAGCGACCAGGGCTCGGCCGCGCGCACCACCGGGCCCGCGACATGGACCGCATCGCCCGCGATAGTCCAGGTCGCGGCGAGATCGGCACTGGCATAGGTGCCGTCGAGGCCGGCCGGGAGCGCCGCGCCCGGCGCCACGCGATGCCAGATCGAGACGCGACCGGCATCCTGCTCCACGTGCAGCGTGTCTCCCTCGCGGCGGCAGGTGAGCACGAAGGAACCGCGGCGCGCCGCGATACGCCCGTCTGGTGTGGCCTCCACGGGAAAGGGCACGCCACCGGCGCTGCCGGAGAGGACGCCATGCGCGAGCGTGAAATCGGCGCTCTGCGGCTCGGCAGGGTCGAGCCAACGGCCCGCGTAGCCGGAAACATCGGGCAGCCGGGGCTCCGGCGCGAGCGCCTCGCCGAGAACCACCGCGGCCGCGTCGTAAGCCATGCCGAGCGGATCGGTCTTGCCGTTGTTCGCGATGGCGATAACGCCGAGCTGGTGCTCGGGCAGGCGGAGGAAATGCGTCTTGTAGCCCGGCCACAGCCCGCCATGGTCGATCGCGAGCGTGCCGCGCCAGCGCCGCACCTGCTGGCCGCGGGCGTAGAAATTCTCGAGCCCGTTGGCGAAACGAAGCTGAGTTGAAAGCTTCTCCGCGAGCGCGACACCGGTGGTGGATAGATAGCGGTCCCAGAGCGCGAGATCCTCGACGCAGGACACGAGCCCACCCTCGCCGCCCAGCGGGAAGCCGTGCTGGGCGCGCCGCCAGCCCTCGCCTTCCGGCAGATAGCCGGTGGCGAGGTCCGGCACGGGCTCGGCGGTGCTCTCCACCATCGCGGTACGGGTCATGCCGAGCGGGGCGAAGAAGTGCCGGCGCAGATAGTCGGGCAGCGCCACGCCGGCGATGCGTTCGACGACGAGGCCGGCGAGGAGGAAATTGCTGTTGCTGTACAGATAGCCATGGTTGGGCGCGAAGTTCAGCGTCGACTGGCGGCAGACCGCCTCGACCAGGGCGGACCGGCGCAGCGGTTGCGCGAGGTCGGCGCCGCCGAGCGCCATCAGCTGCAGCATGTCGCGGATGCCGGCGCTGTTGTGCAGCAGATGCGCGACAGTGAGCTTCGCGCCGTAATCCGGAAGCTCCGGCAGATAGACGCGGACAGGCTCGTCGAGCGAGAGCCGGCCTTCGTCGGCGAGGCGCAGCACCGCGGCACAGGTAAACTGTTTCGAGACCGAGGCGATGCGGAAGCGCGTGGCAGGACCGATCGGCACGCCGAGCTCCAGGCTCGCGAGCCCACCCGAGACGTGGGCGAGGGTCTCGCCGTCGCGGAACACCCCGATCGTGGCGCCGGGTCCGCCGGCGAAGGGGGCCAGGACGGCTTCGAGGTGGCGCGCGAGGCGCAGCTTTTCGAGGTTGTGCATGCGCGGACGGTAGCGCCGCCTCCGGTCCCATTCTAGCCTCCACGGATGCCGATCGATTGCGACCTGCATCCGCCGACGCCGAGGCTCGCGGATCTGCTTCCCCACATGGACGCGCATTGGCGCGAGACGCTGGTCTCGCGCGGAGTGGACGAACTGATCAGCAACTACGAGCCGCCGGGCGCGCCGATCAGCGCGCGGCCCGGGGTTGCGCGGGACGTGGCGGGCTTCCTCGCCGCTGCGCTCGATCCGCTGGGGACCACGGCAGCGATCCTCAACCCGCTGCTGCCGGTGGCGATGCTGCACAGCGAGGACATGGCCGCCGCTTACGCACGAGCCGCGAACGACTGGATAGCGGCGAGGTGGCTCGACGCCGATCCGCGGCTGCGCGCCTCGATCCTGGTGGCGCCGCAGAGCCCGGCGCTGGCGGCGGACGAGATCCTGCGCTGCGCCGAGGACCGGCGCTTCGTGCAGGTGTTGCTGCCGGCGCTGCTGGACGTGCCACTCGGGCGGCGGTCGCTGTGGCCGATCTACGCGGCGGCGGAACGGGCTGGGCTGCCCGTAGGGGTCCACGCCGGATCGGCCTATCTGCACGCGCCGGGGCCGATCGGCTGGGGCAGCTACGTGGTCGAGGACCACGCCAACATGGCGGGCGGGTTCGCGACGCAGCTCACGAGCCTGGTCGCGGAAGGCGTGTTCCAGCGGTTTCCGGATCTCACCGTCGTGCTGCTGGAATCCGGCGTCACCTGGCTGCCGGCACATCTGTGGCGACTGTCAAAATTCTGGCGGGGGCTCAGGATGGAGGTGCCATGGCTCGATGAGTCGCCGCAGGCGCTGGTGCGGCGGCGCCTGAAGGTTTCGCTTGCTCCCATGGACGCACCGGATGTCGCGACCTTCCTGCACGTGATCGAGCAGCTGGATGGGGCGGAGATGCTGCTGTTCTCCTCGGACTATCCGCACTGGAACGACGACCGGGCACCGGTCCCGGAGGGGCTTCCGGCCGAACTGCTGCGGAAGATGCGCGAGGAGAACCCGCGTGCTACCTATCGGCGACTGGCGGAGGTGCCGGCATGAACGTGCAGCAGACCCCGGTGAAGGAAACGGCGGCGGCGAGCCGGATGGCGATCGCGGACGGGGACATCCACCCCTCGGCGCGAAGCCTGAATGTGCTGGCGCCGTTCCTGGAGCGGCGCTGGATCGAGCATATCCAGACCTTCGGCACGGGGCCGCGGCACGGGTTCTTCACCGGGCCGGCCTATCCGAAGAGCCAGCCGGGAGCGGACCGGCGGGACGCGACGCCGCCGGAGGGCGGGCGCGCGGGCTCCAGCCTTTCCTTCATGCAGGCGCAGCATCTAGATGCGAACAACATCGCGTTCGGCATCCTCAATCCGCTGGCGCCATCCGGGCAGGGGTTCCGCAACCTGGAACTCGGCACCGCGATGACGCGGGCGGTGAACGACTGGCAGGTGGCGTGCTGGACCGCGCCGGATTCGCGGCTGCGGGCCTCCATCGTGGTACCATACGAAGATGCAGAGGCGTCAGCCGCGGAAATCCGGCGGCGGGCGGGCGACGCGAACTTCGCGCAGGTGCTGCTGCTGTCACGCACCGGCGAGCCGACCGGGCGGCGGCGTTACTGGCCGATCTTCGATGCCGCGATCGAGGCAGGGCTGCCGGTGGGGATCCACGCCTTCGGCTATGGCGGGCACCCGATAACCGGTAGCGGCTGGCCGTCCTACTACCTCGAGGAGATGGCGGGGCACGCGCAAGCGAGCCAGGCCGGACTGGCCTCGCTGATCTTCGAAGGCGTGTTCGCGCGCCATCCCGCGCTGAAACTGGTGCTGATCGAATCCGGCTTCGCCTGGCTGCCGAGCTTTGCGTGGCGGCTAGACCGGCTATGGGCGCGGATGCGCGCCGAGGTGCCGCACGTGAAGGAGCCGCCCTCCGAAACGATCCGCCGGCAGGTGTGGGTTACGACGCAGCCGATGGAGGAACCCTCCGATCCCGCGCATCTCGCGGAGGTGATCGACTGGATCGGGTGGGACCGGCTGATTTTCGCGACCGACTATCCGCACTGGGACTACGACGACCCGGCCCACGCGATGCCGCTGCCGCTCGACGCGGCGACACGACAGCGCTTCTTCCGCGAGAACGCGCGGACGGTCTGGGGCTTCTAGGGCAGTTCCACCAGGATGTCGCCGCCCTCGATCTTGACAGGGTGGGTGGCGAGATCCTCCTCGATCGGGGCGCAGAGGCCCTTGCCGGTGCGCACGTCGAAGCGGCCGGCGTGCAGCGGGCATTCGATCACGCCGTCTTCCAGCCAGCCATCGGTGAGCAGCGCGAAAGCATGGGTGCAGACATTGCTGGTGCAGCGGATCTCGCCGCCGCCGAGGTTGTAGAGGGCGAGTTGCTGGCCGCCGGCCTCCACCGCTACCGCCGCGCCTTCCGCCACATCGGCAAGCTTCGCCACCTTCGTCCAACCGCTCATGCACCCGCCCTTCCGTTGCGAATCGTGGCGTGTAGTTTGCCCATGGAGCGCGCTTCTGTCGCCTGTGTTTCTGTGAGGGCTCGATGGCTGGGATCGTGATCGTGGGGGCCGGGCAGGCCGGCGGCAACGCGGCGGTGGCGGCGCGCGAGGCCGGGTACGAGGGCGAGATCACGCTGGTCGGGGCGGAGCCGCATCTGCCCTATGAGCGCCCGCCGCTCTCGAAGGACGCGCTGCTGGCCGCGACGATGCCGGGGCCGCAACTGTTCTTCTCGCGAGAGAAGCTGGCGGAACGAAAGATCGCCACGGTGCTGGGCGTGCGCGTCGAGGCGATACGGACCGAGGCGCGCGAGGTGACGCTGGCCGATGGGCGCGTGCTCGGCTGGGAGAAACTGCTGATCGCAACCGGCGGCCGGCCGCGGACGCTGCAGGTTCCCGGGGGCGAGCATGCGCTGCTGTTGCGCACCCATGAGGACGCGGCGGCGATCCACGCGCGCCTTGTGCCAGGGACGCGCGTGGCGTGCATCGGCGCGGGGGTGATCGGGCTCGAGATCGCCTCCTCGGCGCGGACGCGGGGCTGCGAGGTCGCGGTGATCGAGACGGCGGACGGGGTGATGGGAAGGGTGCTGTCGGCGCCCATGGCGGCGTTCATGCGCGAGCGCCACGAGGCGGCGGGCACGGCGCTGCATCTGGGGGCCGCGGTGCATGCAATCGAGCCCGGGCGGGTCATCTGCGGCGGGTTCGAAGTGCCGGCGGACGTGGTGATCGCGGGAATCGGGATGGTGCGCGACACGGCGCTGGCTGAGACGGCGGGAATCGCCTGCCCGGGCGCGGTACCGGTGGATGAGACGACGACGACCGACGTGCCGGACGTGCATGCTGCGGGGGACGTGGCCGAGTTCCCGCACCCCCTGTTCGGGCGGCGGATGGTGCTCGAGACTTGGCGGCATGCGCAGAACCATGGGATCGC
>JAJZUI010000285.1 GCA_021847175.1 Pseudomonadota bacterium
TCAGCGCCACCTCGTCCTCCGCCGCCTGCGCCCGCGCAGGGTCGGGGTCGTGGGCGGCGATGTCGATCGCGAGCGCCGTGCGGGCGGCGAGCATGCGGCTTCCCTCGATCCAGGCACGCATCGTCAGCAGCATGCGCCGCACGTCGGGGTGCGCGATGATCGGGTCGGCGGGCTGATCGGGCGCCGCGGCACCGCCGGGGCGGCGACCTTGCAAGCGCTCGCGCGCATAGGCGACGGCATTCTGGTAGCTGATTTCGGCGAGGCCCAGGCCCTGGATGCCGACCGAGAGCCGCGCCTGGTTCATCATGGTGAACATGGCGGCGAGGCCCTTGCTGGGCGCGCCCACGAGCCAGCCGGTGGCGCCGTCGAAATTCATCACGCAGGTGGCCGAGGCCTTGATGCCCATCTTGTGTTCCAGCGCGCCAGCCGCGACGGCGTTGCGGGCACCTGGATTTCCTTGAGCATCGGGAATGAACTTCGGCACCAGAAAAAGGCTGATACCGCGCGAACCCCTAGGAGCGTCCGGCAGCCTGGCAAGGACCAAGTGGACGATGTTCTCGGTGAGGTCATGCTCACCGGCGGAGATAAAGATCTTGGTTCCGGTGATGCGGTAGCTGCCATCCGAAGCGGGCTCGGCGCGGGTGCGGAGTAGGCCGAGATCGGTGCCGCAATGTGGCTCGGTGAGGCACATCGTGCCGGCCCAGGTGCCATCAACCAGCCTTGGCAGGTACAGCGCCTTCTGTGCCTCGTTGCCATGCGCTCGCAGTGCCGAGTAGGCGCCATGGCTGAGGCCGGGATACATGCCGAAGGCGAGGTTCGCGGAACAGATCATCTCCTCGAACATCACCGAAACGATTTTCGGCAGACCCTGCCCGCCGAACGCCGTGTCGCAGGCGAGCGCGGGCCAGCCACCCTCGCGATAGGCGCGGTACGCCTCCGGAAAACCCTTTGGCGTGCGCACCACGCCATGCTCCAGCACGCAGCCTTCTTCGTCGCCGGTGCGGTTGAGCGGAAGCAGCACCGCCTCGCAGAACGCGGCCGCGCCCTCAAGCACCGGCGTTGCGACCTCCGCGCCCATCTCCCCCATGCCCGGCAGCATGCCCAGGATGCCGGCGCCGGCCGCCTCCCACAACGCGAAATGCATGTCCCTCAGCGGCGCCTTGTAGGTCGGCATGCCCGTCTCCTCAGTTCCTGAGCGGCCGGCCGGTTTCGAGCATGTGCTCGATGCGCGCCAGCGTGGCGGACTCGCGCAGCAGCGCCATGAAGCCCTTGCGTTCCAGTGCGTGGATCGCCGCGTCGTCGATATCGTCCGTATGGTCGCGCTCGCCGCCGGTGAGCGCGTAGGCGAGATGGGAGACCACCACGGCGTCGTGCGCCGTGGCGCGGCCGAGACGTATCTGCGCCTCGACGGCAAGCCGCAGCGCGGCACGCCCGGAGGCGCCCGGCAGGCGCAGCGGCGGCAGTTCCGGCGGCGTGTAGCCCTCCACCATGGCGAGTGCCCTTGCCTTGGCGTCCGCGAGCAGACGATCGCGGTTCATGGTGATGCCGTCGTTCTCGCGCAGGAACATCATCTCGCGCGCTTCTTCAGCGGATTTGCTGACCTGCGCGGTGGAAATCTGCTCGAACGCCTTGGCGACGGCGGGCATCGGGCCCTTCGGCAGCGCCTTCGCACCCTTCCAACGGCGCAGCATCGCGGCACAGCCGCCCCAGCCGGGGATCACCCCGACACCGACCTCGACCAGGCCCATGTAGAGCTCCGCATGCGCCTGGATGGCGCTGCAGTGCAGCAGGATCTCGCAGCCGCCGCCGAGCGCCATGCCGGCAGGCGCGCCGACCGAGGGGAACGGCGCCGCGCGCAGCGCCGAATAGGCCGCCTGCCCGCCCACGATCAGCTTCTCGATCTCGTCCCACAGCGCGATATTGGCGGCGAACAACGCTAGGCCGAGATTGGCGCCAACCGAGAATTGCTCGCCCTCGTTATACACGACGAGCGCCTTGAAGCCCCCCCTTGCACCGAGCTCGATGGTTTTGCCGAGCAGCGCCATGACGTCGGCGTCTAGCGCGTTCATCTTCGTCTCGATCTCGAAACAGGCGACCCCGTCGCCGACGTCCCACAGCGCCGCCGAGCCGTTCTTCAGTAGCGGGTTCGAGCCGCGCTTGATGTCCTCGAGCAGCAACACGCCCTCGGCTCGCGCAAGACGCCGCCAGGAGCCGTCCGGCGCGAGTGCCGCGCGGACCGACCCGTCCGTGCGGTAGAAGCCGCCCTTCTCCGCCGCGCGCGAGAGGAGCGGCGGCACGTCGCGCCCCGCCTCGTGCAGCATCGCGGCGATCGATTTAGCGCCGATCCGGTCAGCGAGCTCGAACGGACCCCAGCGCCAAGCGTAGCCGAGGCGCATCGCCGCATCCACGTCCTCGACGCCCTCGGCGATGGCGGGGACGAGCGAAGCGGCATAGGTGAGCACGTCCAGCATCACCGCGCGCGCGTAGCGCCCTCCGCGATCCGCATGCGCGAGGAGCTCCGCTGCGGTCCGGACCTCCGCACTTTCCAGTCGGGATTTCTCCCGCGGTCGGTATTCGCCGGTTGCCAGGTCCACCGCCTCGGCTTGGCCCTTCTGCCGGCGGTAGAACCCCGCGCCCACCTTCCGTCCGGTGCGCTTGCTGGCGATCAGTTGTGCCACTATCGGTTCGTCACGATAGACCGCGCGGTAGAAATCGTCCTTCGGAAGGGTGGCCATCAGGCTCGCCGCAACATGGGGGCCGAGATCGATGCCGACGAGGTCGAGCAGGCCGAACACACCGGTCTTCGGGATGCCGAGCGGCCTGCCCATGGCCGCGTCGGCCTCCTCAACCGTAAGGCCCATTTCCACCGCGTGGCGCAGCGCCGAGGCGATCCAGAGCGTGCCGATGCGGTTGGCGATGAAGCCAGGCGTATCGCGACAATCCACCACCGTCTTGCCCATCGCATAGTCGGC
>JAJZUI010000077.1 GCA_021847175.1 Pseudomonadota bacterium
ACGCAGCTTTCCGCCCATCGTTGCCTCCCTGTTTTGCGCGCCGCGTTGTCCACGGTCGCCTGAGCTATCATGATGCGGGCGGCGAGCCGGCTTGACAAGCGACCTCTGCCTGCCCGCGATGTTCGGATGGTGACATGATGTCCATGCGTGCGATGCTGACGGCCCACCTTGCCCGCGAGCTCGGCGATCCCGCGATCGGCGCCGAACTCGCCGCGATCCTTGAGGATGAGGCGCTGGGCTGGACCGCGCCCACCGTGCCGGTCGGGCGCATCCGCCACATCTTCGGCTTCACCTTCGGCAATCGCATGGCGCCCAACGCCAACCGCGTGCCGGGCCCGGTGAACGAGGCGCTCGCGGACGTCGCCTGCGCGCTGCACGCGGCGACCTCGGCGCCCATCCTCGCGCAATGGGAGGTGGCGGAGGCGGCCGCCGCCAGCCTGCCCGAGGGGGTGGTGACGCCGATCTATCCCGGCCGCGACGAGCGCGGCGAGCCGGTCTATCTCAGCACCGCCGGCGTGCTCGAGGAGATCGCGCGCGGGCGCGACCCCGCCTCGTTCGGCGTCGTCGGCGTCGTCGCCTTCGCCGACCACATGGCGCGCTGCGTGACCACCGCCCGCCGCCTCGGCTTCGACGCCTACGCGCCGGAGGGCATCGCGATGCCCGCCGAATACGACACGCTCTCCGGCCAGGCATGGTGCCGCGACAGGCTCGCCTATCTGCTGCACGACCTCATGATCCGGATGACGGAACGGCGCGCGCTGGCGATCGCGGCGGCGCGGCGCTGACACGCCGCGGCCGGCAGCCCCGGACATCGGAAAGGACGGCGATGCCTCGTTCCTCCCCCGCCGCGCCGCCGCGCCAACTGCGCCGGGACGCGGGGATCATCGGCCTGCTATTCGCCAGCACCACCAGCATGATCGGCTCCGGCTGGCTGTTCGGGGCCTTCCATGCGGCGAAGATCGCGGGGCCGCTCGCGGTGTGGAGCTGGGTCGCGGGGGCGGCGATCATCATGCTCATCGCGCTCTGCTTCGCGGAACTGGGCGCGCTGTTTCCGCGCAGCGGCGCGCTGGTCCACATGAGTCACGCGAGCCACGGCGAGGGGCTCGGGCGCATCTGGGGCTGGATGCTGTTCCTCGCCTACGTGCCGGTCGCCGCGGTGGAGGCGGAGGCCGTCGTCACCTATGCCAACAACTACCTGCCGGGCCTGGTCTCAACGACCGGCGAGGGCGCGCTGACCGACACCGGCTTCGCCGTGTGCGCGGCGCTGCTGCTGGCGATGGCGGCGGTGAACCTGCTCACCGTGCGCCTGCTGCTCCGCGTCAACTCCGCCATCACCTGGTGGAAGATCGCGGTTCCCGTGCTCACGGCGCTGGCGCTCATCGCGGGTTCCGTGGGCCATCGCAGCGCGCTCGGTGCCGACCCCACGGGCTACCGCGCCAGCGGTATCTTCCTGGCCCTCCCGGCGGCGGGGATCGTGTTCTCCTATCTCGGCTTCCGCACCGCTATCGACCTCGCCGGCGAGAGCGCCAATCCCGGGCGGAACATTCCGATCGCGGTGATCGGCTCGGTGATCCTCGGCGCCGTCGTCTACGTGCTGCTGCAGGTCGGGTTTCTCGCCGCGCTGCGCCCCGAGGACCTCGCGCACGGATGGGCGAGGCTCGACTTCCCCGGCGCGATGGGGCCGTTCGCGGGGCTTGCCGCGATGCTCGGCATGTCCTGGCTCGCCGCCATCCTCTACGTCGACGCCTATGTGTCGCCGGGCGGCACCGGGCTCATCTACGTCACCGGCGGTTCGCGCATCCTCTATGCGATCGGCGAGACCAACGCGGGGCCGGCCTGGCTCACGCTGCTCAACCGCGACCAGGTGCCGTGGCTTGCGGTCATCGTCATGTGGGTCGTGGGCGTGGTGTTCCTGCTGCCGTTCCCGGCCTGGCAGCTGATGGTGAACTACGTCACCTCGATCACCGTGCTGACCTACGGGCTCGGGCCGGTGACGCTGCTGGTGCTGCGCCGCAATCTGCCGGAGATGCGGCGCACCTTCCGCCTGCCCGCGGCTTCGGTGCTGGCGCCGGCGGCGTTCGTGTGCAGCAACCTCATCATGGTCTGGACCGGCTTCGTCACCAACTCGGTGCTGATGGGCATCGTCGCGGTGGGCTTCCTCGCGTATGCAGCCTGGTACCACCTCGTCCGCCGCCGCCCGGCCGCCGCGTTCGGCTGGCGGCAGATCGCCTGGCTGCTGCCCTGGTTCGGCGGCATGTGGGTGATCTCGGCGCTGTCCGCTATCGGGGGCGGGCTCGGCTGGCTGCGCTTCTGGCAAGCGGCCGGCGTCACCGTGGCCTGGAGCCTGGTGGTCGTCGTGCTGGCGCTGCGCTGCGCGCTGTCCGCCGGGGAGACCACCGCGATGATGGCGCGCCTGTCCGACATCCCCCTGGCCGGCGACATCCCCTGAGGGCGGCTATTCCCTGACAACGGCCAGCAGGTAGTGGCAGGCGACCCTGTCCGAGGCGTTGGAAAAGACGCGGTCGGCGGGGCGGCCGAGCGCGATGCAGTCGCCGGATTCCAGCCGGTGCGTCTGGCCGCCCTCGCGGAAATCCAGCCTGCCCGCCAGCACCCACAGGCACTGGCCGCGCACATCGAGGCACGCCGCGGCGGGGTAGGAGACGCGCGCGCCGGGCGGCAGCTCCACATGCGTCAGCTCCGGCGTGCCCGCCGGCGAGACGGCGCGGCGGACATAGCCGGTTTCGGGGTCGCGCCAGAGAGGCTGTTCGGCGCGGCGGCGCAGGCGGCGCGGGCCCTCCGCGTCGGCCTCCACGCGCGCGAGGAGGGCGGAGAGCGAAAGGCCGAAGGCGGCCGCGAGGCGGGCGAGCAGCACGGCGGTGGGGCTCGCCTCGGCGCGCTCGATACGGCTGATCATGGCGCGCGAGACACCGGCGCGGGCGGCGAGGTCGGCAAGCGACCAGCCGCGCTCCTCCCGCTCGCGCCGGAGGCGCAGGGCGAGGGTGGACTCGGCGAACCCGGTGCCGCCGGTATCTTGCATGTGCGACATGTGTCCATCATAGTGAACGCCGTCACCCCGGACAACATCGCGCCACCGCCTGACGGCACGTGTGAGCGGCGGCGACGCCGTTCCGCTTGCGCCATGATGTGCTAGGCTTACCCGCAACAACGGGGAAACGTGCGCATGGGTGCGGTCGAAATCATCTTCGTCCTGCTGCTGGTGCTGGTCGTCGTCTCCATCTTCGCCGGCGCCAAGACCGTGCCGCAGGGCCAGGTCTGGACCGTCGAGCGGTTCGGCGCGTTCACCCGCGAGATCAGCCCCGGGCTCAACGTCATCGTGCCCTACATGGACCGCATCGGGCGCAAGCTGAACGTGCAGGAGCAGGTTCTCGACATTCCGGAACAATCCGTCATCACCAAGGACAACGCGACCGTCGCGGTGGATGGCGTGATCTATTACCGCGTGATGGAGGCGGCGAAGGCGGCCTATCAGGTCGCCAACCTTGCGCAGGCGCTGTCCACGCTCGCGATGACCAACATCCGCGCCATCGTGGGCGAGCTGGAGCTGGACGCGGCCCTGTCCTCGCGCGAGCGGATCAACACCCACCTGCTGGGCATCCTCGACGGCGCCACCGCCCCATGGGGCGTGAAGGTAAGCCGCGTGGAACTGCGGCGCATCGAGCCGCCGGAAAACCTGATCCTCGCGATGAACCTCCAGATGACCGCCGAGCGCGAGCGGCGCGCGACCGTCGCCAAGGCGGACGGCGAGCGCGAGGCCGCGATCAAGCGCGCGGAGGGCGAGAAGCAGTCCCTGGTGCTCGCCGCCGAGGGCCGCCAGCTTGCCGCGGAGCGCGACGCCGCCGCGCGCGAGCGGCTGGCTGCGGCGGAGGCCGCGGCGACGCGCTTCGTGGCCGAGGCTGCGGGCAGCGGCGGGCAGGCGGCGCTCTCCTACTTCATCGCGCAGGGCTACGTGCAGGCGTTCGGGCGCATCGCCTCCGCCCAGGGTTCGCGGCTGGTGGTGGTGCCGATGGAGGCGGCGAGCTTCGCCGGCGGCATGGCGCAGGCGCTGGAGTTGCTGAAGGCCACGGGCGGAAAGGACGCGGCATGACGGCGGGGCAGGCCTGGATCGGCGCGGGGCTCGTGCTGATGGCGCTGGAGGTGATCTGGCCCGGCGCGTTCCTGATCTGGCTCGGCATCGGCGCGCTGGCGACAGGGCTGATCACGCTCGCGGTGCCGATGGCCTTCGTGGGGCAGGCGAGCGTCTACGTTTTCACCGCGCTGATCGCCGTCGCGTTGGGCGTCGGGCTCAGGCGGCTCGGCCATCCGGTGCCGGAGGTGAACACCACGTCCTCCGGGCTCGTCGGGCGGCGGGTGCGGGCGCTCGACTTCAAGGGGCGCGAGGGGCGGGTGCGCGTGGGCGACAGCGACTGGCCGGCGCGGCTGGTCAGCGGCCACGCGGCGCCGGAGGCGGACCTCACCGTCGTCGCGGTGGACGGGCTGACGCTGCTGGTCTGCCCGGAGGTGGAGGCGACTTCATGACCGACCCCATTGATCCCGGCGAGCGGCCGCGCCACCTGGGCGGCATGGAGTATTTCGTTATCCGCGAACGCACCATCGACATGACGCCGGACGGCCAGATCCACGCGCCGCCGCCCGCGTCCTTCGGCACCAAGCTGCTGCGCGTCGCCATCATCGTCGCGGTGTTGGCCACGGCGGCGGCGGTGGCCGCGCTCGCGTTCTGGCTCGCGATGATCATGATCCCCATCGCGCTGGGCGCCGCGTTCGTCGCCTGGGCGGTGTACCGCTTCCGCCTGTGGCAGGCGGGCGGGCGCTTCAGGCCGCCTGGCGAGTGGTCGTGATCCCGGCCGCCTCCGCGATCAGCGTGTAGCTCTCGCGGCGGGCCTCGGGGTCCGCCACCGTCGTCAGGATCGCGACCTCCTCGATACCGAGCGTTGCGGCGAGATCATGCAGCCGCCGGACCACCTGTTCGCCGGTGCCGACGATGGCGCGGGCGCGCAGCGCCTCGATGCGGGCGCGTTCCGAATCCGAATAGCTGTAGGCCAGCGCGTCGGCGATCGTGGGCAGCGGCGCATAGACGCCGCGGTCGCGCCCGAGCCGCCACAGCGCGCGACTCATGAACAGGCGCTCGGCCTCCTCCTCCGTCGGCGCCGCGCACGCCCAGGCGCAGACAGCGGCCACGGGCCGCGGCCAGCGCGCGGAGGGCTTGTAGAGATCGCGGTAGAGCCCGATCGCCTCCTCGGTCCCCGCGCCGTCGGTGATGAAATGTGCGAAACAGTAGGGAAGGCCAAAATGCGCCGCGACCTGGGCGCCGTAGTTCGACGAGCCGAGGATCCACACCTCCGGCAGCGTCGGTCCCTGCGGCTGGGCGACGATGCTGCGGAACGGATGGCCCTCGACGAGGGGTTCGCCCGCGAGCCAGGCGAGCAGGTCGCGCACCTGGGCGGGGAAATGTTCCGACGCCGTATCGGCATTGGGGTTGAGCGCGTAGGCCGTGAGCCCGTCCGAACCCGGGGCGCGGCCGAGCCCGAGGTCGATGCGCCCGGGCGCGATCGCCTCCAGCACGCGGAACTGCTCGGCGACCTTCAAGGACGAATAGTGCGGCAGCATGACGCCGGCGGAGCCGACGCGGATGCGGCTGGTGGTCGCGGCGATGGCGGCGATCAGGATCTCCGGCGCGGTGCCGGCCTGCGAGAGCGAGGCGTGGTGTTCCGCGACCCAGTAGCGCGCATAGCCCAGCGCCTCGACGTGGCGGGCGAGAGCCAGGCTCTCGCGGATCGCGGCGTCGGGCGAGGTGCCGGCGACGATCGTGGACTGGTCGAGGATGGAAAGCCGCATCACCGGCTCCGCTGCGCCAGCGCGAGCCCGACGCCCGCCGTCATCAGCAGCCCGCCGGAGATGCGGTTGCGCAGCCGCCCGTGCCGCGCGAGCAACGCGCGCGCGCGCCCGGCAGCCACCGCCCAGGCGCCGTCGAGCAGGATCGCCATCACCAGCAGCGTCGCCGCCAGGATCGCGAGCTGCGGCCCGGCGGGGCGGCTTGGGTCGATGAACTGCGGCAGCAGCACGCCGAAGAACAGCAGCGTCTTGGGGTTGCTGATCGCGACCAGCACCGCGCGGGCGTAGATGCCGCGCCCGGACCTGGGCTCTGCCTTGATCCGCGTGAGATCGACCGGGGCGGCGCGGAACTGCCGGAAGCCGAGGTAGATGAGGTAGGCGATGCCGCCCCAGTGGACGACGGTCATCAACCGGCTGACGGCGGAGAGCGCCGCGGTCATGCCGATGACGGCAAGCGCGAGCTGCGCCGCCGCCCCCGTGGTGGTGCCGGCAACCGTCAACAACCCGTAACGTGTTCCATAGGCCACGGAGTTGGCGGTGATGAACGCCACGTTCGGCCCGGGGATCAGCATCAGGATGGCGTTGGCGAGGATGAAGCCGAGATAGAGGTGCAGCGGGATCATGCGAGCAGTCCCCCGAGGAGGCCGCGTTTCGCGAGGTTGCGCATCAGCGCACCGGCGCCGAAGACGTGCGCCTCGCACTCGTCGGTGCGGCGCATGCGGTTGACCAGCCGGCCGAGGCGCGGGGCGGCGATGGTGACGATGTCGCCCGGGTGGTGCGTGAAGCCCTGGCCAGGCGCGTCGCGGTCCGCGACCGGCGCAAACATGGTGCCGCAGTAGAGCACCGCGCCGTCCGGGTAGTGGTGGTGCGCATTGAGCATCTGGCCCGCGAGGTCCACGGGGTCGCGCGCGATCATCGCCATGGAGGAGGAGCCGTCGAGCCGGAACCCGTCCTCTCCCGCGACAGTCAGCGTGACGACCGTTCTGCGGATGTCGTCGAGGGTGAAGCCGGCGTCGAGGAAGCGGAAGAAGGGACCGATCGCGGCGGAGGCGTTGTTGTCCTTGGCGCGGCCGAGCAGCAGCGCGGAGCGCCCCTCGACGTCGCGCAGGTTGACGTCGTTGCCGAGCGAGGCGCCGACGATGCGCCCGGAGGATGCGACGACGAGTACCACTTCCGGCTCCGGATTGTTCCAGACGGAAGACGGATGCAGCCCGGCGTCCGCCCCGGTGCCGACGGCGGCCATCGGTGGCGCCTTGGTGAAGATCTCCGCGTCCGGGCCGATGCCGACCTCGAGATACTGGCTCCACGCGCCGCGCGCGATCAGCACCTGCTTGAGGTTCGCGGCCTCGCGCGAGCCGGGCTTGAGGCGGGCGAGGTCGTCGCCGATGGTGGCCTGCACCTCGGCACGGAAAGCGGCAGCGGCGCCGAGGTCGCCGCGCGCGCGCTCCTCGATCACGCGCTCCAGCATCGAGATGGGGAAGGTGACGCCGGCGGCCTTGATCGCGTGCAGGTCCGTGGGTGCGAGCAGCCAGGGGCGCGCGCGGTCGCGGGTCTCGGGCGGTGTGTTGGCGAGGATGGCGTCGAGCGGCCCGAGCGCCTCGCCGGCGGCGCCGCGCAATGCGGCGGCCGGGTCCGGCGCCTCGCAGAGGTCGCGCATGGTGGGGAAGGCCCGGCTGATGTCGAACACCGCGCCGTCGCGAATGGCGACGACGGACGGCCCCTCCGCGTCCGGGCGCCAGGCGCGGCCGGCGAGCGCCGCCGTCGGGGCGTCTTCCGGCAGGGCAGGGGCGAGGCTCGAGGCGAGGCTCATGGTTTCGTTCCCAGAACGGGGCCGACGCCGGTGCGCTCCACGATGAGGCCGTAATGCTCCGGGCGCCGGTGGGCCGCGAAGTTGAAGATGTGCTGCTTGTAGCTGCCGCAGAGGTCGAGGTCGCAGCGCGCCACCTGCACCTCGTCGCCGAGGCCGGAGCACTGCACCACAATCTCGCCCGAGGGTGCTATGACGCAGCTCTGCCCGATCTGGTCCACGCCCTCCTCGATGCCGGCCTTCGCGACGCCGGCGACGAATGTGCCGTTCTGGTAGGCGCCGGCCTGCATCACGAGCCGGTTGTGGAAGTTCTGCAGATGGTCCGTCTCCGGCATGGAGGGCACGGCGGCGGGGGTGTTGTAGCCGAGCACGATCAGCTCCACGCCCTGCAAGCCCATCACGCGATACGCCTCCGGCCAGCGGCGGTCGTTGCAGATCATCATGCCCATCCTGCCGCCCATTGCCTCCCAGACCGGGAAGCCGAGGTCGCCGACCTCGAAATAGCGCTTCTCCAGGTTCTGGAATTTCTCCTCGGGTCGCGGGGTCGCGTAGCCCGGCAGGTGGATCTTGCGGTACTTGCCGACGATCCTGCCGTCCTTTCCGACCAGGATCGCGGTATTGAAGCGCTGCTTGCGGCCGTGGCTCGTGTCCAGCTCCGCGTAGCCGAGATGAAAGCCGATGCCGTGCCTGGCCGCCTCCTCGAACAGCGGGCGCGTCGCGGGGCCTGGCATTTCGGTTTCGAAATAGGAATCCAGCTCCGCCTCGTCGTTTACCACCCAGTGCGGGAAGAAGGCGGTGAGCGCGGCCTCCGGATAGACCACGAGGTCGGCGCGCATCGCGACTGCCTCACGCATCATCGCGAGCAGCCGCGCCACCACGGCCTGCCGGCTTTCCTCGCGCGCGATCGGGCCCATCTGGGCGATGGCGACGTTGAGGATACGGCTCATCGGGCAAGCTCCATCAGCAGGTCGGCGGTGGCCTCGGGTGCGGTCACCATGGCGTCGTGGCCGGTCGCGAGCTCGCGCCAGGCCATCCCCGGGCGCTGGCGCGCACGCTCGCGGGAGGTCGCGAGGTTGGCGTAGACCGGGTCGGTGCAGCAGACATAGGTGGAGGGCAGCCCGTTGCCGGGTTTGTTACGCAGCACCAACGGCGTCATGAACGTGCGCAGCGGGTGCGGGCAGAGCCGGCTCGCCACCCAGTCGGCCGCCGGTCCCGGCGGGATGCCGAACATGGCGGGCGGCGGTGCCGGCACCGCGAAGCCGCCCAGCGCCCTCGCCTCGCGCTCGCGGGCGATGGCGAATTCCGGCAGCATGCGGCTGAACGGCACCTCGCCGTTCTCCAGCAGCGCGGCATCCAGATAGACGAGGTGGCGGATGCGCTGGCCCACGCGGTCCGCGGCACCGGTGATGGCATGGCCGCCGAAGCTGTGGCCGACCAGCACCGCCCCGGTGATGTCCTCGTTCTCCAGGTGCTGCACCAGGTCCTCGACGAAGGTCTCGAGCGTGATGGCGCCGGAGAGCAGGTGCCGCCGCTCGCCAAGCCCGGTCTGCGTCGGCGTGGTGACGGCGTGGCCCGCGGCGCGCAGACGCGCGGCCACGTCGCGCCAGCACCAGGCGCCATGGAACGCTCCGTGAAGCAGGACGAATGTCGCCATCGAGCCCTCTTGCCGCGATCGTGGCGGCGATTGTGTGGGGGATCGCGGGCGAACGCCAGACCGCGCGGCACAAGCCCGCGCGGCAAGGAAATCCAGGTCGCGGCGGGATTTTCACTCCGGGCGGTTGCCGTGCGCGAGCGCGCCATGGGAGAACCGGACGACAGGAGGATTGTGCGTTGCAACAGAGGCCGGCGGACCCGGATGCAGCGGCGCGGCGGACGCTCGCGCGCCACCGCCTCGTGGCACACCTGCTACTGGCACTGATGGCGGCGCTGACCGCGGCCGGGCACATCTGGCGCTTCCCGCCGGTGCTGCTCGCGGCGGCGACGGCGGGGCTGGTCGGCGGGCTCGCGGACTGGTTCGCGGTGACGGCGCTGTTCCGCCATCCGCTCGGCCTGCCCATCCCGCACACCGCCATCATCCCCGCGCAGCAGGCGCGCATCGGCGCGGCACTGGGCCGCTTCATCGCCGGGCACGTCTTCACGGAGGCGGAGCTGGCGGCGGCGCTGGAGCGGCTCGATGTCTCGGCGATCGTCGCGGGCTTCCTCGCGGACGCCGAGGCGCGGCGCCCGGCGGCGGAGGCGCTGGCGGCGATGCTGCCGCGCCTGCTCGGCGCGATCGAGGACGGGCGGGCGCGCCGCCTCGTCAGCCGGCTGGTGCCGAGGCTGGTGGGCGGGCAGGGCGGCGGGCGCATCGTCGGCCGCGCGCTGCGCCAGCTTGTCGAGGGCGGGCGGCACCAGGAGGTGTTCGGCTTCTTCCTCGACCAGCTGAAGACCCTGCTGGCCTCGCGCGAGGCGGCGCTGCAGCAGGCGATCGAGGAGCGGGTGCGCGAGCAGGGTGGGCGCCTCGTCGGCTGGGCGGTTGGCGCCTCCGTCGCCAAGCGGGTCGTGGCACAGATCAACACCGAGCTGGAGCGCATGGAGCCGGACGGCAGCGAGCTGCGCGAGGCGTTCGACGAGTGGATGCGCCGCGAGATAGCCCGCATCGAGGAGGAGCCGGCGCGGGCGGCGGAGATCGGCGCGGCCCTGCGCCGCGTGGTGGCGCACGAGACGGTGCGTGCCTGGCTGTGGGACATCTGGAGCCGGGTGCGGCTCGCGCTCGAGCAGGACGCGGCGCGGCCGAACGGGCGCAGCGTCGCGGTGGTGGACGCGACGCTCGCCAATCTCGGCCAGGTGCTGCGAGAGGACGAGCGCGCGGCGGCGCGGCTGCGCGACGCGGTGCGGGCACTCACCTCGCGCCTGATGCCCGCGGGGCGCGGCGAGATCGCGCGCTTCGTCGAGGGCGTGGTCGGCGGCTGGGACACCGCGACGCTGACCGAGCGGCTGGAGCTGCGGGTGGGCAAGGACCTGCAATACATCCGCATGAACGGCACCATCGTCGGCGCGCTCGCCGGCGCCGCGGTGGCGCTGCTGGCGGGGCTCGGCGCGCACTAGGAGCGCCCGTGCGTTGCTCGCCCGCCGGCGCTTGCCGTCCCGTTCGCGCGGTTCCAGACTTGGCGCAATCAACGGAGGGAACCATGCCGCCCAGCGCCGCCGAGGACTTCCTGAACCTGCACGAATTCGTCCGCGCGGCGCGCGTGCATCTCGACCAGTTCGCCTGGGACTACCTGGTCGGCGGCGTGGAGAGCGAAACGACGCTGAAGCGCAACCGGCTCGCGATCGACAGCCTGGCGTTCCGCCCGCGCGTGCTGGTGGATGTGCGCAAGGTGGACACCGCTTCCACCTTCTTCGGCCGCGCGACGCGGCTGCCGGTGGCGCTGGCGCCGGTGGGCTCGTTGCAGACCTTCCATCCGGACTCGGGCTCGGCCGTCGCCAGGGCGGGCGGTGAATTCGGCGTGCCGATGTTTTTGTCTTCGGTCTCCGAGCCAGGGCTGGAGGTGGCCGCCAAGGCGGGCAGCGGGCCGAAAGTCTTCCAGCTCTACGTGCGCGGCGACGACGACTTCATCCTCGACCACATGAAGCGCGCCGAGGATGCCGGCTATGACGCGTTCTGCATCACCGTCGACACCGCGGTGCTCTCGCGGCGCGAGCGCGACATCGCCAAGCGGTGGCGCAAGCCCTGGCAGCGGCGCCTTTCCGGCATGGAGTACCAGGCCGGGCTCGACTGGGCGGCTCTGGAGCGGGTCCGGGCGAAGAACCGCATGAAGCTCATCATCAAGGGCATCGCGACGGGCGAGGACGCGAAGCAAGCCTGCGAGATGGGCATCGAGGGCGTCTATGTCTCCAACCACGGCGGGCGGCAGCTCGACCACGGGCGCGGCTCGCTCGACGTGCTGCCGGAGGTGGTGGAGGCGGTCGCCGGCCGCGCGAAGGTGATGATCGACGGCGGTTTCTCGCGCGGTGCGGACATCGTGAAGGCGCTGGCGCTGGGCGCGGACACGGTCTGCCTGGGCCGGCTCTACCTCTACGGCCTGGCGTCGGCGGGGCCGGAGGGTGTCGTGCGGATGCTGGAACTGCTGGAGGACGAGATGCAGCGCACCATGGCGCTGCTGGGCGTGACCGCGCTTTCCGGCCTCACCCCCGCACACCTGCACGCCGCCCCGCCGGTAGTGCCGCCGGGCGTGCACAGCGCGTTCCCGCATCTGCGGCTCGACGAGGGGTATTAGCGGGCCCGCCCTTCAGGCGAGGGCTTCGAGCGCGAGCGCGATGCCCTGACCGCCGCCGATGCAGAGCGTGACCATGCCCCGCCTGACCCCGTCGCGCTGCATTGAATGGAGCAGCCGCGTGGTCAGGATCGCGCCCGTGGCGCCGATCGGATGGCCGTGCGCGATGGCGCCGCCCTCGACATTGACGATTTCCTCGGCCAGGCCAAGTTCGCGTGTGACCGCGAGGGCGATGGCGGCGAAGGCCTCGTTGATCTCGATGCGGTCGATGTCACCGGTCGTCCATCCGGCACGTTCCAGCGCCTGGCGCACGGCCGGCACCGGGCCGATCCCGAACATGCCGGGCTCGACCGCGCCCACGCCATAGGAGACGAGCCGGGCCATCGGCGTGAGCCGGTTGGCGTCCGCGAATTCGCGCGCGGCGACGATCATCGCCGCCGCACCGGTGTTCAGCCCTGGCGCGTTGCCGGCGGTGATGGTGCCATCCTTGCGGAAAGCCGGCTTCAGCTTCGCAAGGCTCTCGACGGTGGTATCGGGACGATTGTGCTCGTCCCTAGCGAAGGGCTCGGGCCCCTTGCGGCCCTTCACCTCCACGGCGACGATCTCGGCGTCGAACTTGCCCGCTGCCTGCGCCGCGGAAAACCTCTGCTGCGAGCGCGCCGCCCAGCGATCCTGATCCTCGCGGCTGATCTGGTATTTCGTGACGAGATCCTCGGTGTGCCAGCCGGAGTGCTGATCGGAAAAGGCGTCGTTGAGCCCGTCCCGAAGCATGGCGTCGTAGATCTGCGCATCGCCCATCCGGTAGCCCCAGCGGCCGCCGGTCACGAGGTATGGCGCGGCATCCATGTTCTCCATGCCGCCGGCGACAGCGGCGTCGGCGAAGCCCAGCCAGATGTCCTGCGCGGCCGAGGCGATCGCCTGCGCGCCGGAGCCGCAGACGCGGTTGACGGTCATTGCCGGCACGTCGACGGGTATGCCGCCATGGATGGCCGCCTGGCGCGCCGGGTTCATCCGGTTGCCGGCCTGGACCACGTTTCCCATGACAACGCCGTCCAGGCGCGCCGGATCGAGCGCCGCGCGGCGGATCGTTTCGCGGACGGCCACCGCGCCAAGCACGGTGGCCGGTGTTGCCTTCAGCGAGCCGCTATAGGTTCCGATGGCTGTGCGCACCGGGGCGCAGAGAACGACTTCGCGCATGTCCGCATTTCCTTTCCTGCGAAAATTCGAGGCGATCCGACGACCTCCGCCGCGCCGAGGCGGCATTCAGGACCGCCGCCCACTGGCGGGCGGCGCCGGGATCCGCACCGGATGCGGGTCCGTGGTCACGATCATGCGCCACGGGTGGATCCGATCCCATGGGCCTGCGGTCGCGTCACGCTTTTCTCCTGATCACGCCTTCGAGCTTTGTCGCTTCGGCCACGGTGTTGGAGATCGTGCCGTATTTGCGGACGTTGGTGTGCAGGAGATCGAGACGCTGGTCCGTCTCGTCGGTATCGACGATCACTTCATAGTCGATCGACACCATCTTCGGCGGAGCGTCCTGCCGCTCGCCATGCAGGCGGATCTCGACGCCGCGCAGTTGGAACCTCAGGATCGGCGTCACCCGCTCGATACCCTTGATCATGCATGCGGCGATGGCCGCCAGGAACAGCTCCGCCGGATTGAACGCATCGGCCCGCCCCGCGACATCGGTATCGAGAACGATCTCCGCCTGCTTGGTGGTGGCGAGGCTGGCGTGCGCATCCACGCGCCGAGCGGTGACGTTGTAACTCAGCCGGGCGGCGGGCTGTGCCATCGTCTTCATCCTCCTTGTCGCAGTGTCGAACCGCGGATCGGCCAGGCCGGACTGCAAGGGGATTACACATGGTGAACCGCCGTGACCGGTCAGGCAAGCCAAGCCTCGACCTTGTCGCGGTTCGGCACGCCGCCTGCGTGCACGACCCTGTCGTCGACGACGACGCCTGGCGGGGACATGATGCCATAGCCCATGATCTCGCGCACCTCTTCGACCTTATGCGGGTTGATTGCAACGCCCTTCCCGGCCGCGACACGCTCGATCAGGGCGGTCGTGTTCCTGCAGTTGGCGCCGCCGGGACCGAGCACCTTGATCTCTTTCATCACGAGATATCTTTCATTGACTGATGAGCGCGTTGAACAGGAAGCCGACTGGCAGGATTCCGAGCCCTACGACGCCGACAAAGACAGCGATCAGCTTCACGCTCAGGACTTTGCGCGGGATGATCATTTCGGGGGGCGACAGCGCGATCACCGGCATCACGAAGGCCAGGACGACGCCCACAACTCAAGCGTCATCTCAACCGAAGCCGATCCCAGCTGGGACTTCTGAATCGCGGTCACCCATCGACGCGGACAGCCGGGCACTCCGCAACGGAGGAACCAGAGCCGCACTGCTAGCGCGGCGGCGTGCCGAGCAGGATCGGGCCTTCCTGGCGAACGAAGAGGCGGGTGACCGGCGCGGGCAGGTCCGGCAGGTCGCGCGCAACGACGGCGGCGGCGGCGGCGCTCTCGTCAACAAGCCGGGGCGGGGTTCTCACCACATAGCTTTCGCTGAACCACAGGACTTTCCTCTTGCTCACCGTCAGCCGCAGTGTGCCCGCATAGATGACGGGAACGCGCCTGGGAACTTCGGCGCGCCAGGTATTGCCGACGGGGCGGAGGTGGTTTTCCGCCCCCACTTTCTCGAACACGCCAAGGTAGTAGTAGCCAGGCGGCAGAACGCGCACCGCCCAGCCTTCGCGGGAGGCGTCTGCGGAGAGACTGGTCGGTGCTTCCTCGTTGACTGGGCGGCCAGCGCTGTTGAAACCTCCCCAGCGCAGGACGGGCGACCACTTCCCGTAGAGGGGCATGGGGGTGATCCGGCCCGCATCGTCCACTTGCTCCGTGCGGAACAGGAGGAGTGCCTCCTTGCCCGCGGCCACGGCGGCGAGCTTGCTCGGGGCCGGTGGAAACGGCGCGCACGCCGCCAGTGCCAGGAGCAGCGCCCAAAGGATCGCGCGCCCGGTCATGACCCACCGAAGTGGCGCAGGATCTCTCCGTCGGTCTCGAGGATGCCGCCCCGGACATGCTCGGCGCGGACCACGGTGCCTGCCGCGTCGAAGCGTACCAGGAACCAGTGCTCGATGGTCACGTCACTCAAGCCGGAGCCGCCGTAAGTCGCCCACAGGAGCGACCAGTTGGCGCGTCCCCAGTTCCAGCCGTAGATGTCGCGGTCGACCCAGATCACGCTGGGCGCCCCCAGCAGCGCGAGCACATCGTCCTTCCGGGCGCCGGAGACGACCTTGGCAAGGCGCGCCTCGTCGATCTCCGTCCCATGCTTGATGCCCGGTTCCAGTTTCGGCACGGGAACGGCGATGCAGGCCGCGAGTGCGAGTGTCGCGGCAAGGTCAACGGCGTGACGGAACCACGGTCGCACCTGCATGACACATGTACGGCTGCGCCAGGTTCGCGAAACGCGCCTTGACCTGCGTCAAGCGCCGCCGGGTTCGAGCGGGCCAGGCCAGCCTCGCGCGCCTATTTCGCCACGCACCAGAGGCCGGTGCTCGGCTTGCCGCTGGCTTCGATGAACGCGATGTGGAGCGCTGCCTTGCGATCGCCGGCGGGCGGCACATACAGGATCTCGGCGCTGTTTCGCGGCCGCGCATCGGAACCGCTCAGGGCAACAAACCGAGCGCCCTGCATGCGGTATGTGCCGACATCGTCGATGTGATAGGGGCCGGCATAGCGGTGGCTGCCCGCCAGGACAGCGGGTGCGGACGCGCATCCATATTGGCGGTGGCGATTGAGCTCGACGATCGTGCCCGTGTTCCGGGCCACCTGCCTGGCGTTGTCGTCGTCGATCGGGGCTTCGTGCAATCCACACCATTGCACTCCCGCTCGGCCTGCATCAACTGGGCGTCGGCGTAACGTTGCGAGAACGGACCGCCTTTCGCCAGCGTCGGTCGGATGGCGGCGAGCCCCGCTCTGAGGCGCCGAGGCGTTACGCCTGAGGCGGAGCCGGCGTGAGGCCGTGGCGGCGCATGATCTCCACCATCCTGGCGGGGTCCGGCGGACCGCCAGCCGCCGCGTTGACCACCGCGAAAGCCTCGCGGAAAAACTGCGGACCGATTGCCGCCGGCGTGATCACGCAAAGTGCCTTCACGTCGTCGCTTGTGTTGTTATCGAACCGATGAACGGCGCCGCGGGGAATGCACAGCGCCTGCCCCGGCCCGACCTCGATCCGCTGGCTGTCGACGGTCCAGGTCAGCACG
>JAJZUI010000078.1:0-12284 GCA_021847175.1 Pseudomonadota bacterium
GCGGGCAGGACGCAGCCCAGATATTCGACCCAGGAAAATTCCCACGGCCCCCAGGCTGGCATCTCCGCGGGATGAACCGCGGAAAACCACGACAGCGCCGCGCCAAAAACGACAACCAGACCGATCACGCCAGACCCCTCGCCATCGGCACCGCCGAAGGAACGGCCCGTCCTAACCCAATGCCGGGCGTCAGGCCACCAGCAGCACCGCGAGGGTGGCGAGGATCGTGGTGTTGGCGAGCATCGCGTACGGCACCGCAGCGGTGAGCGCGCGCGACCAGGCCGCACCCGCCACGCCGGCATAGCCCGTCGCGATCAACGCCGGCGCGTTGCCGGCGGCAAAGGCCAGCATCGCGCCGGCGCCGAGCCAGGCGCTGCCGGCGCCGGCGACGGCCGCGAGCGCCATCGCCAGCATGCCGCAGGGCAGCAGGCCGAGCAGCAGCCCGAGGCCGAAACTGCCCGCGCTGCTGCCGGGATCGAAGCGCCTGCCGCCGCGCGCGAGCAGCGCACCCCAGGCGCGTTGCCAGCGCGCCTCGCGGGCCGGCGCCCCGCCGGGGGCTGCGGTGCGGAAGCGGCGCAGCGCCGCGACAAGGAAACCTAGTGCGGCGAGGGCCAGCAGCGGCGCGCGCAGCGGCCCCGCCCAGGGCAGGCCGCCCAGCCCGCCCACGACGGCACCCAGCACCGCGTAAGTAAGGGCACGGCCCATATGATAAGGCAGCAGCAGCGCGGCCCGCAGCCGGCGGTGCTGCGCCAGGCAGCTGACCGGGAGGGAGGCGACGCGCGCGCCGGCCTGGGCGAGCACGAAGGGGCCGCACATCGGCACGCAATGGGGCACGCTGCCAGCCAGCCCCGCGATGGCCAACGCCACGACAAGGCTCGTACCCGGCGCCGCCGCGATCGGCCGGCACATCGGCAGCAGCGCGAGGCCCGCCGGAAGCAATGACACCATCAACCCCGCTCGTACGACCCAGCCAGCGCCGATCTTCGCGCCCGATCTTCGCGCCCCTGGGGCTTCTCCCGCGCGCGGCGCGTGGCTCCCATGATCTAGATCAAAGGCCCGCTTCCGACGAACCGCGCCGATTTCCCCCGTTTGCCGCGCCAGGAGCCGGGGGGGCTTTGATCTAGATCAAGGACCCATCGCGCTCCGCCCGCGAAATCTACCGATCGGCAATGGAGTTGTAATCAGCATGAAGGCGGGTGACCTGATTGTCGGGATAATGATGGCGTGCCTGGGGCTGATCGGCCTCTACGCCGCCGCGGGCGCGCTCGACCTCGAGATGTCCATCTTCGGCTGGTCGCTCGCCGGCTTCGCCGTGGTCTTCATCTTCGGGCTGATCAAGCACCACTACGACGAGGTGGACGCGGCTCATGCCGCCGCGCGCCTCGTCGCGGGCGGAGGTGCTGGCCATGAGTGACCTCGCCCTCGGCAGCGCGACGGCGCGCTTCGTCACCGCCGCGCCGGCGCGCCGCTTCGACTACAACGAGGACATCGTCCGCAAATTCCTGATCGCCTCGATGTTCTGGGGCGTGGTGGCGTTCTTCGTCGGCTGCTACATCGCCGCCGAGCTCGCCTGGCCACAGCTCAACATCGCCCCCTGGTTCAACTTCGGCCGCCTGCGCCCGGTCCACACCTCCGCCGCCATCTTCGCCTTCGGCGGCTCGGCGCTGTTCGGCACCTCGATCTACGTGGTGCAGCGCACCTGCCGCGCGCCGCTCTGGGGCGGCAAGGCGCTCGCGAACTTCATCTTCTGGGGCTACCAGTTCTTCATCGTCATGGCGGCGCTGAGCTACGTGCTCGGCTTCTCCAAGAGCCGCGAATACGCGGAGCCGCCGTGGCACCTCGACCTGTTCCTCGTCATCATCTGGGTGGCCTACCTCGTCGCCTATGTCGGCACGCTGCTGAAGCGCGAGGAACCGCACATCTACGTCGCGAACTGGTTCTACCTCGCCTTCATCGTGACCGTGGCGATGTTGTGGATCGTCAACAACCTCGGCATCCCGGTCTCGCTCTACAGCTCGCGCAGCTACTCCCTGTTCGCCGGCGCGCAGGACGCGATGGTGCAGTGGTGGTACGGGCACAACGCCGTCGGCTTCTTCCTCACCGCGGGCTTCCTCGGGATGATGTACTACTTCATTCCGAAGGCGGCGGACCGGCCGGTCTATTCCTACCGGCTCTCGGTCGTGCATTTCTGGGCACTGATCTTCATCTACATCTGGGCCGGGCCGCACCACCTCGAATACACCTCGCTGCCGGACTGGACGCAGACGCTCGGCATGGTGTTCTCGATCATGCTGTGGATGCCGTCCTGGGGCGGCATGATCAACGGCCTGATGACCCTCTCGGGCGCGTGGGAAAAGCTGCGCACCGATCCCGGCCTGCGCTTCTCCGTGACCGCCGTGGGCTTCTACGGCATGTCCACCTTCGAGGGGCCGCTGATGTCGATCCGCTCCGTCAACGCGCTGGCGCACTACACGGACTGGGTGATCGGGCACGTGCACTCCGGCACGCTGGGCTGGGTCGCCTTCATCACCTTCGGCGCCTTCTACTACCTCGTGCCGGTGCTGTGGAAACGCACGGGGCTCTACTCCACGCGGCTGGCGGCCTGGCACTATTGGATCTCGACGCTGGGCATCGTGCTCTACATCACCGCGATGTGGGTGGCGGGGATCACCGAGGGCCTGATGTGGCGCGCCTACGACGCCATGGGCTTCCTGCAATACTCCTTCATCCAGACCGTGGTGGCGGTGCACCCGCTCTACGTCATCCGGCTGCTCGGCGGGATCTTCTTCCTCATCGGCATGCTGATCATGTGCGTCAACCTCATCATGACGGTGAAGAGCCCGTCCACGGCGCGCGGCAACGTGCCCGGGGCCGCGCTCGCCGCGGGAGCCTGACCGATGCGTCTTCCCATCAGCCAGTCCTTCATCGAGCGCAACGCGATCGTGCTGCTGATCGCGACGCTGATCACGGTCGCGATCGGCGGCCTGGTCGAGGTGGTGCCGCTGTTCACCATCCAGACGACGGTGGTGAAGGTGCCGGGCATCCGGCCCTATTCGCCGCTCGAGCTGCTCGGCCGGCAGATCTACCTGCGCGAGGGCTGCTACCTCTGCCACAGCCAGCAGGTCCGCAACCTGCGCGACGAGGTGGCGCGCTACGGCCACCCGTCGATCGCGGCGGAGAGCATGTACGACCATCCGTTCCAGTGGGGCTCCAAGCGCATCGGCCCGGATCTCGCGCGCGTCGGCGGCAAGTACTCGAACGCCTGGATGTACCAGCATCTCATCGCGCCGCGCTCGGTGGTGCCGGAGTCGATCATGCCGGACTTCGCCTTTCTCGCGCAGCACAAGCTCCACACCGAGGAGCTGATCGCGGCGATGAAGACGAACATCGACCTCGGCGTGCCGTACACGCAGGCAGACCTGCAGAACGCGATGGCCGATCTCCAGGCGCAGGCGTTCCCGAACGCGGACCACACGGGGCTGCTCAGCCGCTACCCGAAGGCGGAGATCGTGAACGCCAAGGGCGGCGAGATCACACAGCTCGACGCGGTGGTCGCCTACCTGCAGATCCTCGGGCGGATGGTGAACTTCGCCAATCCCGCGGTCGAGCGCGCGCTTCAGGCGCAGGGAGGCAAGTGATGAACGCCTTCGTCTGGATCGACACCGTCCTGCTGCTGTTCGGCATGGTCGTCTTCATCGCCATCCTGCTGGCGACCTACTGGCCCGGGCGGCGCGATTCGATCGAGCGCAACGCCCAGATCCCGTTCCACGACAAGACCTAGGAGACGCCGGTGCCGACGAAGATTGAAAAGG
The DNA here is from genome assembly GCA_021847175.1 of Pseudomonadota bacterium. GTDB lineage: Bacteria > Pseudomonadota > Alphaproteobacteria > Acetobacterales > Acetobacteraceae > JAJXXT01. The sequence goes on from JAJZUI010000078.1 coordinate 3,813, forward strand.
ACGAGTACACCGGCAAGGAAACCACCGGGCACGAGTGGGACGGCATCAAGGAGCTGGACACGCCGCTGCCGCGGTGGTGGCTCAATGTCTGGTTCGTCTGCATCGCGTTCGCGGCGGTCTATGCGGTGCTCTATCCCTCGATCCCGCTCGGCACGACCTACTGGAAGGGCATCCTCGGCTGGAGCTCGAGCCAGGCGGTGGCGAAATCCGTCGCCCAGATGAACGCCCGCCACGCCGCCTTCATGAAGCGCATCGGCGAGCTGCCGATCATGCAGGTGGCGGCGGACCCCAAGCTCAAGGAAGTGGCGCTGGAGGCCGGGCGCATCGCCTTCGCCGAGAACTGCCAGCCCTGCCACGGCCCGGCTGGCGTGGGGCGCGAGGGCTATCCGCCGCTCGACACCAATTTCTGGCTCTGGGGCGGCACGCTGCCGGACATCCAGCGCATCATCGAGTACGGCATCCGCAGCGGCGACCCCAAGGCGCACCAGAGCCAGATGCCGGCCTTCGGCCATGACGGCATCCTCAAGCCGGCGCAGGTCACGACGGTCGCGCACTACGTCGCAACCCTGTTCGGCATCGAGAAGCCGGGACCGACCACCGCGGCCGGCTACAAGTTGTTCCAGGACAATTGCGCCGCCTGCCACGGCCCCAAGGGGCAGGGCAACCAGTCGGTGGGGGCGCCACCCCTCGCGAGCCGCGTGCACCTCTACGGTGACACGCTCGCGGCCATCGAGTACCAGATCAACACCCCGCGCGGCGGCGTGATGCCGGCATGGCACACGCGCCTCGACGCCGGAACGATCAACAGCCTCGCGATCTACGTCCACGCGCTGGGTGGTGGCGAATAAGGATCCGACCATGGGTGTGATGGAGACGAAGCGGCGCGTCCCCAAGGCGGACCAGCCGCCGCCGCAGAGCAGTTCCCTCTATGCCAACCGCGTGCGGGTCTACCCGCGCGCGGTCAGGGGCCTGGACCGGCGGGTCAAATGGGCGATCCTCGCCGTCTGCCTCGGCGTCTACTACGTGACGCCGTGGCTGCGCTGGGACCGCGGGCCGGGGCGGCCGAGCCAGGCAGTGCTGCTCGACATCGCCACCGAGCGCTTCTTCTTCTTCAACCTCGAGTTCTGGCCGCAGGACGTGTTCTATCTCGCCGGGCTGCTCGTGCTCGGCGCGGTGACGCTGTTTCTGGTCACCAGCCTCTTCGGCCGCCTGTGGTGCGGCTACACCTGTCCGCAGACGGTGTGGACCGACGTCTTCATGGCGATCGAGCGCTGGATCGAGGGCGACCGCAACGAGCGCATGCGCCGCGACCAACGCGCCTTCGGGCTGAACCGCCAGGGGCTCGACAAGGCCTGGCGCAAGCTCTCGAAACACGCGATCTGGCTCGCCGTCTCGTTCTGGACCGGCGGCGCCTGGATCATGTACTTCGCCGACGCGCCGACCACGGTGGTGCAGTTCTGGAGCGGCACCGCGCCGGCGCCGATCTACATCTACACCTTCCTGTTCACGTCCACGACCTACGTCCTGGCCGGCTGGGCGCGCGAGCAGGTCTGCACCTACATGTGCCCGTGGCCGCGCTTCCAGTCGGCGATGCTCGACGAACAGACCATTACGGTGACGTACCAGGCCTGGCGGGGCGAGCCGCGCGGCCACCACCTCAAGCTCGACGCCGCGGCCGGTGCCAGGCTCGGCGACTGCGTCGACTGCATGGCCTGCGTGCACGCCTGCCCGACCGGCATCGACATCCGCGACGGCATGCAGCTCGAATGCATCAACTGCGGCCTCTGCGCCGATGCCTGCAACGAGGTCATGGGCAAGCTCGGGCGGGCGAAGGGGCTGATCACCTGGGACACGCTGGCGCGGCAGAACGCGCGCAAGGCCGGGCGGCAGGAGAAGCTGCACCTGTGGCGGGCGCGCACCTTCGTCTACCTCGGCGTGCTGCTGGTGGCGATCTCGGCGATGGGCGTGGCGCTCGCCATGCGCACGCACACCGCGATCGCGGTGGCGCATGACCGCATGCCGCTGTTCGTGCGCCTGACCAACGGCGACATCCGCAACGGCTACATGGTCGACATCTCCAACAAGATGGGCCGCCCGGCCGACTACGTGCTGACGCTGGACGGACCGAAGGGCCTGACCGCGAGGCCCGCGGGCGTGATGCACCTGCACGCCGCCGCCGACAGCATCCTGGAACTGCGGGTCTGGGTGAGCGCGCCGCCGGAATCCGCGCACGGCTCGCAGAGGCTGCTGTTCCGGCTGCACAACCTGACCAACGGCGAGAAGGTTCGTTACGAATCCGTCTTCCTCGGGCCGAAATAGGAGGGGCGCATGGACGGGTCCGGCTACAACCCCTTGCCGCAGGCGCCGGCACCGCGCTCCGCCTGGCGGTTCTTTCCCCTCGGCGTGGTGCTCAGCCTGCTGGCGGTCGCGATCGTCAACGGCATCATGATCTACTATGCGGAGAGCACGTTCCCGGGCCAGGCGATCTCCCACGAGTTCACGCTGGCGAACGACTATGGCCAGGTGCTCGCGGCGGAGAAGGCGCAGCAGGCGCTGGGCTGGAAGCTCACCGCCTCGCTCGACGGGCACGTGCCGGTGCTGCGCATCGTGGGGCGCGGCCAGGCGCCGCTCGCCGGGCTCGTCGTGCGGGCGATCGCGGAGCGCCCGCTCGGGCCCGAGCACCGGACTTCGATGCAGTTCCGCGAGATCGCGCCCGCCACCTACCGCGCCGACACGGCGCTCGCCGAGCCCGGCAATTGGCAACTGGTGGTGATGGCCAGGAACGCCGGCGGCACCGTGCACGAGGCGTTCCGCCTGCTCGTGCCATGAGTGCCGCGCTGGTCGCGGACCGCGCGGTCGGCGCAGCGGCGCCGGCGGCGGCGTGCCGGCATTGCGGCCAGCCCGCGCCGGCAGGGCAGGCGTTCTGCTGCTCCGGCTGCGCCGCGGCCTCGCAGATCATCAGCGGGCTCGGGCTCGCCGCCTATTACGACCGTCGCGCACTCGACCCCGCGGCGCGGCCGCCAAAACCCGAGGAAGCGCCGGACATCACGCGGGCGGCGAGCCTCGCCGCGGACGGCAGCGCGAGCGTGGTGCTCGCGGTCGAGGGGCTGCACTGCGGCGCCTGCGTCTGGCTCATCGAATCCGTGCTGGCGCGGCGGGCGGGGCTGCTCTCCGGGCGCGTGAACATGACGACGCGGCGGCTGGCGCTGCGCTGGAAGGGCGGGCTCGCCGAAGGGGCGGGGCATGTCGCGGCGATCGCGGCCCTCGGCTACCGGCTGGTAGCCTACGACCAGGCGGCGCTGGCGGCGGCGGAGGACCGCGAGGGGCGCGGGCTGGTGCGCGCCATGGCCGTCGCGGGGTTCGTCGCCGGCAACGTGATGCTGTTCTCCATCGCCACCTGGATCGGTGCCGTGCAGGGCATGGGCCCCGGGGCGATCGACACGCTGCACTGGCTCTCCGCGCTGCTGGTGCTGCCGGCGGTGGCGTATTCGGGCCGGCCATTCTTCGCCGGGGCGGCGCGGGCGCTCGCGCGCGGGCGCACCAACATGAACGTGCCGATCAGCGTCGGACTGCTCACCGTCTGCGGCCTGTCGCTGGCGCAGACCCTCGCCGGCGGCAAGCAGGTCTATTTCGATTCCGCGGCGACGCTGCTGTTCTTCCTGCTCGTGGGCCGCGTGCTCGACCATCGCGCGCGCGCCGAGGTGCGGCGAGGCAGCGTGGAGATGCTGGCGCTCTCCGGCGCCGCGGCCTCGGTGCTGCGCGAGGACGGCACGGTGGAGCGCCGCGCGGCGGACGCGGTGCGGCCGGGGGAGATGCTGCTGGTGGCGAGCGGCGAGCGCATCGCGGCGGACGGGGAGATCGTCTCCGGCGAGGGCGAGATCGACCAGAGCCTGGTGACGGGCGAGAGCCTGCCCGTTGCCGTGCGGCCCGGCGGCGCGGTCTATGCCGGCACGCTCAACCTCGGCGCCTCCATCACGGTGCGCGCGCGGGCGGCGGGCGAGGCGACGCTGCTCGCGGAATGCGTGCGCATGATCGAGGCGGCGCAGGCGCGGCGCGGGCGGATGGTGGCGCTGGCGGACCGGGTGGCCGGCTTCTACACGCCGGTGGTGCACGTCGCGGCCGGCGCCACGCTGCTCGGGTGGTGGCTGGCGGGTGCCGGGATCATCCCGGCGCTGACGACGGCGAGCGCGGTGCTGATCGTCACCTGCCCCTGCGCGGTCGCGCTGGCGATCCCGGCGGCGCAGGTGATCGCGGCGGGGCGGCTGTTCGCCCAGGGCGTGATGCTGAAGTCGCCGCTGGCGCTGGAGCGGCTGGCGGAGGTGGACGACATCGCCTTCGACAAGACCGGCACGCTCACGGAACCGGTCCTGGCGCCGGGCCCCGACACGCCGGGCGAGGCGCTCGCCGTCGCCGCGAGCCTGGCCGCGGCGAGCCGCCATCCGCTCGCCCGCGCCCTGGTGGAGGCGGCCGGGCCGGTGGCGCCGCTCGCGGGCGTGGTGGAGCATCACGGCGAGGGTCTTTCGGCAATGACGCCTTCGGGCGAGATCCGGCTCGGCCGCGCCGCGTTCTGCGGGGTCGCGGAATCCCAGACCGACGCGCCGGAACTGGTGCTGGCGCGGCCGGGGCAGGCGCCGGTGCGGCTCGGCTTCGTCGAGCGGCTGCGCGAGGACGCGGTGGCGGTGACGCGCTCGCTCGCGGGGCGGGGGCATGCGCTGCACCTCCTCTCCGGCGACCGCGAGGGCGCGGTGCGGCGGGTGGCCGAGGCGTGCGGCATCGGCGAGTGGAGCGCGGGCGCCACGCCGGCCGGGAAGGTCGAGCGGCTCGAAGCCTGGCGCGCGGCGGGGCGGCACGTGCTGATGGTGGGCGACGGGCTGAACGACGCGCCCTCGCTCGCCGCCGCGCATGTCTCGATGTCGCCGGCGACGGCCACGCAGGCGAGCCAGGCGGCGGCGGACCTGGTGTTCCGCGGCCGGCGGCTGGCACCGGTGGCGGAGGCGCTGGAGACGGCGCGGCGGACGCGGCGGGTGATGCGCGCCAACCTGGCGCTCGCCTTCGCCTACAACGCGGCGATGCTGCCGCTGGCGGCCGCGGGTATGGTCCAGCCGTGGCTGTCGGCGGTGGCGATGTCGAGCTCCTCGCTGCTGGTGCTCGGCAACTCGCTCCGGCTGCGGCGATGACGAACGGCGGAGCAGACCGATGACCGTGCTTCTCTACCTCATCGGCGCCAGCCTCGTGCTCGGCCTCGGCGGGCTCGGCCTGTTCATGTGGGCGCTGCGCAACGGGCAGTTCGACGATTTCGAGGGCGCCGCCCGGCGGGTGCTGTTCGACGACCTCGACGAGGCGGATGCCGCCCCGCCGCCGGAGCCGCCGCGCGGGGTCAGGACGAGGTGATGACGCGGCGCGTCCTGGCGTCGAAATAGGCGGCGACCACCGCCAGCCGGCCGGCGGCGACAAGGCCCGCGATCGGCCGCGACCGCTGGGTGAGGATCGATGCCTGCGCCAGGGCGTTGAGCTGCGCCGTGAACACCGGGTCGCCGCGGCCCTCGAAGACGGCGCGGGCGAGGGCGGCATAGGGGCCCGGCGTGTCGAGCGGCGGGTGCGCCTTGATCGCCGCCGCTATCGTGGCGCAGCCGGAATGGCCGAGCACCAGCAGCGCCGTGGCGCCGAGGCCGGTCGCCGCGTATTCCAGCCTCGCCACGGCGTCCTTCGTCACGACGTTGCCCGGCGTCTTCGCCGTGCGGACGCTGCCGATGGTCTGGTCGAAGATCAGGTCCACCGGCTCCGCGAGGTCGGTGCAGGCGAGCACGGCGGCAAAGACCTTCTGCTGGCCGAGCGTGCCGCGGCGCAGGATCGCGGTGTCGCGGTCCAGGCTCTCGATGTTGCCGGTGGCATAGCGCCCGTTGCCGCGCAGCAGCCGGTGCAGAGCGGACTCCGGCGTCCTGGGCAGCGCCTGGGCGCGCGCGGCGGCGGGTTGCGCCAGCGCGCCCGCCCCGCCCACGGCGAGCGCCAGCGCCGCGCGGCGGCCGAGCAGGTGCCCGCTCGCCGAGCCGCAGCGGCAGCGGAAGGGAAGGGCGGGAAGGGTCAAGCATCTCCTCCGTTCGGCCGCGACCATAACGCCAACAGGGGGCCTTGCGCGCGGTCCGCCATGCCGAATACTGCGCCGGGCGGCGTGGAAGGAACGGGCGATGCAGATCCATCTCGACGGGTTCCATCCCGGCGACCCGCATGTCGCGCCCGCGGACGCCGGCGCCCTGCCGCACGGGGCGACGCCGCCCGGTGAGGTCGACGTGCTCATCGTCGGCTGCGGGCCGGCGGGGCTGACGCTCGCGGCCCAGCTTGCGCGGTTCCCCGACATCCGCACCGCCATCGTCGAGCAGAAGGATGGCCCGCTGGTGCTCGGCCAGGCGGACGGGATCGCCTGCCGCACGATGGAGATGTTCGAGGCCTTCGGCTTCGCCGAACGGGTGATGAAGGAGGCGTGCTGGATCAACGAGGTCACGTTCTGGAAGCCGGACGAGGCGAAGCCGGGTGCCATCGTGCGGCACGGGCGGGTGCGCGACGTGGAGGAGGGGCTCTCCGAGTTCCCGCACGTGGTGCTGAACCAGGCGCGGGTGCACGATTTCTACCTCGAGACGATGCGCCACGCGCCGACGCGGCTGGAGCCGTACTACGCGAGACGTTTCACGGGGCTCGCCTACGGTGCGGACGGATTCGTCGCGGCGCGGTTCGAGGGCGCGAGCGGGGCGGAGACGATACGCACGCGCTACCTCGTCGGCTGCGACGGTGCGCGCAGCGCCGTGCGCCAGGCGATCGGGCGCCGCCTCGTGGGCGATTCCGCCAACCAGGCCTGGGGCGTGATGGACGTGCTCGCGGTCACGGACTTCCCCGATATCCGCTTCAAGTCCGCGGTGCAGTCCGCCGCCGGCAACCTGCTCGTGATCCCGCGCGAGGGCGGCTACCTCGTGCGGCTCTATGTCGAGATGGACAAGCTCGGCGAGGACGAGCGCGTGGCCGGGCGCGGCATCACCGTGGAGAAGCTGATCGAAACCGCCAGGCGCATCCTCTCGCCCTACACGCTGGAGGTGAAGGAGGTCGCGTGGTGGTCGGTCTATGAGATCGGCCAGCGCATCTGCGACAAGTACGACGACGTGCCGGCCGGGGAGGCGCGGCAGCCGCGCGTGTTCATCGCCGGCGACGCCTGCCACACGCACAGCCCCAAGGCGGGGCAGGGCATGAACTTCTCCATGCAGGACACGTTCAACCTCGGCTGGAAGCTTGTCGCCACGCTGCGCGGGCAGGCGCGGGCGGAGCTGCTCGCGACCTATTCCGCCGAACGCCAGGCGGTGGCGCAGGAGCTGATCGACTTCGACCGCGAGTGGGCCAGGATGTTCAGCGACCCGGCGGCGGCGGCGGGGCAGGGCGGTGTCGATCCGAAAGCGTTCCAGACCTATTTCGAGCGGCATCTGCGCTTCACCGCCGGCATGGGCACGCATTATCAACGATCCCTCATCCGCAACGACGACGCGCACCAGCACCTCGCGGCCGGGTTCACGGTGGGCACGCGGTTTCATTCCGCGCCCGTGGTGCGGCTGGCGGACGCGAAGCCGGTGGAACTCGGCCATGCCGGCAAGGCGGACGGGCGCTGGCGGCTCTATGCGTTCGCGGGTGCCGGCGACCCCGCGCGGCGGGACGCGGGCATCCACGCGCTGTGCCGGTTCCTCGACGAGGCAACGGACTCGCCGCTGCGCCGGTTCACGCCGCCGGGTGCGGACCCCGACGCCGTCCTCGACCTGCGCGCCGTGTTCCAGCAGCACCACCGCGACCTCGCGATCGAGGCGATGCCGGCGCTGCTGCTGCCGCGCAAGGGAAGGCACGGGCTCATCGACTACGAGAAGATCTTCTGCGCGGAGCCCGTGGGCGGGGCGGACATCTTCGCGCGGCGCGGCATCGACCGCGCCGAGGGCGCGCTCGTCGTGGCGCGGCCGGACCAGTACATCGCGGACGTGCTGCCGCTCGGCGCGCATGGGCGGCTCGCGGCGTTCTTCGCGGGCTTCATGCTGGCGCCGGCGGGCTGAGTGGGGCAGGTAGGCGCGGTTTGCGCCAGCAGGAAACGGAGAGGCGGATGACGGGAACGGGCGCGGGGCTCTGGCTCCGGCGGGGTTGGCTGGCGGCGGCTTTCGCGCTGGCGGGAGCGACGGGCGCGATGGCCGCGGCGCCGCCTTCGGGCTCCGCCGCGTCGCCGGCCGATGCCGCGCTGCTGGCAAAGGCGCTGCAGCGCTATGGGGCGGTCAAGGTGATGGCGACCGCCTCCGCGCCGGGCGGCATGACGGCGGCGCTGGTCGAGGTCGGCGGGCAGAAGGCGATCGTGTGGATCATTGGTCGCGGCAAGGGCGGCGGCGGCAGGGCGGTCGCGGTCGGGCAGATGTGGGACGCCAACGGGAAGGACCTCACGCGCGAGATGGCGATCCGCAT
>JAJZUI010000078.1:12294-15742 GCA_021847175.1 Pseudomonadota bacterium
GGCGGCATGACCGCGGCGCTGGTCGAGGTCGGCGGGCAGAAGGCGATCGTGTGGATCATCGGCGGCGGCAGCGGGGGGGGCGGCAGCGGGGGCGGCGGCAAGGCGGTCGCGGTCGGGCAGATGTGGGACGCCAACGGGAAGGACCTCACGCGCGAGATGGCGATCCGCATGGGCGTGATCCCCGCGCCGATGGCGCCCGCCGCCGTGGCCGCTGCCGTGGCGGAGAGCCGGACCTTCGTGCTCGGCACCGCGGGGCCGGAAGTCACGGTGTTCATGGACCCCAACTGCATCTTCTGCCACCGCCTCTACGGGGAGGCGCAGCCGCTGCTGGCGGCGGGCAAGCTGCGCCTGCGGGTGGTAATGGTGGGCTTCCTCAAGCCGACGAGCTTCGGGCGCGCGGCGGCGATCCTGATGGCGGCGGACCCGGCGGCGGCGCTGGCCGCCGACGAGAAGGGGTTCGACGTGAAGACGGAGGAGGGCGCGATACCGCCGGCGGCGAACGTCCCCGCCGCCATCGGCGACGCCGTGAAGGCGAACACGCACCTGCTGGCGCGCAGCGGCTTCGAGGCGACGCCGACGCTGCTCTACAGGGACAAGGCCGGCGCCTGGCAGGTCATGCACCACGGCCCGCCGGAGGGGCTGGCCGCCTTCGTGGCGACGCTCGGCGGCTGAGGGGCGGGCCTCGCTGCCGGCCGGGCGGCGGACTGTCTCGGCTGTCTCGAACCCCCCCATCGAGACAGGCGAGACAGCAGGGAACCCTCGGAATTCCTGCGCTTTCTCGCGCCGCGCCGCCGTCCCAAACCCCCACCTTGGGACGGTGGGACAGACGAGAGGACGGGGGGGATGTCGTGGAGGGATGGCGGGGAAGCGCGCCGTGGAAAGCCTCAGAGATCACCCTTGTCGTGCGGGGCTGAGGGGGCACGGACGTGGCGGCGAGAGGAGTCGGGCATGATGATCCCCAGTCCGACGATGCGCTCAAGTGGCGTGAGGTCGCTGACCTTGGTGCCGCTGAGATCGAGGCTTTGCAGCGCCGTCAGGCCGCGCAGCGGCGTGACGTCGCTCACCTGGGTGCCCGTGAGATCGAGGCGTTTCAGCGCCGTCAGGCCGCGCAGCGGCGTGAGATCGCTCACCTGGGTGCCCGTGAGATCGAGGCGTTGCAGCGCCGTCAGGCTGCCCAGCGGCGTGAGGTCGTTCACCTGCGTGGCGTAGCCGAGATTGAGGCCTTGCAGCGCCGTCAGGCCGCGCAGCGGCGTGAGGTCGCTCACCCGCGCGAAGGAGAGATCGAGGCTGTGCAGCGCCGTGAGGCCGCGCAGCGGCGTGAGGTCGCTCACCTGGGTGCCCCTGAGATGGAGGCTTTGCAGCGCCGTCAGGCCGCGCAGCGGCGTGAGGTCGCTCACCTGGGTGTCCGTGAGATGGAGGTGTTGCAGCGCCGTCAGGCCGCCCAGCGGCGTGAGGTCGTTCACCCGCGCGAAGGAGAGATCGAGGCTTTGCAGCGCCGTCAGGCCGCGTAGCGGCGTGAGGTCGTTCACCCGCGCGAAGGAGAGATCGAGGCTTTGCAGCGCCGTCAGGCCGCGTAGCGGCGTGAGGTCGTTCACCTGGGTGCCCCTGAGATTGAGGCCTTGCAGCGCCGTCAGGCCGCGCAGCGGCGTGAGGTCGCTCACCTGGGTGCCCCTGAGATCGAGGCCTTGCAGCGCCGTCAGGCCGCGCAGCGCCGTGAGGTCGCTCACCTTGGTGCTCGTGAGATGGAGGCTTTGCAGCGCCGTCAGGCCGCGCAGCGGCGCGAGGTCGCTGACCTTGGTGCCGCTGAGATCGAGGCTTTGCAGCGCCGTCAGGCCGCGCAGCGGCGTGAGGTCGCTCACCTGGGTGCCCCTGAGATCGAGGTCGTCGACCAGGGGGGTCCACTTGGGCGGCGGCGTTTCGCCACGCAGCAGCATGGTGCGCAGGGTTCGGATCGTGAATAACGCGGAATCAGCCGTATCCGGTGGGTCCGATGCCGAGCCGGCGTCGGGATCGGTCCTGGGGGTGCTGCGGCGGCGCGCAAGGTAGGCAGCGGCACGGACGCCAGACACAACACGGTTGACGCGACGGCCGACCGCCTTGCCGGCGTCGAGGATTGCGGGCAGGGCGCGATCCGCCCATCCCCGCAAGGTGGCGAGGAAGTCGCCGGCGAGGCCGGCCATGGCCTGGACAGCGCGGGCAAGGCCGGCGAGGTTGAGGCGGCGACCGTCGCCACCGAGCTGCAGGCGGCCGATGGCTAGTTCGGCGCGGATGGCGCCGACAAAGAAATTCACCAGCGCGAACTGGCGGGTGTCGTTGCGGACCGTCGCGCTGCTCTCGACGAGGGTCCTCAGCGCCGCTTCTGTGGCGGCCATGCGACGCTCGATGGCATGGAGGTGGCCGAGCTGGAGGTCGGCACCCGCTTCGGTCTCGGCGGGCAGGGCGATGCCGGGTTCGCTGGGGCGAAGGCCGAGGGCTTTCGTGGCACTCAAGCCATCAATGGTCGCGAGGGCGAGTTGGCCGCAGGCGCCACGGAGGGACTCGAGGGCGGCGGAAACGCCGGATTCCGGGTCTTGCTGCGGCACCGCAAGGGCTCTCACGTCCGTAAGCAGACCGGAGAGCGCGTCGGCGATGTCCGGACCGGGGTGGCGGGCGTGGGCGCCAGCGACCGCAGTCGCCGCCTCCGCGAGGCCTAGGGCGGTCGCGTGCAGACGTGGTTCGTTCAGTCTGGGCGCAAGGGCGTGCAATAGGTCGCCGACGCGGCCGATCTCCGCGATGGCACCGAGAAGGGCGGATTCGGCGCGATGGCCAGGTGGCGGGCGAAAGTCGCTCATGGCGCGGGGCTCGGGGCAAAATGGGCCTTGATGGCGCGGTCGATCTGTTCCGACACGGCGTGGCACCCGTGGTCGCGCGGGTGCCAATCTGCGACCGGGAGTAGATGGCCGGCGTGCATGGGAACGGCCTGGAACGCGCCGCAGACGTGTTGCCAGAGGCAGCGGTTGAGGATGACAGGGATCATGAGCAGCCCGGCATCGTCGCGGCGGCGCTCGATTGCGGGAATTTCAATGTCGCAGATGTAGTCGCTGCCGACGGCGTTGTAGGACATCAGCAGGAGAGCGACATGGGCCGCCTGGATGCGGCGGGCGATCTCGTCGTTCCACCTCGTCCCGGCGGTGAGAGAGGTGTCCGCCCAGAAGGTGATGCCGCAAGAGCGTTCGACGCCGCGCAGGTGGGGGCGCAGGTCATCGTAGAGCCTCCGATCATCATGCGCGTAGGAGATAAAGCCCTGCAATGCCACCGGTTGCCCCACGACTTGCGGTGAGAGTGCGGCATGTAGGGCGGGTGGGCAATGCGATTGCGCATCAAGCTGCTAGAGGAGGATCGCGGCGTTCTTCGCGGGCTCCGCCGCGTCGCCGGGCCTCGCCGCCGACTGGGCGGCGGCCTGTCTCGC
>JAJZUI010000079.1:0-11156 GCA_021847175.1 Pseudomonadota bacterium
CCTTCTTCGGCGGCGAGACGCTCTCCGCCTTCGCCTGGACGATGCTGTTCGGAATCGTCGTCGGCACCTCATCCTCGATCTTCATCGCCGCCCCGATCCTGCTGTTCCTGGGCGAACACCGGCTGCGCACCGGCACCAAGCAAGCGGGCAAGGCCGCCGCCCAGGCCCGCTGAACGGGGCATGCCCGCGGCGCGGTCAAGAATTGTCCACCAGCATCGCCATCGTCACGTCTGTTTGATGCAAGGATGACGTCGGTTCTGGCATGAATCGCCGCATGGCATCGCTTGCTCTCGCCGAGGCAAAGACCAGACCCTCGCTCACCAACCTGCGCTCGGCGCTGTCGGCGGGGCGGATCGTGGTGCGCTACCAGCCCGTGGTTCGGCTCTGCGACGGCATCCCGGTTGCGATGGAGGTGCTGGCCCGCCTCACCCAGCCGGGGGGCGGCCTCATCGAGCCCGCGGACTTCGTCCCGCGCCTGGAAGCGGCGGGTCTGGCCTGGCGCCTCACCCAGGCAGTGGCCCGCTGCTGTTTCGCCGAATGGCGCGAACTCGGCCTCGCCCCACTTGGAATGGCGCTCGCCATCAACATGCCGCTCGACGCGATGCTCCGCCGCGGCACCGCCGCCTGGATCGAGCGCGAGCGCAAGGCGGCCGGCATTCCCGCGAACATGCTGATCCTGGAACTGACGGAAAGCCGCCCGGTCACCGACATTCCCGCCCTGCGCGAGGCCGTGCAGCGGCTGCGCGGCCTCGGCTACCGGCTCGCGATCGACGATGTCGGCCCCGCGGCGCGTGCTCCGGAAAACCTGCTCGACATGCCCTTCGCCGCGCTGAAGCTGGACAAGGATCTCGTCGCCGCGGTCGGCGCGGCGGGCACCGAGCGCGAGTTCCTGGAGCGCGCTGTCGCCGCGGCGCGCGTCGCTGGCATGCGCGTCGTCGCCGAGGGCATCGAGGACCGCGCCACCTGGGAACGCATGCAGGCGCTGGGCGTGGACGAAGGCCAGGGCTTCATCATCGCCCGCCCGCTCACCGCCGAGGCCCTGCCGGGCTGGCACCGCCGCTGGCTCGGTCCCAAGGCCAAACACTGACCTTGCTCCCGCCGGGAACGTCCGGAAGAGCGTTCCGGCGGGTCGCAGCCGCCGGCGACGGTCAGTCGTCGCGGTGCACCCGCTCCATGCGCTCGTGGCGTTCCTGCGCCTCGATCGACAGGGTCGCGATCGGCCGTGCCTCCAGCCGCTTGAGCCCGATCGGCTCGCCCGTCTCCTCGCAGAACCCGTAGGTCCCCGCCTCCACCCTCGCCAGCGCCTGGTTGATCTTGCTGATCAGCTTGCGCGCCCGGTCGCGCGTGCGCAGCTCCAGCGCCCGGTCGGTCTCCACGCTCGCGCGGTCGGTGATGTCGGCCTCGTGGATACCGCCCTCGGAGAGGCTGGCCAGCGTGCCATCCGCCTCGCGCAGCAGGTCTGCGCGCCAGCGCAGCAATTTCTGCCGGAAATACTCCAGTTGCAGAGGATTCATGAACTCTTCGCCCTCGGAAGGACGGTAGTCCGGGGGCAGCGTGATCATCATGCGTCGCGTTCCCGTCGTCACGAATCCCAAAGCCGACGCCCCAACCTCCCGGCGCCTCATCCCCGTGCTAGGATGGCCGGGCTTATAGAGACGTGTTGCTGACGCGCCAAGGGGTTGCGCACCATCTTTCGCGACATTGCACGGAAGTGACGCGCGCCCGCAGCCGGATCTCTGAAAGCAGCGCCGCGAGCGGCGGTTCGGCGGGCGGTATGGGCTCCGCCGCGAGCACATCGAGCGCCGTCACCGCCGCCGCCTCGTCGCCGCTGAGCATCGCCCGCTGCACCGCGGCGAGCGCTGCCAGCAGCGCATCCGCGTGCCGCCGCGCCGCTCGCCCGGACCCGCGCCGCCCGCGCTCCTCCAGCGCGTCCGGCACCGCGGCGACCGAGGGCAACGCAAACCCGCCCACGGCACGCCGCGGCGCCGTGGCGAGCCCCATCCCGTATCGCGCTTCCGCCCGCACCCGATCGACCGTCATGGACGCCTCCTGCGCCGGAAAACCCTGCCGCCCGGAAAAACCTGCCCACCCAACGCATTGGCCAGGTCGCGGAATTCCACCGGGTTTCCCCGCTTCCGCGCTGGCACGATCTTCGCCTGTGCGGGGCATGACCCGGCCCACGACCATGGTCCCGCGATGGTTGACGAGAGGTTTCGCTCGCCTCTCGCCGACCCTCTTCTTCATCCTCCCGCTCGCCGCCGCCTTGCTCGCCGCCGCACCCGCGCGGGCCCAGGTCCGCATCAAGGACATCGCCGACGTCGAGGGCGTGCGCAGCAACCAACTCGTCGGCTATGGCCTCGTCGTCGGCCTCGACGGCACCGGCGACAAGCTCAACAACGCCGTCTTCACCCGCCAGTCGCTGGTCGGCATGCTGGAGCGCCTCGGCGTCAACACGCGCGACCTCGCGAGCCAGTTGCAGACCAAGAACGTCGCCGCCGTCATGGTCACCGCCAACCTGCCCGCCTTCGCTCAGACCGGCAGCCGCATCGACGTCCAGGTCGCCTCCCTCGGCGATGCCACCAACCTCACTGGCGGCATGCTCCTCGTCACCCCGCTGCTCGCCGCGGACGGCGAGGTCTACGCCGTTGCGCAAGGCCCGGTCGCCACCGGCGCCATCGCCGCCAAGGGGGCGGGCGCCTCGTACACCCAGGGCGTGCCGACCGCCGGCCAGATCGCCAACGGTGCGATTGTGGAGCGCGAGGTCGGCTACCGCCTCGGCGCGCATCCGCGCCTGCGTCTCGGCCTGCGCAACCCCGATCTCAACACGGCCGAGCGCGTCGCGCGCGCGATCAACGCGGCGCTCGGCCCCGGCGTCGCGCACGCGACCGACCCGCGCACGGTGGCACTCAACCTCACCGGCCGCCCCGTCGTCGCCTCGCTTGCGCGCATCGAGGATTTGCACATCAAGCCGGACACGCCCGCCGTGGTGGTGATCGACGAGGCCTCCGGCACCATCGTCATGGGTGCGAACGTGCGCGTCTCCACCGTCGCCATCGCGCAGGGCAATCTCACCATCCGCGTCACCGAAACCCCGCGGGTGAGCCAGCCCGGCCCGTTCTCCAACGGCACCACCACCACCGTCGCGCGCACCTCGATCCAGGTGAACAAGGGCAAGGGCAAGAAGCTCGGCATCCTCGCCGCCAACGTCACGCTGCGCGACCTGGTGGGCTCGCTCAACGCGCTCGGCGTGGCGCCACGTGACATGATCAGCATCCTCGAGGCGATCAAGGCCGCGGGTGCGCTGCAGGCGAACCTGGTGGTGCGATGATCGCCACCCACGCCGCACCCGACCGCGCCCGCCTCGCCGCCGCCGCTCGCCGCTTCGAGGGCGTCGCCCTCGGCGAACTCTTCCAGCCGATGTTCGCCACCCTCGGCAAGGCCAAGGGGCCGTTCGACGGCGGCACCGGCGAGGCACAATGGATGCCCATCCTCGCCCAGGAGATCGGGCGCGCGGTTGCGAAGGAAGGCGGCTTCGGCCTCGCCGCCCCGGTGATGGCGGCGCTGATGGCCGCGCAGGAAAAGGGAGCGAAGTCGTGACTGCGGACGCATGGGACCGCCTTGCCCACGTTCTCGCCCAGGAGAACGACGCGCTCGCACGCCTCGACCTCGAGCGCGCCGCCGCGATGCTCGCGGCGAAGGAAGCAGCACTCGCCGCCACCACCGCCGCGCCGCCGCCGGACGCGCCGCGCCTCGCGGCACTCGCCGAGCTCGCGCGCGACAACCAGCGCCTGCTCGAACACGGCATCGCCACGCAGGCGCGCGTGCTCGCCCTCGTCGCCGAGGCGGCGCGCGACGCGATGGCGCGCGAGGCCCCCGCTGCGTGCTATGGCGCCGCGCCGCGGCCAGGCACGCCGGTCGCCCTGCTGCGCACCGCCTGACCGCGCATCCGCGACCCATGCGCGGACGGCGCAGCACCCGCGCCCGGCTGAGGCTTGCACTGGACCCCTCCGCCAAGCCCTCCTAAGCACACGCCGCCGGCATGCCGGCGGGGGTGCCGTGACCACGAGATGTGACGATGGGGGATGCCTGGATGTTGAGCGTCACCATCGCCACCAGCGAAGGAGCGATATGATGCAGGTGGTCTTCGCCGTTCCCGGATCGCTCGACGATGTCTCCGGCGGCTACGCCTACGACCGCCGCATCATCGCGGGCCTGCGCGACGCCGGCCACGCGGTTGAGGTCGCCTCGCTCGCCGGCCGACATCCGCTGCCCGACGACGGCGCGCTCAAGGCCGCGAGCGACCTTCTCGCGCGTACCGACCGCTCGGCGCGCCTGGTCATCGACGGGCTCGGCCTGCCGTCCTTCGCGGAGCACGTGGAGGAACTCGTCGCTCGCCGCGCGGTCGCGCTGATCCATCACCCGACTGCGCTCGAGACCGGCGCGCCGCCGGACGAGCGCGAGGCGCTGCGCGCGATCGAGCGCGGCATGCTGCCGAGGCTCGCACGCATCGTCACCAGCAGCGAGGCAACGGCTAAACGTCTCGCCGTGGATTTCGCCGCCGACCCGGCGCGCATCGCCAGCGTCGCGCCCGGCGTCGATCTCGCGCGCCGCAGCCGCGGCTCAGGGCGCATCACCTGCTGCCTGCTCTCGGTCGGTAACCTCACCGCGCGCAAGGGCCACGACGTGCTGATCAAGGCGCTCGGCCGGCTCAAGGATCTCGATTGGCAGCTCACCATTGCCGGTGCCGAGCGCGAGGTCGGCCAGCTCTCCTATCTCAAGCGCATCGCCGAGAAGGTGGGCGTCGGAAGGCGCATCCAGTTCCCCGGCGCGGTGGTGGAAACCGATCTCGAAACGCTGTGGGACACATCGGACGTGTTCGCGCTGGCCACCCGCTACGAGGGCTTCGGCATGGCGATCGCCGAGGCGCTGCGCCACGGCCTGCCCGTCGTCACCACCGACGCCGCACCGGCGGCCTCGCTCGTTTCGCCGGAGGCGGGCACTGTCAGCCCCGCGGACGACTCCGACATGCTCTCGCGCTGCCTGCGCCGCGTCATCGCCGACGTGCCGCTGCGCCGCGCGATGGCGGACACGGCATGGAAGATCGGCCAGACCCTCGGCGGCTGGCACACCCAGGCCGAGGCCTTCGCCGCCGCCATCGCATGAGCGCGCCGCTGCCGACGCCCCTTCTCGGCATCGTCGCCGACGACTTCACCGGTGCGACCGACATCGCCGCGATGCTCGCCGCGCGCGGTATGCGCGCGGTGCAGACAATCGGCGTGCCGCAGCCCGGCGAGACGGTCGAGGCCGACGCCATCGTCGTGGCACTCAAGTCGCGCACGGCCCCGGCCGCCGAGGCCGTCGCGCAGAGCCGCGCGGCGCTCGCCTGGCTGCGTGAAGCCGGCTGCCGTCAGTTCTTCTTCAAGTACTGCTCCACCTTCGACAGCACCGACGAAGGCAATATCGGTCCGGTCGCGGAGGCGCTGCTTGCCGATCTCGGCGCCGGCTTCGCCCTCGCCTGCCCCGCCTTCCCCGCTAACAACCGCAGCGTCTACGCCGGCCACCTCTTCGTCGGCACACGGCTGCTGAACGAGAGCGGCATGGAGAACCATCCGCTCACGCCGATGAAGGACGCGGATCTCGTGCGCGTGCTCGGCCGCCAGACCACGGCACCCGTCGGCCTCGTCCCCTTCATGAGCGTGCGCCAGGGTGCCGCCGCGATCCGCGACGCGATGACGCGCCTCGCCGAACAGGGCCGCCGCTTCGCCATCGTCGATGCCGTCGGCAACGAGGACCTGATGGCCATCGGTGCGGCGGCGGCCTCCCACGCGCTCATCACCGGCGGCTCGGGCGTCGCCATGGGCCTGCCGGAAAACTTCCGCGCCAGCGGCCTCCTGCCCGCGCGCGACGACGCGATGGACCTTCCCGCCGTCGCCGGCCATGCCGCCGTGCTGTCCGGTTCCTGCTCGCGCGCGACGCTGATGCAGGTGGGCCACGCCCGGTCCCTCTTTCCCGTCCTCGAAATCGATCCGCTCGCGAACCCCAACGAAGACGCGATGACACAGGCCGCGCTCGACTGGGCGCGCCCGCAACTCGGCGAACGCCCCGTCGTCATCGCCGCATCCGCCCCGCCGGAGCGCGTCGCCGCCATCCAGCAGGCCCTCGGCCGCGAGACCGCCGGCGCGCTGATCGAGCGCACGCTCGCGCGCATCGCCGAAGGGCTCGTCGCCTTCGGCGTGCGCCGCCTCGTCGTCGCCGGGGGCGAAACCTCGGGCGCCGTGGTCTCGCGCCTCGGCGCGAAGCGCCTGCGCATCGGCCACGAGATCGCGCCCGGCGTGCCCTGGACGCTTGCCGAGGGAACCGGCCCGACGCTGAAACTGGCGTTGAAATCAGGCAATTTCGGCGGCCCCGCGTTCTTCGCCGAAGCCTTCGAGACGGCATGAAAGAAGCGGCCCTGCGTGAGGCGATCGCGGAAGCCGGGCGCAGCCTATTCGCGCGCGGCTACGCCGTCGGCACCGCGGGCAACATCAGCGCGCGGCTCGAGGACGGCTTCCTCATCACGCCGACCAACTCCTCGCTCGGCACGCTCGACCCCGCGCGTATCTCGAAGCTCGACGCGCGCTTCCAGCACGTCGCCGGCGACAAGCCCTCGAAAGAGGTCTTCATGCACCGCGCCTTCTTCCAGGCGCGTCCGGCAACCGGTGGCGTGGTGCACCTCCACTCCACGATGGCCACCGCCATCGCCTGCCTCGCGCAACCGGGCGAGCGCCGCCCGATCCCGCCGCTCACGCCCTATTTCGTGATGCGCATCGGCCGCGACCTTCCCGTCGTGGCCTACTTCCGTCCCGGCGATCCCGCGATGGAGGAAGCGATCGCGGCCGAGGCGGCCAACGCCAGCGCCGTGCTGCTCGCCAATCACGGCCCGGTCGTTGCCGGCGCCTCGCTGCGCGACGCCGTCGCCGCGGCGGAGGAACTCGAGGAAGCGGCGAAGCTCGCGCTGCTGCTGCGCGGTGCCCATCCGCGAGAGCTCAGCCCCGCACAGATCGACGACCTGCTCAAAACCTTCGGCTGATGCCCAAGGAT
This sequence comes from Pseudomonadota bacterium, assembly GCA_021847175.1. GTDB lineage: Bacteria > Pseudomonadota > Alphaproteobacteria > Acetobacterales > Acetobacteraceae > JAJXXT01. The sequence goes on from JAJZUI010000079.1 coordinate 7,081, forward strand.
TAAATGAAAAGCGGGCGCCCCTTGTGGGGGCGCCCGCCATGCTTCGGTCCGTGTCGGCGGATCAGCTCATCGGAGCAGCAGCCGGGGCCGCGGCCTTCTTCGGCGCCGCGCGCTTCGCCGCGGGCTTCTTCGCGGCGGCCTTCTTCGGCGCGGCGGCCTTCTTCGCCGCGGGCTTCTTCGCGGCTGCCTTCTTCGGCGCGGCCTTCTTTGGGGCTGCCTTCTTCGGGGCCGCCTTCGCCGCGGCCTTCTTCGCGGCCGGCTTCTTCGCGGCGGGCTTCTTCGCCGCCGGCTTCTTCGCCGCCGCCTTCTTCGCCGGGGCCTTGGCGACCGCGAGCTTCGCGGCCTTCTTCGCCGGCTTCTTCGCCGCGGCCTTCTTTGCCGGGGCCTTCTTCTCAGCCGTCTTCTTCGGGGCTGCCTTCACCGCGAGCAACGCGGGGCCGCCCATCCTCTCTTCGTCCTTGGACACGTCGGTGGACTCCTTGTGATGTGCCGTGTGTTGTGGGCCGGCGGAAGCTACGGACCCAGTGGCGAGCGTTGGCGCATCGCTACATGGACCGCGGACCGGAGAGGTTGCCCCCGGAGACGCTGCTCTGGATCCGGCGCGCCGATCGCGACGCCCCGTATCGCCAGGTCCCGTCAGGCAAACCGTTTCGGTCCGGCGTGCACCGGACACCCCCACCTTCGCAACGATGTCTTTCGCAACGATGCGGCGTGCGGCGTCCGGCTGGCGGCGGGCAAAGCTCTCTCCGGTGCTGACCAGCGGTACACTGCGCTCGATCCGGACAAGACTGCGGCCCATCGACCGTACCTTCCCTGTCGCACGCAACCCTGCCGGTATGCTCGCAACGCAAAACGAAATTGACGCGATGCGAATCGGACGGGGCTGCGCTGTTGCCGCTATCCGCCTATCGCGGCGCGCGTGTCAACGAAAACACGCATCACAGGCGCGCTCAGGGAAAAAATTTTTCGCCGCGCCTCGCCGGTGCAACACTGCGGCGATGCTGCCTTGCACCGCCGCGGCGCCGCCTAACTCCGAAATTTCATAGCTTGCGTCAAGAGAATTCTTGACGTCCGCAACGTCACAGAAGTCCCGCGCGGCCTGTCTCCAGCTTTGCCGCGGGGATCGCGACGTTGACCCCACCGAGCGCGCCCGCCGGCAGGCTCGCAAGGTCCTGCACCGTTTCCAGAAACCGATTCGCCTCGCGCGGCGCCACGATGCCCTCGGTCAGCGTGCGGAATTTGGCAATGTAGTCGGCGCGCGCGAAGGGTTTCGCGCCCAGCGGATGCGCGTTCGCCACCGCCATCTCGTCCACGATCCGCTCGCCATTCTTCATCGTGATCTCGAGCCTGCCGCCGAACGCCAGCTCGTTCGGGTCCTTCGCGTGATAGCGCCGCGTCCACTCCGGATCCTCGCGCGTCTCGATCTTGTGCCACAGCCGCACGGTCGAAGGCCGCGTCGCACGTTTCCGAGTGTAACTGTCGACGTGATGCCAGCGCCCGTCCTCCAGCGCCACCGCCAGGATGTACATGATCGAGTGATCCAGCGTCTCGCGGCTGGCGTTCGGGTCCATCTTCTGCGGATCGTTGGCACCGGTGCCGATCACGTAGTGCGTATGATGTGAGGTGTGGAGCACGATCTTTTCGACCTGCCCGAGATCCGCGATCCGCTCGCGCACGCGGAACGCGAGGTCGATCAGCGCCTGGCTCTGGTATTCTGCGCTATGCTCCTTGGTGAAGCTCGACAGGATCGCGCGCTTCGCTTCGCCCGCCTCGGGCAGCGGCACGTGGTATTCCGCGTCGGGCCCGTCCAGCATCCAGGCGATGACGGAATCCTCACCCTCCCAGATCGGGCTCGGCGCGCCCTCGCCGCGCATCACGCGATCGACCGCCTCCACCGCGAGCTTGCCCGCATGCGCCGGCGCATACGCCTTCCAAGAGCTGATCTCGCCTTTGCGCGACTGGCGCGTGGTGAAGCTCACATGCACCGCCTGCTGCACCGCCTGGTAGATCGTCTCCGGCCTCAGCCGCAGCAGCGTGCCGATCCCCGCTGCCTGCGCCGGGCAGAGATGGCCGATGTGGTCGATCTTGTGCTCGTGCAGGCAGATCGCGCGCACGAGGTTGATCTGAATCTCATAGCCGGTTGCGATACCGCGAATCAGATCGCGCCCCGAGCAGCCCTTGGTCTGTGCCACGGCGAGGATCGGCGGGATGTTGTCGCCCGGATGCGAGTAGTCCGCGGCAAGAAACGTGTCGTGCATATCCAGCTCGCGCACCGCCGTGCCGTTCGCCCAGGCCGCCCATTCCGGCGTTGTCGTCCTGGCACCGGGAACGCCGAAGACCGCGCCGCCGCCCTTGTACGGACGCGCCAGCGCCATGTCGCGCGCTGAAACGACGGGATGGCGGTTGATCGCCGCCAGCGCAACAGCGGCATTGTCGATGATGCGGTTGACGATCATCTCCGCCACGTCCTTCGGCACTGCGACACGGTCGGCGGCGACCTGCGCCACTTTCCACGCGAGCTGCTCCTCGCGCGGCAGGCGGTCCTTCGAGGGATGCACGCGGACGGTATGCAGCTTCATGGCGGATCCTCCGGTTGCGGGCGTGACGATGCGCACGCGCCTTCGTAGGCTGCTTAGTGACGCGCCTCCCACGGAGCAAGTAACGCGGGAGCAAGGGAGAGGCGCCGCAAGGGGAGAACGACCATGGCGGATTCGAACAACGTCTTTGACAGCGTCTTCCGGGGCGACATCGTGACCGGTGAGCGCATCCTCGCCGACGGCTGGATCGCTTCGCGCGCCGGTCGCATCGCCGCCGTCGGCATCGGCGCGCCGCCCCCCGCCGCGCGCACCCATGATCATCGCGGCCATTCCATCCTGCCGGGCCTGGTCGACGGGCACATGCACACGTCCTCCGCCCTCGGCTGGGACGGCATCGCCGGCGCCACGCGCTCCGCCGCGGCCGGCGGTGTCACCACCTGCGTCGACATGCCCTACGACATCCCGCAGCCGGTGACGGACGCATCGGTGCTCGCCGCCAAGATCGCGCGCGTCGAGGCAGACGCGCATGTCGACGTGGCGCTCTACGGCACCATCCGCAAGCAGGGCGGCGTCGATGCCATCGCGGAACTCGCCGCCGCCGGCATCTCAGCCTTCAAGCTCTCGACCTACGAGTATGACGCGGTGCGCTTCCCGCGCATCGACCACCCTACGATGCTTGCGGCCTTCCGCGAGATCGCGAAAACCGGCCTGCCCGTCGCGGTGCACAACGAGGATCAGGAGCTCGTCGAACACCTCACCGCGCGGGCGCGCGAGGCCCGCGAAACGCATCCAATCATGCACGCGCGCACCCGCCCGCCGCTTGCCGAGACCCTCGCCGATCTCGAGATCTTCGAGCTGGCGATGGAAACCGGCGCCCATGTCCACATCGCCCATTCCTCCCTCGCCCGCGGCTTCGACATCGCGGAGACCTTCCGCGGCATGGGTGCCGAGACCACCGGCGAGACCTGCATCCAGTATCTCTGCATGACCGAGGACGATCTCGTCCGCCTCGCCGGCCGCGGCAAATGCAACCCGCCCTTCCGCACCATCGCGGAAGTGGAAGCGGTCTGGCAGCGCCTCCTCGCAGGCAAGGTCGCCTACGTCTCCACCGACCACGCCCCCTGGCCGCTCGCGCGCAAGAACAGCGCGGACATCTTCGCCTGCTCCGCGGGCCTGGTCGGCGAGCAGAGCTTCGCGCCCCTGATGGCGAGCCTGCTCATCGAGCGTGGCCTGCCGCTCACGCTGATGGCGCGCTACTGCGCCGAGGCGCCCGCCAGCTTCCACGGCCTCGCGCACCGCAAGGGCCATCTGCGCCCCGGCATGGACTGCGACCTCGTCGTCCTGGAGCGCCGCGACTGGATTTTCGACGAAGCCGCCATCGTCGATCGCGAGGACCAGCGCTGGTCGCCCTGGCATGGGCGCGCGATGAAGGCGCGCGTCGCCGCCACCATCCTGCGCGGCGAAGTCGTGTGGGATGGCGAGCGCGTCCTCGCCCCGCCCGGCACCGGGAGCTTCGTCCGCCGCGCCTGAGCTACATGC
>JAJZUI010000079.1:11256-15685 GCA_021847175.1 Pseudomonadota bacterium
CGCCGAGTAGCCGCCGCACCCCCGCCTCTCAGGCGCCGCGCAGCATCGCGCGGAACTCCGCCGCGCGCTCGAGATACTGCACCGCGTTGGTGTCGAAGCGCGCCCGCTCCTCAGGCGACATCACCCGCGCCAGCCGCGCGGGCGAGCCCTGCCACAGCTCGAACCGACCGATGCGCTTGCCCGGCGTCAGCAGCGCGCCCGCCGCCAGCACGCCGCCCTCCTCGATCACCGCGTTGTCCAGCACCGTTGCGCCCATGCCGACGAAGGCGCGGTCCATCAGCGTGCAGGCATGGATGATCGCCGCATGCCCGATCGTCACGTCGTCCCCGATATGTGTCGGCATCCCGTGGTTCACGTGCACGATGGTGCCGTCCTGGATGTTGGTGCGCGCACCCACCCTTATGTCGCTCGTGTCGGCGCGCAACACGCAGGCGAACCAGACGCCCGACTGCGGCCCGATGTCCACATCGCCGATCACCGCGGCCGTCGGTGCCACGAACGCATCCGCCGCCACCCGCGGCCGCCGCTCGCCCAGCGCATAGAGCGGCCCCGTCATCGGCAATAGCGCGTCAGGCAACCGCCTCCTCCATCACATGCGTGTGCGCCGAAAGCCCGAGCATCAGCGCGATGTTCTGCACCGCGGCTCCCGATGCCCCCTTGCCCAGATTGTCGAGGCTCGCCGTCAGTACCGCCTGGCGCTGCTTCTCGTTGCCGTGCACGCGCAGGACCATCCGGTCGGTATCCACCAGTTCCGCGATGTCCAGATCCGAGTTGCCCGGCGCCACGCAAACCAGTTCCGCCCCCGCGTAGCGACGCGCGAGGCACTCGTGCAGGTCAGCCGCGGAGGGTTTGCCCGGCAGCGTGTCCAGATGCAGCGGCACCGAGACGATCATGCCCTGCCTGATATGCGCGACGGAGGGCACGAAGATCGGCCGCCGCGTGAGGCGCGCGTTCTTCTGCAGCTCCGGCACATGCTTGTGCTCCAGCGCGAGGCCGTAAAGGTTGAAGGCGGGCCCGCCCGATGCCTCGTGTGCCGCGATCAGCGCCTTGCCGCCGCCGGAGTAGCCGCTCGCCGCATTCACCGTCACCGGATGGTCCGGCGCCATCAGCCCCGCATCGACCAGCGGACGCAGCAGCGCGATGCCGCCCGTGGGATAGCAGCCGGGATTGGCCACGCGCGTCGCCTGCGCGATCATCCGCGCCTGGCCCGGCGCCATCTCCGCGAACCCATAGACCCAGCCCTCGGCGACGCGATGCGCGGTGCTGGCATCGAGGATCCTGGGCGCGCGATCGCCGAGCTCGCCGGCCAGCGCGACGCTTTCCTTCGCCGCCGCATCCGGCAGGCAGAGCACGACAAGGTCCACCGCCGCCATGATGTCGCGCCGCGCCGCAGGGTCCTTGCGCAGCGCCTCCGGCAGGCTCTTCACCGCGACGGGCAGGCGCGCGAGACGTTCGCGGATGCCCAGCCCCGTGGTGCCCGCTTCGCCGTCGATGAAGATGCTCGGTGTGCTCATGCTCGTTCCCTCTCGTGAGGATCGTCGTGCCATGGACCTTAAAGAACAAGGGGCGGGTCTGCCGACCCGCCCCTCGCCCAACGCAAGGATATGAAGACGCGGATCAGCGCTTGCTGAACTGGAAGCTGCGTCGCGCCTTGGCGCGGCCGTACTTCTTGCGCTCGACGGCACGGCTGTCGCGCGTGAGGAACCCGGCGGCCTTGAGGATGCCGCGCAGCTCCGGCTCATAATAAGTGAGCGCGCGCGAAATCCCGTGCCGCACCGCCCCCGCCTGGCCCGAGAGCCCGCCGCCCGTCACCGTGCACTGCACGTCGAACTGGTTGTAGCGGTCGGCAACCAGGAAGGGCTGGGTGATGATCATGCGCAGCACCGGGCGGGCGAAATACTGCCCCACCTTTTTGCCGTTCACGGTGATCTCGCCCTTGCCGGGCTTCACCCACACGCGCGCGACGGCGTTCTTGCGCCGGCCGGTCGCATAGGCACGGCCCTGCGCGTCGCGCTTCGGCTCGCGCTTCGGCGCGGCCTCTGCCTGCTGCGCGGAGGCGACCGCGAGATCCTTGAGGTCGGCGAGCGTACGGGTCTGGGTTGCGGACATGCGTCAGCCCCTCCGGTTCTTGCGGTTCATGGCCGCGATATCGAGCGGCTTCGGCGCCTGGCCGGCATGGGGATGCTCGGCGCCGGCATACACATGCAGATGCTTCATCTGCTTACGCTGCAGCGGGCCGCGGGTGATCATCCGCTCCACCGCCTTCTCGATCACCTGCTCCGGCCGCTTCGAGGCCAGCCGCTCGGCGACCGAGGCCCCCTTGATCCCTCCGGGATAGCCGGTGTGCCAGTAGAAGACGGACTGCTCCGCCTTGCGCCCGGTCACGCGCACCTTCTCGGCGTTGACGATCACGATCTCGTCGCCGCAATCGACATGCGGCGTGAACTGCGGCTTGTGCTTGCCGCGCAGCCGGTTGGCGACAATGGTGGCGAGCCGGCCGAGCACCAGCCCGTCGGCATCGATCAGTACCCAGTCGCGCTTGACCTCGGCGGGCTTCAGCGAGGCGGTGGTTTTCATCGGAACAATCCCGTGCAAATCGTCGCGGCTTATGGTCGAGCCGCCACGTTCCGTCAAGGCTTTCGGAATGCGGTAATCAGTTACCGCAGCCTAAATCCCCCATGCCTGCCGCACGCCGTCGAGCACCAGTTGCGCCGCCAGCCCCGCCAGCAGCACGCCGAGCACCCGCCCGACCACGTTCGCCCCGGTGACGCCCAGCAGCCGCGAGATCTGCCGCGCCAGCAGCAACGCCGCCAGCGTCCCCGCCAGCACCAGCGCGAGCGCCACCTCGATTGCCCCGATCGCGAGCGGATTGCCCGCGGCACGCGCGTGCAGCACCACCATCGTCGTCATCGCGCCCGGCCCCGCGAGGAAGGGGATCGCCAACGGAAACACCGCGATGTCCTCGTGTGTGCGGATCATCGCGGCGCGCTCCTCGCTGGTCGCGCGCAGCACGCCCTTCGCCGTCACCATGTCGGCCGCGGTCAGGAACAGCAGGATGCCGCCCGCCACCTTCATCGCCGCGAGCGAGATGCCCAGCCGCAGCAGCAGCAGCTCGCCCCCGAGCCCGAACACCGCGAGCACGAGAAACGCAATGAAGCATGCCCGCCGCGCCTGGCTCGCCCGCTCAGCCGCCGTGTTCTGCGGCGTGAGCCCGATGAACATCACCGCCGTCCCCGCGGGATCGATGATCACCACGAGCGCTACGAGCGCATAGAAGAAGAGATCGACCGCCTGGCTCACCGCCGAGTGCTTAGCGCCCGGCGCGCCACCTTGGCCAGCCTCACCCCTCCTCCGGCGGACGCACGCGGCGAAACAACGCCAGCAGCGCCAGGTCGTACCCGGCCTTGAGTGCGCCGCCCGCCAGCAGCGGCCAGCCGAACCCGGATGCGAAGAGTGGCCCCGCCAGCGACGGCGCCACCGAGGCCGCGAGGCTGCGCGGCACCGCGGTGGCACTCGCCGCCGCCGCCCGTTCCGCCGGCGTCACCACCGCCATGACGTAGGAGGAGCGCGTCGGCACATCCATCTGCGACAGCGCGCTGCGGAACAGCCAAAGCGCCACCACCCCCGCCGGGCTCGAAACGAACGGGATCGCCATCACCGCGAGGTTGGACGGCAGGTGCGTCCACACCATCGTGTTGACCAGCCCGATCCGCCGCGCCAGCGGCACCGCGACGAGATAGGAAAACGCCGCCAGCAGGCCGGACCAGAAGAACACCGATGACGTCGCCGCCAGCGACAGCCCGACATGGCGCAGCAGCCACAGCGCCAGCAGCGACTGCACGAACAGCCCGCCGCCGAACGCATCCACGGAGAACAGCGCCGCCAGCCCCCACACGCGCCGCCGCGAGGGCCCCAGCGGCGCCGGCACTGCCCCCGCGACCTCGCCATCCGCCGTGATCCCCGCATACGCGGCCGCCGCCGCCACGCCGATCGCGGCATAGAGCAGGAACATCGCGCGCATCGCCACGAGCGGCGCGATGCCGAAGCGCGGCGCCGCGATCTGCGGCAGGGCGGCGAGCAACGCCCCGAACGCCGCCAGCAGCGATCCCGCCAGGCTGTAGCGCGCGAACAGCGCCGTGCGCTCCGTATCCGCCACCGAGACCGCGAGCCGCGCGTGCTCCACCGGCACGAACCCGCTGACGTCGCCGGCCGAAGGATTGAGCGTGCCCACGAACGCCACCAGCAGCAGCGGCAGGAACCCGTCGAACCAGGCAAACCCGAGCCCGGTCGCCGCCATCAGCAACCCGAGCGCCATCAGCGTGCGCCGCGTCCCGAACCGGGCCACCACGCGCGGCGCCAGCAGCGTGAGGCACGCCGAGCCCAGCAACGTCGCCGTCGCCAGCGCCCCGACCTCCGCCGCCCCGCCGCC
>JAJZUI010000080.1 GCA_021847175.1 Pseudomonadota bacterium
GCCCGCGCCGCCTGCGCGTCGCCCGGTTCGGCGACGGCCACGCGGTCCGCGCGCGCGCCCGCGCGGCGGGAAAGCGGCGCGTCGATGCGCCCCTCGACCGGGACCGGACGGCCGACCACGACCGCCCAGTATGTCTTCTGCACGTCGCGGCCGCGGAACGCGGCGGCGAGGCGGGCCGCGACCGACGCCGTGCGCGCCAGCACCAGCACGCCCGAGGTCTCGCGATCGAGGCGATGCACCAGGCGCGGCCGTTCCTCGGCGCCGAAGCGCAGCGCGTCGAGCTGGCCGTCGAGATGGCGCGTGATGCCGGGGCCCCCCTGCGTCGGCAGGCCCGCGGGCTTATCGAGCACGAGGATGTGGTCGTCGCGGTAGAGGATGAGCCGTTCCAGCTCCGCCGCGAGCCGCGCGTCCGGCGCCGGGCGTGCGGGCTGTGCCGCCGGCGCGGTCGGCGGCAGGCGCACGCTCTGCCCGGCGGCGAGCCGGTCCGAAGCCTCCGCGCGGCGGCCGTCGACGCGGATCTGGCCGGTGCGGCAGAGGCGCTGGATCGCGACCTGCGGCAGGCCGGGCCGCTTGCGGCGCACGAACCGGTCGAGGCGTATATCGGCCTCGTCCGCGCCGACGGTGAGGGTCTCGACGCTCATTCGCGACGCTCCGCGCGCAGCTTCGCCCAGTAGGCGAGGCGGCGGGAGACCTCGCGCTCGAAGCCGCGCTCGCTCGGCGTGTAGAAGGTCTCGCGCGCCATGCCGTCCGGAAAGTAGTTCTGGCCGGAGAACGTGTCCTCCGTGTCGTGGTCATAGGCGTAGCCGGCGCCGTAGCCCAGCTCCTGCATCAGCTTGGTCGGCGCGTTGAGGATGTGCGCGGGCGGCATCAGGCTGCCATGGTCGCGCGCCGCCCGCCGCGCGGCGCCGAGTGCGGCGTAGCCGGCGTTCGATTTCGGCGCCGTACCGAGATAGAGCACGGACTGCGCGATCGCGAGCTCGCCTTCCGGCGAGCCGAGCCGCTCATACGTTTCCCACGCCGCCAGCGCCTGCGTCAGCGCGTTGGGGTCCGCCATGCCGATATCCTCGACCGCGAAACGCACCAGGCGGCGGGCGATGTAGCGCGGGTCCTCGCCGCCGGCGAGCATGCGCGCGAGCCAGTAGAGCGCGGCATCGGGGTCCGAGCCGCGCAGCGATTTGTGCAGGGCCGAAATGAGATTGTAGTGCTCCTCCCGGTCGCGGTCGTAGAGCGCGGCGCGGCGCGCGATCAGGCTCTCCAGCGCCTCGGGGTCGAGCGGCGGCGTGTCCGGCGGCAGCGCCTGGATCTGCTCGGCCATGTTGAGCAGCGCGCGCCCGTCGCCGTCGGCCATGGCGCGCAGCTCCGCGCGGGCCTGCGGCACCAGGCGCAGCGGCGCGATCTCCTCGGCGCGGACCAGAAGCTGTTCCAGCGCCGCGTCGTCGAGCCGGCGCAGCACCAGCACCTGGCAGCGCGACAGCAGCGCGCCGTTGAGCGCGAACGAGGGGTTCTCCGTTGTGGCACCGACGAGGGTGACGATCCCGGCCTCGACGACGGGCAGAAACGCGTCCTGCTGCGCGCGGTTGAAGCGGTGGATCTCGTCGACGAACAGCAGCGTGCGGCGGGGCGCGTCGCGCGCCGCGTCGAACGCGCGCTTGAGGTCGGCGACGCCGGAGAACACCGCGGAAAGCTGCACGAACTCCAGCCCCGCGCGGTCCGCGAGCAGCCGCGCGATGGTGGTCTTACCCACGCCTGGCGGACCCCAGAGGATCAGCGAGGCGAGCGAGCCGCGCGCGAGCATGCGCGTGAGCGTGCCCTCGGGGCCGAGCAGGTGGTCCTGGCCCACGATGTCCGCGAGCGTGCGCGGCCGCAGCCGGTCGGCAAGCGGCGCGGCCGGCGGGGCGGCGAACAGGCTCGGGGATTTCGGGCGCGCGGGCACGGTACGAGCTTAGACCGCCGGGCGCCGCGGCGAAACGACGCGCACTTGCGACCCTAGGCGCCCGCGACAGAAGATGCGGGCGTGCTCCCCTACCCTGCCTCCGCCACGATCGAGACCGCGCGCCTGGTGCTGCGCCCGCCGCGGCCGCGCGACTTGCCGGCGCTGTACGCGATCCTCGGCGACCGGCGCGCGATGCGGCACACGCATGCGCAGCGCTCCCTCGTCGCGTGCGGGCTGTATGCGAGAACGCACGAGAAGCAGCGGCGCCGGCTCGGCTATGCGCCCTGGGTGATCGCGACGCGGCGGGACGGACGGATCATCGGCTGGGGCGGGCTCTATGACGATCCGTTCGATCCCGGCTGGGGCGCGGAACTTGCCTATTTCCTCGCGCGGCGGGCGTGGGGGCAAGGCTATGCCAGCGAACTCGCCGCCGCCTGCATGGCGCTCGCGGACGGCCGGCTGCGCCTCGCGCGCGTGCGCGGCTTCGCGATGCCGCGCAACCGCGGTTCCCGGCGCGTGCTGGAGAAGGCGGGCTTCGTCGCGATCGGCTATGTGCCCGCGATGCGGCGGCAGCTGTTCAGCCGCCCGCGCGGAGGAGCCTGAAGGAATGCGATGACCGGGGCGGTTATTCCGCCTCGGTCTCTTCCTCTTCCACGACCTGCTTCGGGCCGCTGTCCAGGCCCTTGGCCGCAACGTCGCGGTCGACGAACTCGATCACCGCCATGTCGGCGGCATCGCCATGGCGCATGCCGGCCTTGAGCACGCGCAGATAGCCACCCTGGCGGTCCTTGTAGCGCTCGGCGAGCGGGCCGAAGAGCTTGGCGACGATCACGTCGTCACGCAGCTGCGCGTACGCCTGCCGACGTGCGGCCAGCCCGCCGCGCTTGCCCAGCGTGATGAGCTTCTCGGCCACGGGACGCAGCTCCTTCGCCTTCGGCAGCGTCGTGGTGATCTGCTCGTGCTTGAGCAGTGCTTGCGCAAGGTTGCGGAACATCGCCGCGCGATGGGTGGTGGTAACGCCGAGCTTCCGCCCGGCAACGCCGTGACGCATGGTGCCTCTCCCCGCCTCAGAAGCCTTCGCCGAGACGCTTGATCAGATCCTCGATGTTCTCCGGCGGCCAGCCGGTCACGGTCATGCCGAGCGAAAGCCCCATGGAGGCCAGCACTTCCTTGATCTCGTTGAGCGACTTGCGGCCGAAATTCGGCGTGCGCAGCATTTCCTGCTCGGTCTTCTGCACCAGGTCGCCGATATAGACGATGTTGTCGTTCTTCAGGCAGTTGGCGCTGCGCACCGAGAGCTCGAGCTCGTCGACCTTGCGCAGCAGGTTCGGGTTGAACGGCAGCTCCTCCGCGGGCTCCGACAGCGAGATCTGCTGCGGCTCCTCGAAGTTGACGAACAGCGAGAGCTGGTCCTGAACGATGCGCGCGGCCAGCGCCACCGCGTCCTCCGGCGTCACCGCGCCGTTGGTCTCCACGGTCAGCAGCAGCTTGTCGTAGTCGGTCTTCTGCCCGACGCGGGTGGGCTCCACGCGGTAGGAAACGCGGCGTACCGGCGAGTAGATGCTGTCCACCGGAATGAGGCCGATCGGCGCATCCTCCGGCCGGTTGTCGGCGGCGGCGACGTAGCCCTTGCCGGCCTGCACCGTGAACTCCATGCCGAGCTTCACGCCGTCGTCGAGGGTGCACAACACGAGCTCGGGGTTCATGATGTCGATATCGTGGCCGGCCTGGATCTGGCCCGCCTTCACCTCGCCCGGGCCGGTCGCGGAGAGCACCATGCGCCGCGGCCCGTCGCCATGCATGCGCAGGCCGAGCTGCTTCACGTTGAGCACGATGTCGGTCACATCCTCGCGCACGCCGGGGATGGAGCTGAATTCATGCAGCACGCCGTCGATCTGCACCGCGGTCACCGCCGCGCCCTGCAGCGAGGACAGCAGCACGCGGCGCAGCGCGTTGCCCAGCGTCATGCCGAAGCCGCGCTCCAGCGGCTCGGCGATGATGGTGGCCACGCGGGAACGATCGGTCCCGGGCTCGACCTCGAGCTTCTCGGGCTTTCGCAGAGACTCCCAGTTCTTCTGCATGGACATGCGGCACCTCGTGATGATGGGGGCCGGGCGCGGAACGACGCGCTCGAGGCCGGAGGACGCGGACGGGACGGCGTAGGATCAGACGCGGCGGCGCTTGCGCGGGCGGCAACCGTTGTGCGGAATCGGCGTCATGTCGCGGATTGCGGTGATGGCGAAGCCGACCGTCTGCAGGGCGCGCAGCGCGCTCTCGCGGCCGGAACCGGGGCCGCTCACCTCGATCTCGAGCGTCTCCATCCCGTGCTCGCGCGCCTTGCGTCCGGCATCCTCGGCCGCGACCTGCGCCGCGTACGGCGTAGACTTGCGGCTGCCCTTGAAGCCCTGGCTGCCGGCGGAGGACCAGGCGATGGCGTTGCCCTGGGCGTCGCTGATGGTCACGATCGTGTTGTTGAACGTGGCCGCGACATGGGCGACGCCGGAAGTGATGTTCTTGCGCTCCTTCTTGCGGGTGCGCGCGGCGGTGGCGGGTTTCGCCATGGGTCGAATGTCCTGTCCTGTGTCGAACGCGTAACGAGGGCGGGGGGTTGCCCGGTTACTTCGTCACCTTCTTCTTGCCGGCGATCGCCACCGCCTTGCCCTTGCGGGTGCGGGCGTTGGTGTGGGTGCGCTGGCCGCGCACCGGCAGGCCGCGGCGGTGCCGCAGGCCGCGGTAGCAGCCGAGATCCATCAGGCGCTTGATGTTCATCGCCACCTCGCGCCGCAGGTCGCCCTCGACGCGGAAGTCACGGTCCACCATCTCGCGGATGCGCAGCACCTCGTCGTCGGAGAGCTGGTTCACGCGGCGCTCCGCGGGGATGCCGAGCTTGTCGCAGATCTCCTGCGCCTTGGCCGGACCGACCCCGTAGATGTAACGCAGGCTGATGGTCACCCGCTTGTTGGCGGGAATGTTAACGCCGGCAATTCGCGCCACGAAGTGGACTCCTGCTAGCCGGAACCTGTCCGCGCACACGCTCGATCTGCGCACACGGAGGACGCCCGGCGACCATAAACGATTGACGGCACCCGGATCCGGGTGCCGCAGGGCGGGGTTATAGCCGGGGGGCGGCGTGAGTCAACGCGAACCGATCAAATTTTCGTGAGCAGAGGCTTCGGAGCCATACCTAGGACGCAAGGCGGCCATCACCACCCGCTCACGCCGAACGGAGCTGGTCAAGGATCGCGGTCAGCGACGCCGTGACCTGGTCCATCCCCGCCATGCCGTCCACCGATTTCAGCCGGCCGCTCGCGGCGTAGTAGGCCAGGATGGGCTCGGTCTGGGTGTGGTAAGCGACAAGGCGGGCCGCGATGGTCTCGCGGTTGTCGTCCGGGCGGCGGATGAACTCGTGCCCGCCGCAGCGGTCGCAGGTGCCGGGAACCTTCGTCGGCTTGAACTTGTCGTGATAGCCCTCGCCGCAGCTCGCGCAGGTGAAACGCCCGGCGACCCGCTCGATCAGCGCCGCGTCGTCGACCTTGAGCTCGAGCACGGCGTCGAGCGTCATGCCGTTCTTCGCCAGCATCGCGTCGAGTGCCTTGGCCTGCTCCACGGTGCGCGGGAAGCCGTCGAGGATGAAGCCCTTGGCGCAGTCCGGGCGGACGATGCGCGCCTCGAGCATGTGGATGACGATGTCGTCGGAGACCAGCTGGCCGGCTCGCATCACTTCCTTGACCTTGAGGCCGATCGGCGTGCCGGCCGCGATCTCGGCGCGCAGCATGTCGCCAGTCGCGATCTGGACGGTGCCGTAACGATCATCAAGTCGCTTGGCCTGCGTGCCCTTGCCCGCGGCGGGCGGTCCGAGAAGAACGAGCCTCAACGCCCTCGCCCCTTCACGCGCGCCTTGCGGATCAGCCCCTCGTACTGGTGGGCGAGCAGGTGCGACTGGACCTGCGTCACCGTGTCCATGGTGACCGAGACGATGATCATCAGGCTGGTGCCGCCGAAGTAGAACGGCACGCCGTAGTCGCTGATCAGGATCTGCGGCAGCAGGCAGACGATGACGAGGTAGATAGCGCCGACGGTGGTCAGCCGTGTCAGTACGTAATCGAAATATTCTGCGGTTGCGGAGCCCGGGCGGATGCCGGGAATGAAGCCGCCGTACTTCTTGAGGTTGTCCGCGGTCTCCTGCGGGTTGAACACGACGGCGGTGTAGAAATAGCTGAAGAAGATGATCAGCGCCGAATAGAGGATCAGGTACAGCGGCGAGCCGCCGGAGAGCAGCTGGCCCATGGTCGCGAGCCAGCCCGGCGCGCTGCCGGACTGCGCCGAGAAGCCCGCGATCGTGGCCGGGATCAGCAGGATGGAGCTCGCGAAGATCGGCGGGATCACGCCCGAGGTGTTGACCTTGAGTGGCATGTGCGTGGAGTCGCCGCCGAACATGCGGTTGCCGACCTGGCGTTTCGGGTATTGCACGACGATTTTCCGGTGCGCCCGCTCCATGAACACGATGAACGCGATCACGCCCACCGCGAGCAGCAGGAAGCCGACGATGAACATCGGCGACAGCGCGCCGGTGCGCCCGAGCTCAAGCAGCGAGGCGAGCGCGTTCGGCACGTTGGCGATGATGCCGGACATGATGATGAGGCTGGTGCCGTTGCCGATGCCCCGCGCCGTGATCTGCTCGCCCACCCACATCAGGAACATCGTGCCGCCGACCAGCGTGATCACCGTCGAGACGCGGAAGAACATGCCGGGATCGGCGACCGCGGGCCCCACGCTGCTGTGCATGCTCTCGAGCCCGACCGCAATCCCATACGACTGGAACGCCGCGATGATCACCGTGAGGTATCGGGTGTACTGGTTCATCTTGATGCGGCCCGACTCGCCCTCCTTCTTCAGCGCGTCGAGCGAGGGGATGGCCGCGGTCATCAGCTGGATGATGATGCTCGCGCTGATGTAGGGCATGATGTTGAGTGCGAAGACGGTCATGCGCCCGAGCGCGCCGCCCGAGAACATGTTGAACATGCCGAGGATGCCGCCGCCCTGCTGCGACAGCATCTGCGCCATCACCGCGGCGTTGACGCCGGGGACCGGAACATAGGTACCCAGCCGGTAGACCAGCAGCGCGCCGAGGGTGAACCAGATGCGCTGCTTGAGTTCCGTCGCCTTGCCGAAAGAGGCGAGGCTCATGTTCGAGGCGATTTGTTCGGCGGCCGAGGCCATGGGCTGTTCTCCGGACGTCGCGCCGATCTAGACCAGGATCGGCCCGATGGAAACCGAGTTGCGCCAGCCGGGCGCGGTCAGGCGGCTGGTGGCGGCAGGCAGGGGCCCCAACAACAGACGGCGCCGCCGGTCACCCGGGCAGCGCCGCCAGGAAGCCCGCATGGGGACTGAAAGCTACGACGCGGCGGCAGGCGTGGGCAGCACGACCTTGCCGCCCGCGGCCTCCACCGCCGCGACTGCCGCCGCCGAGGCGCCGGAAACCTCGATCGTCACCGCACGCCCGATCTCGCCGCTGGCGAGCAGGCGCACGCCAGCGACCTTGCTGCCGCCTGCCTTGCCGTTACGCACCAGGCCCGCGCCGGCCAGCACCGCCTCGGTGATCGGCTGCGCCGCGTCGATCCGCCCGGCTTCGATCGCCTGAGCCAGGCGGCCGAGATTGACGGGGGCGTATTCGCGCCGCGACGGATTGACGAAGCCCCGCTTCGGCAGCCGGCGATAGATCGGCAGCTGGCCGCCCTCGAAGCCGTTGAGGGACACGCCCTCGCGCGCCTTCTGGCCCTTTACGCCCTTGCCCGAGGTCTTGCCCTTGCCCGAGCCAATGCCACGGCCGAGCCGCTTGGACTTGAGGCGCGCGCCCTCGTTGTCGCGCAATTCGTTGAGCTTCATCGCATCTCTCCCACACCCGCCGCCTGCGCGGTCAGGCGAGCTTCTCCACGCGCACCAGGTGCGCGACCTTGCGGATCATGCCGCGGGTCGAGGGTGTGTCGGCGAGCACACGCGTGCGGCCGATCCCCTTGAGGCCGAGGCCCAGCAGCGTCTCCTTCTGGCCGGGCTTGCGGCCGGCTGCCGAGGCGATCTGCGTCACCTTCACCTGTGCGGAATCAGGCATCTGCGCCCTCCTGCGCGTGCGCCTCGTGGCCATGCGCCTCGTGCCCATGGCCGTCGCGACGGCCGAGGATGTCCGAGACCTTCTTGCCGCGGCGGGCAGCCACGCTGCGCGGGCTGGCGCTGCGACGCAGCGCCGCGAAGGTCGCCTTGACCATGTTGTGCGGGTTGCGGCTGCCGATGCTCTTGGCCACCACGTCGCCAATGCCGAGGGATTCGAACACGGCGCGCATCGGGCCGCCGGCGATGATGCCGGTACCGGCCGGCGCGCTGCGCAGCACCACCGTGCCGGCACCGAAATGACCGGTGACGTCGTGGTGCAGGGTGCGGCCCTCCTTCATCGGCACATGGATGAGACCACGCCTGGCCCGCTCCGTCGCCTTGCGGATCGCCTCCGGCACCTCGCGCGCCTTGCCTGCGCCGTAGCCGACGCGGCCCTTCTGGTCGCCGACGACGACCAGCGCCGCGAAGGCGAAGCGACGCCCGCCCTTCACCACCTTGGCAACGCGGTTGATGGTGACGAGTTTGTCGATCAGATCGTCGCCCTGCCGGTCGCGATCGCCGCCGCGGTCGCGATCCCGACCGCCCCGTCCGCCCTCGCGCGGTTCCCGTGCCATTTGCGTTGTCCTCAGAACGAAAGACCGCCCTCGCGGGCAGCCTCGGCCAGCGCCTTGACGCGGCCATGGTAGAGATAGGCGCCGCGGTCGAAGACCACGGCGGAGACACCGGCCGCGAGCGCGCGCTCGGCGACCAACTTGCCGACGGCCGCGGCCGCGTCCTTGTCCGCGCCGGTTCGCAGGCTCTCGCGCAGCGCCCGGTCGAGCGAGGAGGCGGCGGCCAGCGTGCGGCCGGCGCCGTCGTCGATGACCTGCGCGTAGATGTGCTTGCCGGAACGGAAAACCGAGAGCCGCGGCCGGCCCGAGGCCTTGCGCCGCAGCGCGAAGCGCAGGCGGGCACGGCGGCGCGCCTGCATGTCGTTGCCCGTGCTCACTTCTTCTTGCCTTCCTTCCGCCGGATCTGCTCGCCGTCGAACTTCATGCCCTTGCCCTTGTATGGCTCAGGCGGCCGCCAGGTGCGCAGTTCGGCGCAGACCTGCCCGACCAGGCGCTTGTCCATGCCCTCGACCTTGATCGCCGTGGGCCGCTCGCAGGTGATCTTGATGCCGTTGGGAATGGCATAGACCACGTCGTGCGAGAAGCCGAGGTTCATCACGAGGTTCTGGCCCTGCACCGCGGCGCGGTAACCGGTTCCGGTGATCTCCATCGACTTCGAGTAGCCCTCGTTCACACCGCGCACCATGCTCGCAACCAGCGCCCGCGTGGTGCCCCACATCATGCGCGCCTGCGTGGTGTTGCCGCGGGGTGCCACGGAGAACCTCCCGTCCTCCACCTTGGCGTCCACGAGATCGGTAAGCTCGAGCTTGAGCTCGCCGAGCTTACCCTTGACCGCGAGCGTGCGCCCGGCGAGTGCCACCTGCACCCCCGAGGGGATTGCGACCGGATATTTGCCAACGCGACTCATCGTCCGCTCCTCAGAACACCCGGCACAGCACTTCGCCGCCGACATTCGCGGCGCGCGCCTCGGCATCGCTCATCACGCCGCGTGGCGTGGAGAGGATCGAGACGCCGAGGCCCGCATAGACACGCGGCAGCTCGCGGATACCGGAATAGACGCGCCGTCCGGGGCGCGAGACGCGGGTGATCTCTTTGATCGCCGGCTCGCCCTCGTTGTACTTCAGTTCGATGCGCAGCCGCGCGATACCGGGGCGCACCTCCTCGGCGGAGAAGCCGCGGATGAAGCCCTCGCGCTTGAGCGCGTCCAGCACGTTGGCGCGCAGCTTGGATGCCGGGGCCACGCAGGAGGCATGGCGCTCACGCTGCGCGTTGCGGATGCGGGTGAGCATGTCACCCAGGGGATCGGTCATGGACATGGCGCGTTCCCTACCAGCTCGCCTTCACCATGCCGGGGATCTGGCCGTTGTTGGCGAGGTCCCGAAGCGCGATGCGGCACAGCTTGAACTTGCGATAGTTGCCGCGCGACCGCCCGGTCAGCGCGCAGCGCAGCCGCACGCGCACCTTGGCCCCGTTGCGCGGCAGCTCCGCAAGCTTGAGCGACGCCTCGAACCGATCCTCGACGGCCTTCGAGCGGTCCATCACGATCGCCTTCAGCGCGCGACGCTTGGCGTTGTCGCGCTTGGCCATACGCTCACGCTTGGCGTTGCGATTCACTGCAGAGGTCTTAGCCATACCGTCTTCACCCTCCGGAACCTGTCCGGCACACGCCGGTGGTTTTCCAAACTCCGTTACATTTCCGAAGCGAAGCCGCTCCGGTCCGGCACTTTCCCGTCAGCTGGCGAACGGCAGGTCGAACTGCCGCAGCAACGCCTTCGCCTCGGCATCGGTCTTCGCCGTGGTGACGAAGATGATGTCCATGCCGCGGATGGCGTCGACCTTGTCGTAGACGATCTCGGGGAAAACGATCTGTTCCTTGAGACCCATGGCGAAGTTGCCGCGCCCGTCAAAGCCCTTGTTGGCCGCGAGGCCGCGGAAGTCGCGCACCCGCGGCAACGCGATGGTCACCAGCCGGTCGAGGAACTCGTACATCCGCGCTTGGCGCAGCGTGACCTTGCAGCCGATTGGCAGGCCCTTGCGGATCTTGAAGCCGGCGATCGCCTTTTTCGCCAGCGTCTTCACCGGCTTCTGCCCGGCGATCGCGGTAAGCTCCGCCACCGCCGCATCGAGCTTCTTCTGGTCGCCCGTCGCCTCGCCAACGCCCATGTTGATGACGATCTTCTCGAGCCTCGGCACCTGCATCGGGTTCTTGTAGCCGAACTCCTTCTGCAGCGCCGGGCGCGCCATCTCCACGTAGCGCTTCTGCATGCGCGGCATGACGCGCTCGCCGGCGGGCGCCTTTGCTGCAGTCGCGGCCGCCTTCGCGGCCGGCTTGGCAGCGGCTTCAGCCTTCGGCGCCTTGGTCTTCTTTTCAGCCATCGGCCTTCTCCTCAGCCCTCGATGACCTGGCCGGTGGCGCGCGCCACGCGCACCTTCCGCCCGTCATCGAGCACGCGGAAGCCGACCTTGGTCGGCTTGCCGCTCTTGGGGTCCACCAGTGCGAGGTTGGAGAGGTGGATCGCCCCCTCCACCGAAACGATACCGCCGGGCTGGCCCATGCCGCGCGGCTTGGTGTGGCGCTTCATCACGTGCACGCCCTGCACCACCGCGCGCTGCTCGGCCGGCATCACCCGCAGCACTTCCCCGCGCTTCCCGCGCTCGGCGCCGCTGATGACGAGGACCATGTCGCCCTTGCGAATGCGCGCGGCCATTACAGCACCTCCGGCGCCAGCGAGATGATCTTCATGAACTTCCGCGCCCGCAGCTCGCGCACCACGGGGCCGAAGATGCGCGTGCCGATCGGCTCCGCCTGCTTGTTGATCAGCACCGCTGCATTGCGATCGAAGCGGATCGCGCTGCCGTCGGCGCGGCGCACAGGAAAGGCGGTGCGCACGATCACTGCCTGGTGCACGTCGCCCTTCTTCACCTTGCCGCGGGGAATCGCGTCCTTCACGGACACCACGATCACGTCGCCGACCGAGGCGGTCTTGCGCTTGGAGCCGCCGAGCACCTTGATGCACTGCACGCGGCGCGCACCCGAGTTGTCGGCGACGTCGAGATTGGATTCGACCGAGATCATCGCCCGCCTCCTATGCCTGCGCCATTGACTGAGACGACGGCGTGGTGAGCGCCTGGCCGTTTCGTTCGATCACCGTCCAGGTCTTGCGCTTGCTGATCGGACGGCATTCCTCGATGCGCACGAGGTCGCCGACCTCGCAGACATTCGCCTCGTCGTGCGCCGCGTATTTCTTCGAGCGGCGGATGAACTTCTTGTAGAGCGGATGCATGACGCGACGATCGACAAGCACCGTCACGGTCTTGTCCATTTTGTCGCTCGTCACCCGCCCGATGAGCACGCGCTTAGGCATCGTTCGTTGTCCTCTCAGGCCGCCTGGGCGCGCTTGCGCTGGGCCACGATCGTCTTCACCCGCGCGATATCGCGGCGCACCATGCGCACACGGCCCACGCCCTCGTTCTGTCCCGCGGCGCGCTGGAACCGCAGATTGAACTGCTCGCGCCGAAGCTCCAGCAGCAGCGTTTCCAGCTCGTCGATCGTCTTGGTCCGCAGATCTGCGGGCTTGGTTTCCTTGGCCATCGCTAACCGTTCCCCGCTAACCGTCGCCAATGCGCGCCACGAACTTCGTGGCAATCGGCAGCTTCGCGGCGCCGAGCGAAAGCGCCTCGCGCGCCAGCTCCGCCGCCACGCCGTCCACCTCGAACATGATCCGCCCCGGCTTCACGCGGCACACCCAGAACTCCGGTGAACCCTTGCCGGAGCCCATACGGACCTCGGCCGGCTTCTTCGAGACCGGTACGTCCGGGAAGATGCGGATCCACACGCGACCGGTACGCTTCATCGCGCGCGTGATGGCACGACGAGCGGCCTCGATCTGGCGCGCGGTGACGCGCTCCGGCGCCATGGCCTTCAGGCCATAGGTGCCGAAGTTCAGCGTCGTACCCCCCTTGGCGTTGCCGTGGATGCGGCCCTTGTGCGCCTTGCGGTACTTTGTTCGTTTCGGTTGCAGCATGACCAGGCTCCCTTAGCGCTGCGGCGCCTGTTCGGCGGCACGCCTGTCGACCGCCATCGGATCATGGGCGAGGATCTCGCCCTTGAAGACCCACACCTTCACCCCGCAGGTACCGTACGTCGTCTTTGCCGTTGCGGTACCGTAATCGACGTCAGCGCGCAGCGTGTGCAGCGGCACGCGACCCTCGCGGTACCACTCGACGCGCGCGATCTCGGCGCCACCGAGACGGCCCGCACAGGTGATGCGGATGCCCTGCGCGCCGAGCCGCATCGCCGACTGCACCGCGCGCTTCATCGCGCGGCGGAACGCGACGCGCCGCTCGAGCTGCTGGGCGATGTTCTCCGCGACCAGCGTCGCGTCGATCTCCGGCTTGCGGATCTCGACGATGTTGAGGGCCACCTCGGCGCCGGCCTGCTTCTGCAGCTCCTTGCGCAGCACCTCGATGTCCTGGCCCTTCTTGCCGATCACGACGCCCGGGCGCGCGGCATAGATCGTCACGCGCGGCTTCTTCGCCGGGCGCTCGATCACCACGCGGCTGACGCCGGCGCCAGAGAGGCGCGCGCGCAGATGCTTCCTCAGCTTGAGGTCGTCATGCAGCAACTGCGCGTAGTCGTTGCCCGCGAACCAACGGCTGTCCCAGGTGCGGTTGATGCCGAGCCGGAGCCCGACCGGATTGACTTTCTGGCCCATGCTACGCGGCCTCCTTTTCGGCGGCTTCTTCCTGCGCCCGCTCCGCCACGACAATCTTGAGGTGGCTGATCCACTTCTCGATCCGGGAGGAACGACCGCGACCGCGCGCGTGGAAACGCTTCATCACCACCGAGCGGCCGACCTCCGCTCGCGAGACGACCAGTCGGTCGACGTCGAGCTGGTGGTTGTTCTCGGCGTTCGCGATGGCGCTCTCCAGCACCTTGCGCACGTCCTGCGCGACCCGGCGCTTGGAGAACGTGAGCGTCGCGACGGCATCGGAGGCCGGACGGTTGCGGATCAGCGCCGCCACCAGGTTCAGCTTGCGCGGGCTCACGCGGATGTTGCGCAACACCGCCTGTGCCTCGGTGTCTGCGAGCGTGCGGGGATGGTTGGGCTTGCTCATCTCAGCCTCGCTTCGCCTTCTTGTCGGCGCTGTGGCCGGTGAAGGTGCGCGTCGGCGAGAACTCGCCGAACTTGTGCCCGACCATGTTCTCGTTGACCTGTACCGGCAGGAACTTGCGGCCGTTGTAGACGCCGAAAGTCAGCCCCACGAACTGCGGCAGGATGGTCGAGCGACGCGACCAGATCTTGATGATCTCGTTGCGGCCAGAGGCGCGCGACGCCTCCGCCTTGCCGAGCAGATAGCCGTCCACGAACGGCCCTTTCCAGACGGAACGTGCCATCGGATCAGCCCTTGCCCTTCTTGCGGCTGCGGATGATGAGCGCATCCGTCCGCTTGTTCGAACGAGTCTTGTAGCCCTTGGTCGGCTTGCCCCACGGCGTGACCGGATGTCGGCCGCCCGAGGTACGACCTTCGCCGCCGCCGTGCGGGTGGTCCACCGGGTTCATCACCACGCCGCGGTTGTGCGGGCGGCGGCCGAGCCAGCGCTGGCGACCGGCCTTGCCGATCTGCTGGTTGGAGTTGTCAGCGTTGGACACCGCGCCGATCGTCGCCAGGCACTCGCCGCGCACCAGGCGCAACTCGCCGGACATCAGCTTGACCTGCGCGTAGCCGGCATCCTTGCCCACGAGCTGCGCGTACTGGCCCGCGGCGCGCGCGATCTTGCCGCCGGCCTGGGGCTTCAGCTCCACGTTGTGCACGATGGTGCCGACCGGGATCGCCGCCAGCGGCATCGCGTTGCCCGGCTTGATGTCTGCGCGCTGAGCCGCGACCACCGTGTCGCCGGCACGCAGCCGCTGCGGTGCGAGGATGTAGGCGAGCTCGCCGTCCGCGTACTTGATCAGCGCGATGAACGCCGTGCGGTTCGGGTCGTATTCCAGCCGCTCCACCGTCGCCGGCACGTCGAACTTGCGCCGCTTGAAGTCGATGATGCGATAGCTGCGCTTGTGCCCGCCGCCACGGAAGCGGCTGGTGATATGCCCGTGATTGTTGCGCCCGCCGGTTGCGTTCTTGCCCTCGGTGAGCCCCTTCACGGGCTTGCCCTTCCACAGCTCGCTGCGGTCGATGAGGATCGTGCCGCGCAGCGACGGGGTGACGGGGTTGTATTGCTTCAGTGCCATCTTGCCTGCCCCCTCACGCCAGACCCGCGGTGAGATCGATGCTCTGCCCCGCCTTCAGCGTGACATAAGCCTTCTTCACGTCCGAGCGCCGGCCCGGGCGGTTGCGGAACCGCTTCGTCTTGCCCTTCGCGACCAGCGTGTTCACCGCCGTCACGTTGACGCCGAACAGCCCCTCCACCGCCGCCTTGATCTCCGGCTTGGTGGCGTGCGGGTCTACCTTGAACGCGTACTGTGCGTGCTCGCCCATCATCGTCGCCTTCTCGGTGATCAAAGGCGCACGCAGGATCGCGTACATTTCCTCGCGCGACAGCTTCGGCCCGCGCGTCTTTGCTGCCTCGCTCATGCCAGGCGCTCCTTCAGGCCCTCGATGCCGGCGGTGGTCACCGCGAGCACGTCATGGGCGAGGATGTCGTAGACATTGGCGCCGACCGTCGGCAGCACATCCACGCCCGGAATGTTACGCGAAGCGCGAAGGAACCCGGCGTCGACCGTGCGATCGACAAACAGCGCACCCCCGAGCCCCATCGCCGAAAGCTGCTTCACCAGGTCCTTCGTCTTGGCGCCGGCAACCGCGTCCAGCACCACCAGCTTGCCCTCGGCCGCCTTCTGCGACAGCGCCGAGATCAGCCCGAGGCGGCGCACCTTCTTGGGCAGGTCGTAGCCGTGGTCGCGCACAACCGGTCCGTGCACCACGCCGCCGGTACGGAACTGCGGCGCGCGCAGGCTGCCCTGACGGGCGCTGCCGGTACCCTTCTGCTTGTACGGCTTCTTCGTCGTGCCCTGAACCTC
>JAJZUI010000081.1 GCA_021847175.1 Pseudomonadota bacterium
GCCAGCAGCGTGAAGCCGATCAGGCAGGCACGGCGCATCGCCCCCTCCCTCGCATGTCCGCGATCAGGCAACGCGACTCGGTCGAGTTGGGTCAATAGTTGCGCGCGGTTGGGAAATGGCCCGGCCGGCAGGGGGCGTTCGCGCGTAAACCTTCCACATCGAACGAAACCTGATTACGCTTCCGTAAAACAGGGACGGTCGAACCGTCCGGCGCGATGACCTTGGCTCGATGCCGATCCGAGGCCGGCTTGGTCCGGATCGACGATCGGCGCCTCGCCGACAGGCGAGTTCCTGGATGTTGCGGCGGTGCGCCTGGCGTGGCTGCGCCTGGTTGTCCGTCCGTGACCAAGCGATGCGTGTCGATAACGTCAAACGTCCGAAACGCCCGACAAGAACCCAAGGGAGGTCAAAATCCGATGAAACTCGCCAATCCCGCGCCGCTGGGGCTCTCCGGCTTCGCGCTGACGACCTGGATGCTCAGCATGGTGAACGCCGGCTGGTTCCCAGGGACAGAGGTTCCGCTGGTGCTCGCCTCCGCCTTCGCCTTCGGCGGCACGGCCCAGTTCTTCGCCGGGCTGATGGAAATGTCGAAGGGCAACACCTTCGGCTTCGTCGCGTTCTGCGGGTACGGAGCGTTCTGGTGGACCTTCGCGCTGTTCGTGGAGTTCTTCGCCCACGGCGTCTCCGGCGCCTATGTCGGCTGGTGGCTGATCATGTGGGGCGTGTTCACCTTCTACATGTGGATCGGCTCGCTGGCGCTCAATCGCGCGGTGATGCTGATCTTCCTCGCGCTGTGGATCACCTTCGCGCTGCTCGGCTTCGGCGATCTGTTCGGCGCGCCGGAACTTGGCACGCTCGGCGGCTACATGGGCCTGGTCACCGCGGTCCTGGCCTTCTACCTGGCCGCCGCCGAGGTCATCAACGAGACCCATGGCCGCACCGTGCTGCCGATCGGCGCACGCGAGTAGGCACGCAATGGCGGCCCGCCACGCTGGCCGGCCGCGGACGATGCCCAAGGGGACGGCGCCATGGCGCCGTCCCTGCGCGCCGCACGGTTGAACCGGCGGCCGACGGCGCCTAGCGTGGCCGGCAAGCGCAGCCATCCGGCCGCCGGCCCACCGGCGGCCGGCCTGGACTGACAAGACGTAGAGAGGGAACCCAACATGCCCGATACCCATCCCGCCGACGGCCAGGTTTTCCCGGTTCGCCCCGAGGTCGCCGCCCACGCCCATGTCACCGCCGAACGCTACCGGCAGATGTACGAGGCGGCCGGGCGCGACCCCGACCGTTTCTGGGCCGAGCAGGCGCGCCGCATCGCCTGGATCAAGCCGCCCACGAAAATCAAGAACACCAGCTACGCGGGAAATGTTTCGATCAAATGGTTCGAGGACGGCGTGCTCAACGCCTCCGTCTCCTGCCTCGACCGTCACGCGGCACAGCACCCGGACCGCACCGCCATCATCTGGGAGAGTGACGATCCCTCGGTCTCGCGCACCATCACCTATCGCCAGCTGCACGAGCAGGTCGGCCGCCTCGCCAACGCGCTGAAAGGGCTGGGCGCAAAGAAGGGCGACCGCATCACGATCTACATGCCGATGGTGCCGGAGGCTGCCGTCGCGATGCTGGCCTGCGCGCGCATCGGCGCAATCCATTCCGTGGTGTTCGGCGGCTTCTCGCCCGACAGCCTGGCCAACCGGCTGATCGACTGCGATTCCAACCTGCTCATCACCGCCGACGAAGGCCGGCGCGGCGGGCGCAAGGTGCCGCTCAAGGCCAATGCCGACGAGGCGCTCAAATCCTGCCCCGGCGTGAAGAACGTCGTCGTGGTGAAGGTGACCGGCGCCGCGGTGGCGATGCAGGCCGGGCGCGACCACGACTACGCGACGATCACTGCGGCCGCCTCGCCGGACTGCCCGCCGGAGCCGATGGGGGCGGAGGACCCGTTGTTCATCCTCTACACCTCCGGCAGCACCGGCAAGCCGAAGGGCGTGCTGCACACCACCGGCGGCTACATGGTGTGGGCGAGCTTCACCCACGAGATTGTGTTCGACTACAAGCCGGGCGACATCTACTGGTGCACCGCCGATGTCGGCTGGGTCACCGGGCACACCTACATCGTCTACGGCCCGCTCGCGAACGGCGCGACCACGCTGATGTTCGAAGGCGTTCCGAACTATCCCGACAGCTCGCGCTTCTGGCAGGTCTGCGACAAGCACAAGGTCAACATCTTCTACACCGCGCCGACGGCGATCCGCGCTCTGATGCGCGACGGCGAGGCGCCGGTGCAGAAGACCTCGCGCAAGTCGATCCGCCTGCTCGGCACCGTGGGCGAGCCGATCAACCCGGAAGCCTGGCTCTGGTACCATCGCGTCGTCGGCGAGCATCGCTGCCCGATCGTGGACACCTGGTGGCAGACCGAGACCGGCGGCATCCTGATCTCGCCGCTGCCGGGTGCCACGGCGCTCAAGCCCGGCTCGGCGACGCTGCCGCTGCCCGGCGTGCGACCGATGATCGTCGATGCGGATGGCCACGAGTTGCACGGCGCCTGCGAGGGCAATCTGTGCCTCGCCGACTCGTGGCCGGGGCAGATGCGCACCGTGTTCGGCGACCACGACCGCTTCGTGCAGACCTATTTCTCGACCTTCAGGAACCTCTACTTCACCGGCGACGGCGCGCGGCGGGATGCCGACGGGTATTACTGGATCACCGGGCGTGTCGATGACGTCATCAACGTCGCGGGCCACCGCATGGGCACCGCAGAGGTCGAGAGCGCGCTGGTGGCGCACCCGAAGGTGGCGGAGGCCGCCGTCGTGGGCTTCCCGCACGACATCAAGGGCCAGGGCATCTACGCCTACGTGACGCTGAAGCTGGGCGAGGAGCCGACCGAGGAGCTGCGCAAGGAGCTGGTCGGTTGGGTCCGCAAGGAAATCGGCCCCATCGCGGCGCCGGATGCGATCCAGTGGGCCCCTGCCCTGCCCAAGACCCGTTCCGGCAAGATCATGCGCCGCATCCTGCGCAAGATCGCGGCGAACGAGACCGACAGCCTGGGCGACACCTCCACCCTCGCCGATCCCGCGGTGGTGACGGAGCTGGTGGAAAACCGGGTACGCTAGCGCGCCTGGGGACCCGAATCCCGCGGGCCGCCTTGCGCGGTCCGCGGTTTTTTTGCGTCCCGACGCCGTTCGCTGCGGGATATTGATGGTTGGCACGCCACGCTGCGCGCCGATATACACGGGTTTCGCGACATTCCAGGGAGGCTGTGATGGCAATGCCGGCGCTACCGGTCAAAAAGCCCGGATGGGTGGACGAGTTCCGTGCCTTCGTGATGCGCGGCAACGTGGTCGACCTCGCGGTCGGTATCGTCATCGGCGCCGCCTTCACCGGCATCGTCAACTCCCTCGTCAAGGACATCATCAACCCGCTGATCGGGCTCCTGATCGGCGGCATCGATTTCACCAACGTGTTCGTGACCCTGCGCGGCAAGGTGTTCCCGACGCTCGCGGCGGCGCAGCACGCGGGCGCGGTGACGCTGAACGTGGGCGTGTTCGTCAATGCCATCATCCAGTTCCTCATCGTCTCCTTCGCGATCTTCTGGGTGGTCAAGGCAATCTCGAAGATGCACAAGCCGCCGCCGCCGGCACCGCCTGGCCCGAAGGCCGAGGACATCCTGATCGAGATCCGCGACATCCTCGCCAAAGAGACGCATTGACGCCGGCCGGAACGAAGCCCTCCACCCTGGCGCGCGACGCGCCGGAGGCGGGACCGAAACTGACCCGCGAGTTCCTGCTCTCCGGCGAGTTGGAGGGCATGGTGCGCGCGACCACGCAGGGGGCGCGGGTGCTTACCGAGGCGGAGCGCGAGGCCAGCCTCTCGGAATTGCTCGCGGCGCGGCCGGAGGGGGCGACGTTCTCGGTGTTCGGCTATGGCTCGCTGCTGTGGAACCCGGCGATCCATGTCGCCGGACGGCGGCGCGTGGTGGCGCAGGGCTGGCACCGCTCCTTCTGCCTGCTGACGCGCGGCGGGCGGGGCACGCCGGAGCATCCGGGCCTGATGCTGGGGCTCGCCCAGGGCGGCAGCTGCGAGGGCGTGGCGCTCGACCTCGATCCCGCCGAGGCGCGCACGGAGCTTTCCATCCTGTGGCGGCGGGAGATGGTGGCGGATGGCTACATCCCGCGCTGGGTGGCGGTGACGACGCCGGATGGCAAGAACGCCGGCTGGGCGATCGCCTTCACCATCAACCCGAGTGGTCCGTCCTATGCCGGCGACCTCGACGAGGAAGCGGTGGTCGAGCGCCTCGCGACCGCGAGTGGCCCGCTCGGCACCGGGGCGGAGTACCTGTTCAACACCCGGGACGGGCTGGCCGCGATCGGTGTCACCGACCCTTATCTCGATGCCATCGCCGCAAAGGTGCGCGCCCGGCTCGAGAAGTAGGGAGGCGCGGGGTGGACAGCGTGCGGAGCCTTGCCTATCGCGATCGCGCGGTACGGGAACGGCCAGAATGAATGACGGCGAAGACGACGACGCGCGGCGGCCAGGAAGCTGGCGCGAAATGGGCGCGCGGGCGCATCTCGGCGCCGCTGCGACGCTCGGCGGCGGCACCTTCGTCTTCTCCATCGCCACCTTCATCGTCACCACCACGCTGCCCACCGTGGTGCGCGAGATCGGCGGGCTGCGCTGGTTCGCGTGGAGCACGACAATCTATGTCGTCGCCTCGCTGGTCGCGGGCGCGCTGACCGCGGGGCTGCTCGCCAAGGCGGGTCCGCGCATCGCCTACCGCATCGCCATGGCGCTGTTCGCCGCCGGCGCCCTGCTCTGCGCGACCGCCCACAACATGGGCTGGCTGCTCGCCGGCCGGCTGGTGCAGGGGCTTGGCGGCGGCATGCTCTCCGCCCTCTCCTTCTCCATGGTGCGCGCCCTGTTCCCGCGCCGGCTGTGGAGCCGGGCGATGGCGGTGATCTCCGTCGTCTGGGGCGTCGCGACCATGGCCGGCCCCGCCGTGGGCGGGCTGTTCGCCGAGGCGGGGGCGTGGCGCGGCGCGTTCTTCTCGCTCGCCGCCGCGGTGCCGTTGCTATGGGTGGTCGTGGAGCTCTCGCTGCCGCGCCGGATGCCGCCGGGCGCGCCGCCGCGCAAGCTGGCGCTGGGCAACCTGCTGCTGCTGGCGGCGAGCGCCATGGCGGTGGCGCTGGGCGGCTCGGCGACGTTCTGGCAGGGCAGCCTGGTGGGGCTGATCGCGGCCGTCGGTGGCATCGCCTGGTTCCGCGCGCGCGAGGCCGGCAGCGTGCGCCTCCTGCCGCGCGGCGCGCTCGACCCGACGCAGGGGCTAGGCGGCACCTACGCCGCACAGACCTTCCTGCTGATCGCCGTCGTGACGGAGATCTACATCCCTTATTTCCTGCAGAACCTGCACGGGCTCTCGCCGCTGCACGCGGGCTACATGTCGGCGCTGATGGCCGGCGGCTGGAGCCTCGGCTCGCTCGCCAGTTCCGGCACCGACGGGATGCGACGCCGACTCGCGATGGTGCTGGGGCCGGTGGCGCAGTTCCTCGCACTGCTGGGGCTCGCGCTGCTGCTGCCGCGCCCCGGACGTGCGGGTACGCTGCTCGGCATCGGCGCGGCGCTGCTGGCGCTCGGAGCCGGCATCGGGCTGTGCTGGCCGCAGCTTGGCGCGCGCGTGTTCGTGACCGCGCCGGCGGGCGAGAAGGAACTGGCCGCGGCCTGCATGACCGTGGTGATCACGCTCGCCAACGCGTTCGGCTCGGCGCTTGCGGGGATGGTGACCAATCTCGCCGGGGTGACGGTGCCAGGCGACACCGCGCAGGCGGCGATGGCTCTTTATGGCGGGTTTGCCATTGCGCCGGTGCTCGCACT
Source organism: Pseudomonadota bacterium (assembly GCA_021847175.1). Lineage (GTDB taxonomy): Bacteria > Pseudomonadota > Alphaproteobacteria > Acetobacterales > Acetobacteraceae > JAJXXT01. Next base: position 5,869 of record JAJZUI010000081.1, read on the forward strand.
CGCGGCAATCCTGCGCGTGCACGCCGAGGAGGGAGTGGAATGAACGACACGATCACGGAACTGCGCGCGAAGCTGGAGGCGGGCCGCACGACATCGCTGGCGCTGGTGCGCGCCTACAAGGCCCGCATCGCGCGCCTCGACCAGAAAGGTCCGCGGCTCAACGCCGTGCGCCACCTCAACGAGGAGGCAGAGGCGCTGGCCAGGGCGTCCGACGCGCGCAAGGGGCCGCGCCGCCCGCTCGAGGGCATTCCCATCCTGCTCAAGGACAATGTCGCGACCGGGGACCGGCAGCCGACGACCGCGGGCTCGGCCGCGATGGAGGGCGTGCGGGCGAAGCGCGACGCCACGGTGGCGGCGCGGCTGCGGCGCGCCGGGGCGATCATCCTCGGCAAGGCCAACCTCACCGAGTGGGCGAACATGATGGCCGTGGGCATGCCCACCGGCTACTCCTCGCTCGGCGGCCAGTGCCGCAACCCGTGGGCGCCGGAGGCGGACGCCAACGGCATTCCCATCGTGCCGACCGGCGGTTCCTCCGCGGGCTCCGGCGTCGCGGTGGCGGCGGGGTTCTGCGCGGGCGCGATCGGCACCGAGACCGCGGGCTCGCTGCTCTCGCCCGCGAGCCAGAACGGGCTGGTGACGGTGAAACCCACGGTGGGGCTGGTGAGCCAGGCCGGGATCATTCCGATCTCGCACAACCAGGATGTCGCCGGGCCGATGACGCGCAGCGTCGAGGACGCGGCGCTCATCCTGGACGCGATCGCCGCGCCCGACCCGCGCGACGCCAAGACGCTCAAGCAGAAGCGGCCGGAGAGCTACCTCACGACACTGGACCGCGAGGCGCTCAGGGGCGCGCGCATCGGCGTGCCCTCCGACCCGGACAACAGCAACGACCCGTGGTACGGCCCGCTCTCGCCCTCGGCCAAGCAAGTGATGGCGCGCGCGATCGAGATGCTGCAGGACGCGGGCGCGGTGATCGTGCGCGCGGGGATCGAGCCGCGCGCCTGGGTCGGCGGGCCAGGCACCGAGATGGCGGTGCTGAACACCAATCCGCTGAGCCCCAAGCGCGGCACGCCGGAGCGCGTCTCCTCGGTGTTCCTTCATGAACTGAAGGCGGGGCTCGACGCCTATCTGCGCGACTGGGCATTGTGGGAGAAGGGTGCACGGCGGATGCGCAGCATCGGCGACATCGTCGCGTTTTACGACGAGGATGCCAAACGCTGCCTCCGCTTCGGGCAGGATTTCCTGCGCGAGGCGAGCCTCACGAAGGGTGACCTCAGCGAGCCCGCCTATCGCAACGCGCGCAAGATGGACATCTGGGCGAGCAAGACGATCGGCATCGACCCGTATCTGCGCCAGCACAAGCTCGACGCGATCCTGTTTCCCTCGCGCACCGGCGCCGGGTTCGCCGCGAAGGCGGGGTATCCGTCGGTGCAGGTGCCTGCGGGGTTGGTGACACATTGGGAAGACATCGAAACGAAGCCCTATCCCTACGGTATCACCTTCACCGGCCCGGCATGGAGCGAGGCGCGGCTGCTCGCACTCGCCTATGCCTTCGAGCAGGCGCGCGGGGCGTTCCCGAAGCCTGAGCTGTGACGGCGCTTCTCGCGGCCCTGGTTGCGATCGTCGCGATCGGGGTCGCGGCCTGGGCGTTCGCCTCGCGCGCGACGCTTGAGCGCAAGCTCGGCGTCGCGGCGAGCGCGGCCGAGCGCGTGCCGGCGCTGGAGGCGCAGGTCGGAGAGGCCGGCAAGGCGGCGGCCGAGGCCCGCGAGCGGCGCGTCGAGGCGGAAGCCAGCCTGCAGGGCCTCGCCAGGCAGATCGAATCCCTGGAAACGACCCAGCGCGATCTGCGGCGCGAGCTTGCCGCCCAGCAGGAAAAGCTTGCCGGCACGCTCGCGGATCTCTCGCGCACGCAGGAGACGCTGGCGCAGGAGCGGCGGCAGAACGCGGAGCGCGTGGCCGAGCTGCAGCGGCTGCGCGAGGAAACCAAGGCGCAGTTCCAGCAGCTCGCGGCGACGATCCTGGCGCAGCAGAGCGAAACGTTCACCAAGCAGAACAAGGAGCAGGTGGAAACGCTGCTCGGTCCGCTGCGCGAGCAGATCACCGCCTTCGAGAAGGGGCTGACGGAAGCGCGGGTGGAGACGGCGAAGGAGCGCGGCACGCTCGCCGAGCAGATCAAGTCGCTGATGGCGACCAACGACACGATGCGCTCGGAGACGCGCGGGCTCGCCGAGGCGCTGCGCGGCCAGTCGCAGACCCAGGGCGCGTGGGGCGAGATGATCCTCGCCACCATCCTCGAGCGCTCCGGCCTGCGCGAGGGCGAGGAATACACGATGCAGGAGACCGCGAGCGACGCCGACGGGCGGCGGCTGCGCGCCGACGTGGTGGTGAACCTGCCCGGCGGCGAGGGGCGGCGCATCGTGGTCGATGCCAAGGTCTCGCTCACCGCCTTCGACCAGTACGTCAACGGTGCGGACGACGGCGAGCGCGAGGCGGCGCGGCGGGCGCACCTCGCCTCGCTGCGCGGGCACGTGAGCACGCTCGGCTCCAAGGCCTATCACGATGCCATCGGCGAGGGGCTCGATTACGTGATCATGTTCGTCCCGATCGAGGGCGCGCTGGCGCTGGCCTTGCAGTCCGACCCGGCGCTCACCGGCTTCGCCGCCGAGAACAACGTCGCCATCGCGACGCCGACGACGCTGATGATGGCGCTCAGGACGGTCGCAAACGTTTGGAAAGTGGAACGGCGCAACCGCAGCGCGGAGGAGATCGCGCGCGTCGCCGGGCGGATGTACGACAAGCTCGAGGGCTTCGTGCAGGATTTCCAGAAGATCGGCGCGCAGCTCGATACCACCCGCCACACCTACGACAACGCGCTGGGCAAGCTCTCGCAGGGCCGCGGCAACCTGCTGCGCCAGGCGGAGCAGCTCAAGGAACTGGGTGCGCGGGCGAACAAGTCGCTGCCCCCTGCCCTGCTCGGCGAGGAGAGTTAGGCGCGGCGTTCAGACGCTGAGGTCGAGCAGCGAGCCGCGCGGCGGGATCGCGCCGGGGTCCGCGGGCTGCGACGGCGCGCCCTGCCGCGCCGGATCCGCGAAGGGACGCGCGACCGCACCGGCGCCCGGCGCCGCACCGGGTGCTGGCAATGGTGCCGCGGCCGTCGTCGTCGAAAAGGCCGCGAGCGAGATCGGCGAGAGCATGAGGGGCAGTCTGCGACGCACCGGCTTTCCGATTCGTAAACCGAAGCAAGTCGTCGCACAGCGAATCAACCGCTGTCGAGGAAGATAGGGTTAACTCTCTTAGCCTTCCGCCCCGTCAGCCCATCAGTGCGGCCACGCCCGGCAGCGTCTTGCCTTCCAGCCATTCCAGGAAGGCGCCGCCGGCGAGCGAGACATAGCCGAACTTCTCCACCACCCCGGCATGCTTCAGCGCCGCGACGGTATCGCCGCCGCCGGCCACACTCAGCACCGGCGCGGCGGCGACGGCCTGCGCGAAAGCATTGGTCCCGGCATCGAACGGCGGCGTCTCGAAGGCGCCGAGCGGGCCGTTCCATACCACCGTCTTCCACCCCGCGAGCGCTGCCGTGAGCGCCGCGACGCTGGCCGGGCCGACATCGAGGATCATCGCGTCCGCCGGCACCGCGTCGACCGCCACGACATGGGAGGGGGCGCCGGCACGGAACTCGGCCGCGACCACGGCATCGACGGGAAGCAGCACCGCGCAGCCGCGCTGCGCGGCGGCGGTGAGGATGTCGCGCGCCGTGCCGTGCAGCTCCGGCTCCTGCAGCGACTTGCCGACGTTCCTGCCCTGGGCGGCGAGGAACGTGTTCGCCATGGCGCCGCCGATCACCAGCGCATCGACCTTGGCGACCAGGTTGCCGAGCAGTTCAAGCTTGGTGGAGACCTTGGCCCCGCCGACGACGGCGGCCACGGGGCGCATCGGGCTTTCCAAAGCCCTGGTCAGCGCGTCGATCTCCGCCTGCATCAGCCGCCCGGCGCAGGCGGGCAGCAGATGCGCAACCCCCTCCGTGCTCGCATGCGCGCGATGGGCGGCGGAGAACGCATCGTTGACGAACAGGTCCGCGTTGGCGGCGAGCGCCTTCGCGAACTCCGGGTCGTTCTTCTCCTCGCCGGCGTGGAAGCGCGTGTTCTCCAGCACCGCGACGCCACCGGGGGCGAGTGCGGCGACCACCCTCGCCGCCGCCTCGCCCACGCAGTCGGGCGCGAAGGCGACCTCGCTTCCGAGCGCCCGGCCCATCGCCGCGGCGATCGGCGCGAGCGACATGGCGGGAACGACCTTTCCCTTCGGCCGGTCGAAATGGCTCGCGACGATGACGCGCGCGCCCTTCCCCGCCAGCTCGCGGATGGTCGGCAGCACCGCCTCGATGCGCGCGGGATCGGTAATGACGCCGTCCTTCATCGGCACGTTGAGGTCGGCGCGCAGCAGCACCCGCCGCCCCGCAACGACGGCGCCGTCGAGCGTCCGCGGCTTCATCAGAGCTTGCCGAGCAGCGCCGCGGTGTCGCTCATGCGGTTGGAGAAGCCCCACTCGTTATCGTACCAGGTGAGCACGCGCGCGAACGTGCCCTCGATCACGGCCGTCTGGGTCGCGTCGAAGGTGCTGCTCTCCGGCACGTGATTGAAGTCGGCGGAGACCAGCGGCGCCGTGTTGTAGCCGAGGATGCCCTTGAGCTTGCCCTCTGCAGCCGCCTTCATCGCCTCGTTGATCGCTTCCTTGGTCGCCGGCTTCTCCAGCACCGCGTCGAGCGAAATGAGCGAAACGTTGGGCGTCGGCACGCGGATCGCGGTGCCGTCGAGCTTGCCCTTCAGCGCCGGCATCACCAGGCCCACGGCACGGGCGGCGCCGGTGGAAGTGGGGATCATCGAGACGGCGGCGGCGCGGGCGCGGTGCAGGTCCTTGTGCAGCGTGTCCACGGTGCGCTGGTCGCCGGTGTAGGCGTGGATCGTCACCATGTAGCCGCGCGCGATGCCGAAATTATCATGCAGCACCTTGGCCACCGGGGCGAGGCAGTTGGTGGTGCAGGAGGCGTTGGAGACGACGGTCATCGAGGGTGTCAGCACGTCGTGGTTGACGCCGTAGACGACGGTGGCGTCCACGCCGTCCGCGGGTGCGGAGACCAGCACCTTGCGCGCGCCGGCAGCGATCAGCTGCGCCGCCTGCTCCTTCTTCGTGAAGAGCCCGGTGCACTCCATCGCGACATCGACGCCGCCGAACGGCACCTTGGAGGGGTCGCGCTCGGCGCTGACCGCGATCGGGCCCCAGGTGCGCCCGCCGTGGCGGATGATCAGGTTGTTGCCCTGCACCTCGACCTCGCCGGGGAAGCGGCCGTGCACGCTGTCGTAGCGCAGCAGGTGGGCGTTGGCCTCGACGGAGCCGAGATCGTTGATGGCGACCGGGGTCACATCGCTGCGCCCGCTCTCGACAATGGCGCGCAGGACGAGGCGGCCGATGCGGCCGAAGCCGTTGATGGCGATCTTGACGGTCATGGCGTGGTGGTTTCCCTCAGCTTCGTTTGTTGCGCGAGCTTCGCCGGTCGCACGCGGGGGTCGCACGCGGGCGGGCGCGCGGGTTCTAGCGTTTTCGTTCCGGCTGCGCGCGTCATCTCTCGTCAACCGTGCCTTGCCAGGCGCGCGGGGCCTCAGGCGGCAAGGCGCGTCAGGCCAGCCTGCGGAGCAGGCAATCACACACCAATCCGGCGGCGCACGGCGGCGGCGAGCGCCTCGGCGGTGAGGCCGAAATGGCGGTACAAATCCTCGAATGGAGCGGAGGCGCCGAACCGGTCGAGGCCGAGGAACACGCCGTCCGCGCCCAGCACGCGCTCCCAGCCGAAGCTGCTCGCGGCCTCGATGCCGATGCGCGGCGCGGTGCCGAGCACGGCGTCGCGCCAGGCTGGGTCCTGAGCGAAGAACAGCTCCCAGCAGGGCAGCGAGACCACGGCGACGTCGACCCCCTCGGCGGCCAGCGCCGCGCGCGCGGCCATGGCGATGGCGACCTCGCTGCCCGTGGCCACGATGGTCGCGGCGCGGTGCCCGGCCTCCACCAGCACGTAGCCGCCGCGCGCGCTGCGGTTCTCGGAGGCATCGGTGCGCAGCGGCGGCAGCGACTGGCGGCTGAGCACCAGGCAGGAGGGCCCGTCCGCACGGCGCAGCGCGAGCTCCCAGCACTCCGCCGTCTCCATCGCGTCGGCAGGGCGGAAGACGAACATGTTGGGCATCGCCCGCAGCGAGGCGAGGTGCTCGATAGGCTGGTGTGTCGGCCCATCCTCGCCGAGACCGATGGAATCGTGCGTCAGCACGTGGATCGCGCGCCGGCGCATCAGGGCCGCGAGGCGCAACGCGGGGCGCATGTAGTCGGTGAAGACGAAGAACGTGCCGCTGTAGGGGATGAGGCCGCCATGCAGCGCCATGCCGTTCATCGCCGCGGCCATGCCGTGCTCGCGCACGCCCCAGTGGACATAGCGGCCGGCATAATCGCCGGGCTTCACAGTGCCCATGCCCTTCACGAAGGTGAGGTTGGAGCCTGAGAGATCGGCCGAGCCGCCGATCAGTTCCGGCACCGCAGGGACCAGCGCCTCCAGCACTTTCTGGCTCGCCTGGCGGGAGGCGAGCTTGGGCTTGCCGCCGGCCATCTCCGCGCGCAGCCCCGCCAGCGCCTCGTAGGCGGCGTCCGGCAGGCGGCCGGCCATGACGCGCTCGAACTCCGCGCGCTGCGGGTGGTTGGCGAGCCGCTTGAGCCAGGCGCGTCGGGCGGGCGCGCCGCGCATGCCGCGCTGGCGCCAGGCCTCGGCGATTCCCTCCGGCACCTCGAAGGGCGGGTGGTTCCAGCCCAACGCCTGCTTCGCCGAGGCGGCCTCGTCGGGGCCGAGCGGCGCACCGTGGCTCGCGGCCGTGCCCGCCTTGGTCGGCGCGCCGAAGCCGATGATGGTGCGGCACGCGATCAGCGTCGGCTTGCGCGAGCGCATTGCGTAGGACAGCGCCGAGGCGACGGCGGCGGCGTCGTGCCCGTCGACGCGCCGTGTCGCCCAGCCGGCGGCGGCGAAGCGGCGCAGCGTGTCCTCCGAGTTGGCAAGCCCGGTGCTGCCGTCGATCGAGATGCTGTTGTCGTCCCACAGCACCGCGAGCCGGGCGAGGCGCAGGTGCCCCGCGATGGAGATCGCCTCGTGGCTGATCCCCTCCATCAGGTCGCCGTCGCTGGCGATGACCCAGGTGCGGTGGTCGACCAGGCTGCGACCGAAGCGGGCGGCGAGCATGCGCTCGGCGAGCGCCATGCCGACGGCGGTGGCGATGCCCTGGCCGAGCGGCCCGGTCGTGGTCTCGATCGCCGGGTGCTCGCCGAACTCCGGGTGGCCGGCGGCGGCGGAATCAAGCTGGCGGAAGCGCCGCAGCACGTCGATCTCCATGCCGGCGTGGCCGGTGAGGTGCAGCAGCGCGTAGAGCAGCATCGAGCCATGACCAGCGGAGAGCACGAAGCGGTCGCGGTCCGGCCAGGTGGGGTCGGCGGCATCGAATTTCAGGAAGCGCGACCACAGCGCCGTCGCGGCATCGGCCATGCCCATCGGCATGCCGGGATGGCCGGACTTCGCGGCCTCCACGGCGTCGATCGCCAGCGCGCGGATGGCATCCGCCATGCGCCGTTCCTGCGTGGCGGGACGGGCGAGTATCGCCGCCTGCGTGGCCAGGGCCGGGTTGGTGGTCGGGCTTTCGGCGAGGCTGGCCATGGACTTCCCTTCGCGGCGCGGTCGATCTGGATGCGAAAGACCAGGACCTGGATGGCCCGGGGTCTGTAAGGCGTGAAGGTTGGTAGAGGCGCCGGGCCCCCAGAGCAAGACTGCGGGGGGCAAGACCATGACGGGGTGGCAGGATTGCGGCCGCGCGCGGAATGGCCGCTTCCGGCGCGGTTTGTGCGATGCCATAAGCGCGGCGATGCGAATCCTCTATCACCTACCCCTCTCCCCGTATTGCCGTAAGGTCCGCCTCGTCCTCGCCGAGAAGCGATTGCCGTTCGAGCTTCGCCAGGAGCGCGTCTGGGAGCGGCGGGAGGAGTATCTGGCACTCAATCCCGCCGGCACGGTGCCGACGCTGGTGGAGGACAACGGGCTGGCGATCCCCGGCTCCGGAGTGATCCTGGAATACCTGGAGGAGGCCTATCCGGACACGCCGCTGCTCGGCAACACGCTGGGCGAGCGCGTGGAGGTGCGCCGGCTCGCCGCGTGGTTCGACGAGACCTTCGACGGCGCGGTGACGCGCAACCTCAACGGCGAGAAATACTACAAGCGCATTTCCGGCATCGGGCACCCGGACGCGGCGGCGCTGCGCACGGGCTATGCCAACCTGCGCGCACACATGGCGCATCTCGGCTGGATGGCGGAACAGCGGCGCTGGCTCGCCGGGCCGAACATCTCGCTCGCGGATTTCGCCGCCGCGGCGCATCTCTCGGTGCTGGATTTCATGGGCGAGATCGAGTGGGCGAAATACCCCTCGGCCCAGGAGTGGTACGCGCGGATCAAGTCCCGCCCCTCGTTCCGCCCACTGCTCGCCGAGCGCGTGCCGGGGTTCAACCCGCCGGCGCATTACGCGGACCTCGACTTCTGAGGGTTCTCGTCTTCGGCGCGGGGTATACCGGGCGCGCGATCCACGCCGCGGCGCTGGCGGCCGGGTACGACGCGGTGCTGGCGAGCCGCACGCCGGGGCCGGGCATGGTCTCGTTCGCCAGTGTCGACGCCGGCACGGCCGACGCGGTGGTGGCGACAGCACCGCCAGACGGCGGAGCGGACCCGGTACTGGCCGCGCACGGCGAGGCCCTGGCGCGTGGACGGCTGCGCCACGCCATCTATCTCTCCACCACCGGCATCTATGGCGACCGCGCCGGCGCCTGGGTGGACGAGGCGACCGAGCCACGCCCGATGCAGCCGCGCAACGCCGCGCGTCTGGCGGTGGAGCGCCAATGGGCCGCGCTGGCGCCTGACGCGGGCGTCGATCTCTGCCGCGTCGCCGGCATCTACGGGCCCGGGCGCTCCGCGATCGATGAACTGCGCGCGGGACGCGGACGACGCATCGAGAAGCCAGGTCACGTCTTCAGCCGCATCCACCGCGACGACATCGCCCGCGCCGCCATCGCGGCGCTGGCCCGCCCACCCGCGGGCGTGCGCGTGCTGCACCTCGCCGACGACCTGCCCGCGGAGCCGCGCGCGGTAACGGAGGAAGCGGCGCGGCTGCTCGGCATCGCACCGCCGCCGCTGCTGCCCTTCGCCGAGGCGGCACGCGCGATGTCGCCGATGGCGCTCAGCTTCTGGGCGGAAAACCGGCGCGTGTCCTCGGCGGCAACGAAGGCCGCGCTCGGGATCGCGTGGGTCTGCCCGACTTACCACGAGGGGCTGGCGGCGATCATCAGGGAAGCATGTTCGTTCTTGTAGGAAAGAACCAAAGAACCTTTATCCGCAGGGCGAGATCGCGGCGACCGTTTCGATCAACAACCGAAGGTCTTGCGGGCGCGACAGGCGATGGTCGCCGTCCTTGATCAGCACCACCTGCACGTCCGGGCCCTCGATCCGCTCG
>JAJZUI010000082.1 GCA_021847175.1 Pseudomonadota bacterium
ACGGCGCGGAAACGGTCGCGGATGCGACGCTCGACGTGACGGCCGATGTCTGCCCCATGACCTTCGTGCGCACGCGGCTCGCGCTCGACCGGCTGGCGAAGGGGGCGACGTTGCTGGTGCTGGCGAACGGAGCCGAACCGCTGACGAATATTCCCGCGACGGCGCGCGCGCAGGGGCATGCCGTGCTGGAAGAGACCCGTGCGGCAGATGGGACTGGGCGCATCCTGCTGCGCAAGGGCGGCTGAGAATCGTTCGATAGCGATTGATCTTTTGCGCCACGTGTTTCGTCACGCTTTCCGGCCGAATTCTCGCCCTGGGAATTCGTTCTTAGAAATCGTTTATTCCGGTCGCGAAGATGTTTCTGGCCCAACCGCAGCGGGTGGCTGGCGCCTACAGCGCCGCGCGCAGCACCAGGGCGGCGGCGCCGCCGGGATAATAATTCGGTCGCGTACCGACCTCGCGGAACCCCGCTTGGGCGTAGAGCGCGCGGGCGGCGGCGTTCGCCGCCGCGACTTCGAGGAACACCGCGGCGGCACCGCGCGCGCGGGCTTCGGCGATCGCGGCCGTAAGAAGCGTCCGCCCGAGGCCGACCCGTCGCGCCTTGGGCATCACGGCAATGGACAGGATTTCGGCTTCGTCGGCAGCGACCCGGGCGAGCACGAAGCCGCCGCGCGCGTCGATCAGGCCGAAGGCGCCGGGAAGCTCAAGCTGCAGGCGCATGGCGTCTTCGCCCCAGCGCTCGCGCGGCGGAAAACTTGCGGCATGGATCGCGGCCATTGCGGCCGCGTGCGCGCTGGTCGCGCGGACCGGACCCTCGCTCACACCGGCGTCGGGCGGCGGGGCGCGGAGGTCACGCGCGGCGGCTCGCCATAGAGCGGCAGCGGCGGCAGGGGAGGGCGGGCGCCCGCGAGCCTCTCGCGTGCGACGGCGGCGATGGCCTCGGCCGAGGCCTCGCGTGCCGAGGTCAGCATCACGTCCGCGCCGCGCGCCGCGAGCCAGGCGGCCGAGACGGCGGCGGCGTTGCCGGCGACCGCGATCGGGCCGGAGGGGCGCGGCAGCTCCGCGAAGCCGACCACGGCGGAATCCGCGCCGCGGACCAGATGGACATGGCCGGGCCGGGCCGCGATCGCGACCCACAACGCCCGGCCGCGACAATCGCCCGCCATCGCCGCCAGCGCTTCCGCGGCCGCGACGCCGACACAGGGGACGGCCCAGCCCTGCGCCAAGCCCTGACCGAGGCTCGCCGCGGCCCGCAGGCCGGTGAAGCTCCCGGGCCCGACGCCGATCGCGACGGCCAGCGGGGGCGCCCGTTCCGCGAGCAGTTTCCCCACCGAAAGCGCGAGTGCCGCGGCGTCCGCGGCGGCGACGGAGGCGATCAGCGCGGCGCCGACCAGGCTCGCGCGGCCGCCCGACGCCCCCTCGATGACGAGAAGCGGCGCGGGATCAGAGGATATCGGCGACCTCGGAGAAGTCGAAGCGCGGCGCGCGGTCGAACAGGACCGAGGGGTCGCCGTGGCCGATGTTGATCAGGAAGTTCGCCTTCCAGCCGCGATAGGAGAAGAACTCGGCGTCGACCTTGGCCTTGTCGAACCCGCTCATCGGACCGCAATCGAGCCCCAGCGCGCGCGCGGCGAGGATGAAATAGCCGCCCTGCAGCGTGGAGTTGCGGAACGCCGTCTCCTCGGCAAGCGGCGGGTTGGTGGAGAACCAGGCGCGCGCGTCCGCATGCGGGAACAGCTTCGGCAGTTGCTCGTAGAAATGCGGATCGTAGGCGACGATCGCGGTCACGGGCGCCGACATCGTCTTGTCCACGTTGCCGGCGGAGAGCGCGGGGCGCAGCCGCTCCTTCGAACTCAGGCTGCGCAGGAACAGGAAGCGCGCGGGCGAGCAATTGGCAGAGGTCGGCGCCATCTTCATGAGGTCGAAGGCGGCCTGGATCTCCTCGTCCGTTACCGGCTCCTCGGTCCATTTGTTGTGCGTGCGCGCGGTGCGGAAGAGCAGGTCGAGCGCGGGATCGTCGAGCTTCATGCGAAAACCGTCGTTACAAGGAAGATCGGGCGTTAGCTCGCGCCCGCCCCCGGATCAAGCACCCGGCCGGTTTACGCGACGACCTGCTCCACCCGGCGCACTTCCGGCACGTAGTGGCGCAGCATCGTCTCGATGCCATGCTTGAGCGTCGCGGTGGAGGACGGGCAGCCGGAGCAGGAGCCCTGCATGTGCAGCCACACCACGCCGTCGCGGTAGCCGCGGAAGACGATGTCCCCGCCATCACCGGCCACCGCCGGGCGCACGCGCGTGTCCAGAAGTTCCTTGATCTGGGCCACCACCTCTGCGTCCTCCGGCGCGCAATCCTCCTCGATCGCGGCGGCGGCGGCGGCGAGCGCGGGCTCGCCGGAGAGCGCGTGGTCCATGATGGCGCCGAGCACCCGCGCCTTAAGCTGCGCCCAGTCGACGTCGTCGGACTTGGTCACGGTGATGAAATCGGCGCCGAGGAACACCCGGGCGACACCGTCGAGCGCGAACAGGCGCGCGGCCAGCGGGCTCGTTCCGGCGTCGACGGGGGCGGCAAAGTCCGCCGTGGCTTCCCCGGCGACCGGGCGCCCGGGGAGGAACTTCAGCGTGGCGGGATTGGGCGTGCCTTCGGTTTCGATGAACATCATTCTCTCCAACCGGACCAATGAGGTCCTGATAGTTCTACATCGGCCGTCCCATTGCTGAAGGCAAGGGGGGTCAGGGAAGCTCGCAGGCGGGGGCCATCAGCTCCTCCGCGCCGGCGGGGTTGCCATGCTCGGGGTTGGCGGCGGTGGCGAGCAGGTAGAAGCCAGGCTCGGTTCCGAACCGCGCGCCCACCACCGCGAGGGAATAGCCGCCCATGTCGGCGCGCGCGGTCGGCAGTTCCGCGAGGCGCTGGAACGGCGTCGGGCGGACGAGTTCGCGACCCAGGGCGCGCATCACCCGGTAGGGGTGCTGGCCGTAGAGGAAATCCGGCGCCGACCACACGTCCACGGGCATGCCGGCGCGGGTGGTGAGGGCCGCGCGCACGCCGGGGCGCACGCAGCCGACGTGGATGTGAAGCTGCTCCTGGGTGCGCGCGGTCGGCGAGTTGATGGCGAGGATCACCCAGCTCCGGCCGAACTTGCGCCCCAGGCGTTGCGCCACGAGGTCGCGCGCGGCCCAGGCGTCGGCGAACCAGTCCGGCGCGTGCGGCGCAAGCACCGCCTTGTCCTCGATGCCGGTCACGCGCGCCGTGGGGATCAGCAGGTATTGTTGCGGCTTCTCGGGCGAGTTGTCCTTGAGCAGCGCCCAGCCGGCGGCGGGATCAACGCGGGCGCAGATGCCGCTGCCCTTCCCCGCCTCGGCTGCCGGCACGCAGTTGCGGTGGACGATCTTCCACAGCGCGTCCGGGTCGGCATGCGCCGCCGGCGCCGCGAGCGCCAGCAGCAGGAACAGTAGCGGGGCGAGAAGCAGCCTAATCCGTGCGGGCATGCAGCGCAGTCATCCCTTCCGTGAGCAGCATCAGCAGGTCGGGCAGCGCGAGCGCCACGCAGCCCTCGGTCGGTGCATAGTCGTCGCGCGCCACGTGCAGGAAGATGGCGCTGCCGCGGCCGCGCATGACGGGATCGTCGTTCCAGCCGAGCACGGCCACGAGATCGTAGAGATGATCGGTGCGCGACAATTCCTCGTGGCGTGCCGGGTGCGGCAGCGTGACCTGGTGGTTGTAGTCGGCGTGCGCGGGGTCGTCGCACCAGCCGTCGCCGGTGCCGATCGGCTCGCGCGGCAGCGCGCCGGGCGGGGGCGCGATGCGGTCGGCGCGGTAGAGCAGGCGGCGCAGCGGCAGGATCCCAGCCGGCGTGGCGCCGTCGCCCTCCTGCTTCATCGAGGTGATGCCGCCGCGCCCGAGCGCGCAGCGCAGGCGCCGGCCGCGCCAGGCGAGCGTCCCGTTGCCACGGACCTCCGCGATCATGGCCGGGGCGTTATTGATCAAGCAGATGCCCGAAGCGCGCGGCCTTGGTGGCGAGATAGGCGTCGTCCACGCCGTTGGCCGGGATCACGATCGGCTCGCGGGCCACGATCTCGATGCCGCAGGCGGCAAGCGCCTCCACCTTCGCGGGGTTGTTGGTGAGCAGCCGCAGCCGCGTGATGCCGAGTTCGCGCAGCATCGTCGCCGCGATCAGGAAGCTGCGCTCGTCCGCGCCCCAGCCCAGTGCGCGGTTGGCGTCCAACGTGTCGAGCCCGCGGTCCTGCAGCGCGTAGGCGCGCAGCTTGTTGACGAGGCCGATGCCGCGGCCCTCCTGCGCGAGGTACAGCAGGACGCCATGCCCCTCGGCGGCCATGCGCGCGATGGCGGCGCGCAGCTGGTCGCCGCAGTCGCAGCGCAGCGAGCCCAGGAGGTCGCCGGTGAAACATTCCGAATGCAGGCGCACCAGTGGCGCCGGCTGCGCCGCCGGATCGCCGATGACGATCGCCAGGTGCTCGATGCCCGCGTCCGGGGCGCGGAAGGCGACCAGGCGTGCATCGCGCGCGTCCGCGAGCGGGACCGAGGCCTCGGCGACGCGGGCGAGCGAGGCCGCCTCGCTGGCCGGATACGCGAGCACGTCCGCCGCCGCGACCGCGAGCAGGGGGCCGGTATCAGCCTCGGCCGGGAGGCGCCCGGCCAGTACCGCGGGCAGCAGGCGGGCGAGCTTCGCCAGCGCCAGCGCCGCCGCGGCTCCGGCCGGGGCCGGGGCCGCCCGCGCCGGCTCCGGCGGCTTCGGCATCTCGCGCGTGGGGTCGGCGAGGGCGCGCAGCACGCCTGGCGCCAGCCCCGGCAGCGCGAGCGCCTGCGGTGCCGGCTCGACCGGGCGGTGCAGCACCGCGGCGGCGCGCGCCGGCTCCAGCAGCAGCACTGGCCCGGTCGCCAAGGCCTCGAATTCGGCGATGCCGGAAGGGCCGGCGGTCTCCGCGGCCAGCAGCAGCAGCCGTTCCGCGCCAGTCAGCACCACCGGCGCACCGCGGCGCAGTTCCGCGACGGCGCGGTGGACGGCGCGCAGGGAAGCGAGGCGCGGGGACGGTTCCGGGCGGGCAGGGATGGGCTGGGCGGGCATGCGGGCGCAATCGTTCGAAAACTTTGTTCACCCCATGTAAGAGCAAATCCCGCCAATCGGGAGTCACCTTGGGTACGGGCTGCCATAGAACGGCCGTATCGCTGATTTGACTTGACCCCGGGGCCTCCGCCGCCACCATGGAGGCGGCCCGCGGGCGGCGGGCCACGGCCCCCTTGATTCGGCATTGCCCTGTGAGAGGACGACGATGGCTGCGATCCGCCAGCAACCGATGCGCCCCATCCTGATCATTGACGACGATGCCTCGGTGCGGGCGCTGCTCGCCGAGCAGCTTGGCCATGACGGGGAATTCGCGCCACGCGAGGCGGCAAGCCTGGGCGAGGCGGAGCGGATGTTGCTCGCCTCGCCGCCGGCGTTCGACGCGATCCTGCTCGACGTCGGGCTTCCGGACGGGGACGGGCTCGCGTTCTGCAGCCGGCTGCGCCAGATCGGCGTGCGGGTGCCGATCCTGATCGTGTCGGGGCACGCAACGGAGGCCGATATCGTGCGCGGGCTCGATGCCGGCGCCAACGACTACATCGCGAAGCCCTTTCGCCTCAGGGAGCTGCTGGCACGGCTGCGCGCGCAACTGCGCAACCACGAGCACAGCGACGACGCGACGCTGCAGCTCGGTGTGTTCCGCTTCAGCGCTTCGGCCCGCTCGCTGACGGACGCCGCGGGCCAGCGCGTCCGGCTGACCGAAAAAGAGGCGGCGATCCTGAAGTTCCTCTATCGCGCCGGTTCCGTCGCGGTGCCGCGCGAGACCCTGCTCGCGGCCGTGTGGGGCTACAACACCCGCGTCTCGACCCACACGCTCGAGACCCATGTCTACCGCCTGCGGCGCAAGCTCGGTGATGTTGCGGGCGAGATGATCGCGACCGAGGGCCGCGGCTACCGGCTCAATCCCGCCGCGAGGCCTGTCGCCTTCGCCGCCTGACCGCCAACGCCAGTCCCGGCCCCGCTAGTCGAGCCGCAGCGTCGCCGCGACGGGCACGTGGTCGCTGCCGCGCGGCCAGTCCCGCGCGTCCTTGAGCACCCGCACGTTTGCGACGGTATCGAGCAGGTCCGGCGTCACCCAGACATGGTCGAGCCGGCGCCCGCGATCGGAGGTGCGCCAGTCGCGGTTGCGGTACGACCACCACGTGAAGAGGCGTTCCGTCGGGGGAACGAGGTGGCGCACCGCGTCGCGGAATCCCGTGCCCTGCCAGGCGAGCAGCCCCTCGGTCTCGACCGGGGTGTGGCTCACCACGTCGAGCAGCTGGCGGTGGCTCCAGACGTCGCTTTCGAGCGGCGCGATGTTGAGGTCCCCGACCAGCACCGTGCGCTTGAGGCGTCGCCGCGCGAAATGCGCTCTCGCCTCGGCGATGAAGTCGAGCTTGTGGCCGAATTTCTCGTTGGCCTCGCGGTCCGGGATGTCGCCGCCGGCGGGGACGTAGAAATCGTGCAGCTCGATCTCGCCCGCAGGCAATGCGAGGCGCACCGCGAGGTGCCGGCAGTCGCCGCGACCGCACCAGTCCGGCGTTTTTGCGACCTCCTTCATCGGCACGCGCGAGAAGATCGCGACCCCGTTGTAGCCCTTCATGCCGCGCCGGGCGACGTGCGGGTAGCCGAGCGCGGGCCCGAGATCCTCGGGGAACAGCTCGTCCGGCACCTTGGTTTCCTGCAGGCAGATCACGTCCGGGTCGAGTTCGGCGCGCAGGGTGCCAAGAAGTTCCCGGCGCAGGCGCAGCGAGTTGATGTTCCAGGTGGCGATGGTCAGGTCCATGGAGGACGCATCGCCCGGCGGGGTGGTTCTGGCAAGGGCGCGTGCCCGCCGTCAGGCGCCCAGCGCGTGCCTCATGGCGCAGAAAGCCTCGTGTACCGACGGCCGAGCGCCGAGCAGGTCCGCGAGCGCAAGGCGTCGCCCTGACATGCGGACACGCCACCACCGGCGGGTCTCATAGACCTCGGTCCCGGGAATCCCGGCGGCGAGCGCCGCCGCGAAGAGGCGTAGCTCGGCCTTGTGGTCATGCACCATCCAGGGCACCTCGACGGTGAGGTCGCGGTTCACGCCGAGGAGATCCAGTGTCGCGCCGCCGTGGCGCAGGGTGACGACCAGGGTTTCCGTGGCGCTCCAGGTCACGCCGAGTTCCGCGAGATCGGCAAGCAGTTCGCGCAGCCGCGCCGAGTCCTCGGCGTTGAGCGCGGCGAACCAGTCCGCCGCGGGGTTGGATGGGGGTTTAGCCGGGCCGTTCTGTACGAGCGAAGCGCCCCGGCGCGGGTGCGCCGGGCCCCGCGACGCGGGGCGCGCGGCGGAGAGGAGCCGGCGTAGGCCGTCCCAGCCGTCGCGCTGCGGGGGCCGGGTGCGCGGGTCGTCCAGGCCGACCTCCGCCAGATGGAAATCGCCCTTGCCGTAGTTGCAGGTCTGACAGGAGGTGACGAGGTTTCCCGCGTCGCTGGTGCCGCCGCGAGCATGCGGCAGGACGTGATCGAGCACGCCTTTAAGGGCGTACATGGCGGTGTTCATCTCCGTGTCGCGCGTGCCCCACGTCAGCACATTTGGGAGGCGGCGCCTGAGCACGGAGAACGCGCCAGGTATGACGATGCGTATTCCGCAATACCGGCAGCGATAGCCGTCGCGCTCGTACACAGCGAGGGCGGCCCCGCCCTGCGGCATGCGCAGCGGAACCCGTGCCGGTTTTTCAATTATGCCCGGAATTCCCGTCGCTTCACGGAAATGGACATGTTCGCGCCACCCCTGACCCGCGACGCTTTGAACAAAGTCGTAGAGGGCTGGGACATGAGCCTGTCGCAGCAACGTCGCGGCGCCGGATTCATCCCCCGCGAGCAGCGCGTCGGCCGCGGCCGAGAGGCGCTCCGCCGCCACGTCCAGTTCCGGAACCGGATCGCGAAAGCAGGAGCGCGGTTTGTCGTTGTTCGCGAGCGGTTGCAAGTCGTGCCGAATCGGCGTCTCCGGAACCTGATCCATTCATGCTCGCACGATGGAGCATGGCGATGCCAGCACGATCCTGGTCGTACTTTTGGGAGACCTCCTGCCGCTCCAGCCTGGTGGCCGGCCGCCGGTCGATGGCGGCGAGGCCGGCGGTACAGGCGAGCGGCGGCGGCCAGCGCGAACCGGTTCCGCGCAGTCGTCAGCATCGGCAGGCTGCTCGTGGGGACGCGGAAAAGGACGAGTCCGGCGCCTTGGTGCAGCGAGCGAAGGAACCGCAGTGCCCACCCTCGGTGGTGGGCGGGATGGCTTGCCTTGGCGGGTTTAGGGGCGTGGTCTCGAAGGATTGTTGTCGATGCCGCGGCTGACAGCGGATCGTCAGGGTGTGCATGCTGTAGGCACGGACCGCCGGTGCGCCATCCGTTGGCTGCGCCGCTTTCGGGTTGTCGCGGGTCCGCCATGTCTTTGACACGGGAGTTTGCGCCAATCGTCATCCCGGCTTCATTGTCCGGCACGGGCCGGAACGCTAGGAGAGCCCTCGTGAGTTTCGTTCCAGCGACGATCCGCGCGGCCGCGATCCGGATGGGAGCGCTCGCGCCATGAGCAAGGCACCGCGCAAGCTGCGCGCGAGGGGCCATGTCCTGGCGCCGGACATCGACCCGTTCGACGCGCTGGGGCTGCGGCCGATCGACGAGGGGTGGGGCCGCACCGCGCTCGCCGTGGTCCGCATCAGCGCGGTGGTGCTGTGGTCGCTGCTGTGCATGCCCGCCCAGGCCGTGTGCCTGCTGCTGCCCGGCGAGGCGAAGGTCGCCTTCCCGCGCGTCTACTGGCGGGGCATGTGCTTCTGCATCGGGCTGTCGCTGCGCGAGGTGCGGCTCGCCGGAGCGGAACCAACCGGCCGGCCGGTGGTCTATATCGCCAACCATTCCTCCTGGCTCGATATCCTCGTGCTCGGCGCGTTGCTGCCCGCGGCGTTCGTCTCCAAGGGCGAGGTGCGCTCCTGGCCGGGGATCGGGCTGATCGCGCGGCTCGGCCGCACCGTGTTCGTCGAGCGCCGCCGGGCTACCACCGGGCGAGAGCGGGACGCGATGCGCGAGCGCCTGGCCGGTGGCCACAACCTGATCCTGTTCCCCGAGGGCACGAGTTCGGACGGCACCCGCGTGCTGCCGTTCCGCCCCACCTTCTTCGCCGCCGCGGCCCGCGGCGAGGGTGTCGCCCCGGTCGTCTGCCCGATCTCGCTGGCCTATGACCGCGTGGGGTTCCTGCCCGCCGGCCGCGCCAGCCGGCCGCTTTTCGCCTGGTACGCGGACATGGATCTGGTGCCGCATGCCTGGCGGCTGCTGCGCCAGCGCGGCCTGCGTGCGAGCGTGCTGCACGCCCCCGCCATGGACCCCGCGGACTTCGCCGACCGCAAGGCGCTGGCCGCCGCTTCCTGGCGCGTGGTCGCCAACGGCGCCGCGACGCTGCGGCAGAACCGCGAGCCCGCGATCGCCACAGTGGTGCCGGATGCGGCCGACGCCGCCTATGCGTGACAAAACCAGTGCTTGACAAAGTCACTGGCGCTGTTGCGAAAGTGATGGCGATGCCTAGGAATTCTGCCGTCCCTTGCGCCTGACCCCCTCCGCGGGCAGCGCCTCGCGCCGGACGGCCAGCCCGTCCCGGCCGCTCCCGGCCGGCCTGTTTCCCTCATGACGACCGGTATGCCGGTGGCCGAAGCGCGCGCCAAGCGACGGCTGCACGTCATCACCTGGGGCTGCCAGATGAACGTCTACGACAGCGCCCGCATGCAGGACGTGCTGGCGCCGCTCGGCTACGCGCCCACGGAACGGGCGGACGACGCCGACATGGTGATCCTCAACACCTGCCATATCCGCGAGAATGCCTCGGAAAAGGTGTTTTCCGAGCTCGGGCGCCTGCGGCCGCTGAAGCAGGCGCGGCCCGGCGTGATTTTCGCCGTCGCCGGCTGCGTGGCGCAGGCAGAGGGGCAGGAGATCGTTGCCCGCGCGCCGTTCGTCGATATCGTGATGGGGCCGCAGACCTATCACCGCCTGCCGGAGATGGTCGCCCGCGCCGCCCGCGCCGCCGGGGCGGTGATCGACACCGAGTTCCCGGCCGAAAGCAAGTTCGACCACCTGCCGGAAAGCGCGGCGCCCGCAATCTCGGCCTTCCTGACCATCCAGGAGGGGTGCGACAAATTCTGCTCCTTCTGCGTCGTTCCCTACACGCGCGGCGCGGAGGCGAGCCGTCCGATGGAGGCGGTGCTCGCCGAGGCGCGGCAGCTCGTCGCCGGCGGCGCGCGGGAGATCGTGCTGCTCGGCCAGAACGTGAATGCGTGGCATGGGGATGTGGGCGGGCTCGGCCGGCTCGTCCGGAAGCTCGCGGAAATCCCGGACCTGCTGCGGATCCGCTACACCACCTCGCACCCGCGCGACATGGACGAGGATCTGGTCGCGGCGCATCGCGACGTGCCGGCACTGGTGCCGTTCCTGCACCTGCCGGTGCAATCGGGCTCCGACCGGGTGCTGGCGGCGATGAACCGCGGCCACACGGCCGATCATTACCGGCGCCTCGTGGACCGGTTGCGCGAGGCGCGGCCAGACCTCGCGCTCTCCACCGACATCATCGCCGGCCACCCGGGTGAGACCGCGGCGGATCACCAGGCAACCCTGGCGCTGATCCGCGATGTCGGCTTCGCGCAGGCGTTCAGCTTCAAGTACTCGCCGCGCCCCGGCACGCCGGCCGCCGCCGCGACCGGCCAGATCCCGGAGGTTGAAAAGGACCGGCGCCTCGCCGAAATCCAGGCTCTGCTGCGCGACCAGCAGCACGCGTTCAACCGTGCCTGCGCGGGCAAGTCGGTCAAGGTGCTGTTCACCGGGCCCGGCAGGCACCCCGGCCAGGTCGCCGGCCGGTCGCCGTGGCTGCAGCCGGTGCACATGACCGGCCCGGCCTCGCTGATCGGCACCGAAACCATCGTGCGTATCGCCGAAGGACATCCCAACTCACTCGCCGCCGAACCCCTGCACCCGGCTCAGGATCCCCAAACCGAGGAGCTCGCCTGCGCTTGACCCACATCACCTCGACTCCCGCCGCCCATGGTTCTGCGAGGGCCATCACCCTCGATTTCGCCGACAACGCCCTGCTGCCGCTGCTGCTCGGCGACCACGACCGGCACTTGGTGCGATTGGAACAGGGGCTTGGGGTGCGATTGTCGTGCCGCGGCAACCGGGTTGCGATCGCCGGCGACAGCGACCGGGTGGAGGCGGCGCGCGGCGCGCTGGACGGGCTCTACCGCCGGCTCGAGCGCGGCGAGGCGGTGGGCATGAGCGAGGTGGAGGCGGCGATAAAGCTCGCCGACATCGAGGACCCGCGGCTGCCTCTCGCCGACGTGCCGGCGATCCGCACCCGCCGCGGCGCGGTCGCGGCGCGCAGCCCCGGCCAGGCGCGCTACATGGAGACGCTGGCCAAGCACGAGATGGTGTTCGCGCTCGGCCCCGCCGGCACCGGCAAGACCTACCTCGCCGTCGCCCAGGCGGTGGCGATGCTGCAGGCGCAGCGCATCGACCGCATCGTGCTGTCGCGCCCCGCTGTCGAGGCGGGCGAGCGGCTCGGCTTCCTGCCCGGCGATCTCAAGGACAAGGTCGACCCTTATCTGCGTCCGCTCTACGACGCGCTCCACGACATGATGCCGGCGGAGCAGGTGGCGAAGCGGCTGGCGAGCGGCGAGATCGAGGTGGCACCGCTCGCCTTCATGCGTGGGCGGACACTGGCGCATGCCTTCGTGATCCTCGACGAGGCGCAGAACACCACGCCGGTGCAGATGAAAATGGCGCTCACCCGCATGGGCGAGGGCACGCGCATGGTGATCAACGGCGATCTCAGCCAGGTCGACCTGCCCACCGGCACGCGTTCCGGCCTGCGCGACGCGCTGGAGACGCTGGAGGGCGTGCCCGGCATCGCCGTCTGCCGCTTCGACAAGCGCGACGTGGTACGCCACCCGCTGGTCGCGGCGATCGTCGATGCGTACGACCAGCGCGCGGCGGCCGAGCGTGAGACACGCTCGCGGGGCGGGCGGGACACGGAGGGCGATGCCGCCTGATCACCCACAGCGGGCGGGAACGGAAATCATCGTCGCCGACCCCGCCTGGCGGCGCGTCCATGGCATCGAGCGGCTCGTGCGGCGCGTATGCGGTGACGCGAACGTCGTCGTGGTGCTCGATTCCGATCGCGCGGTGCGGCAGCTCAATGCGCGCCATCGCGGTCGGGACAAGCCGACCAATGTGCTGACTTTTCCGCCGGCACCGGGCCTGGCGGGCGAGATCGTGCTCGCGCGCGGCGTGGTGGCGCGCGAGGCGGCGGCGGAGGGCAAGTGCGTCGCGGATCACACGGCGCATCTGCTGGTGCACGGGCTGCTGCACCTCGAGGGGCACGACCATCACGCCGCCGGCGAGGCGCGGCGGATGGAGATGGCGGAGACGCGGTGGCTGGCGCGGCTCGGCATGCCCAACCCATGGAAGGCGCGGCGCGCGCCGAGGCTTTCGTGACGCTGCGGGAACATTTGCGCGCGCTGCTGCGCCGGCAGGAACCGAGCCTGCGCGAGAGCATCGCGGAGTTGGTGGAGGAGGCGGCCGAGACGCCGCCGGCGCCCGGCGAGACGGTCGCGATCGACCGGCAGGAACGCGCGCTGATCGAGAACGTGCTGCGGCTGCGCGGCAAGACCGCCTACGACGTGATGATCCCCCGCGCCGACATCGTGGCGATGCGGCTCGACACCTCGCTCGCCGACGCGATCGCGCAGATCCGCGCCGAGGGGCATTCCCGACTGCCGGTCTATCGCGAGGAACTCGACGACATCGTGGGCATGGTCCACATCAAGGATGTGTTCGGCTACACTGGCGCGCCTGAGGCGTTCCGGCTCGAGGCGCTGCTGCGCCGGCCGCTGATGGTGGGGCCGCAGATTCCAGTGCTCGACCTCCTGGCCCAGATGCGCCAGGCGCGCGTGCACCTCTCCCTCGTGGTCGACGAGTACGGCGGCATCGACGGGTTGGTGACGATCGAGGACCTGGTCGAGACCATCACCGGCGACATCTCCGACGAGCACGACGAGCCGCCGGGCCGGATGGTCTACGAGCGCGGCGAGGGCGTGCTCGATATCGACGCGCGGCTGCCGATCGCGGCTTTCGAGGAACGGCTCGGGCCGGTGCTGACGGAAGAGGAGCGGGGCGCGGACATCGACACGGTGGGGGGACTCGTCGTGACGCTGGCGGGCCATGTGCCGGCGCGCGGCGAGGTGGTGGCGCATCCATCGGGTCTCGTCTTCCGCGTGCTGGAGGCCGATGGCCGCCGCGTGCGGCGCGTGCGGGTGCGGCGGCAGCCGGCGGCGGCGGCGTGAACTCCGGCGAGGCAAGCCTGCTGTCGCCATGGTTGCTCGCTGTGGCGGCGCTGGCGCTCTACGCGGTGCCGCTTGCCGCTGGCGGGGGACTGTTCGCGCCGGTGCATGACGGCATGGTGTTCAACTCCATGCTGACGCATCTGTTGCGAGGCCGCTTCGATGTCGCTCCAGCAACGATCGGCTTCGAGGGGTTCGCCCGCAACGGCCGGATCTATTCCTATGTCGGCGTCGTGCTTGCCCTGGTGCGCCTGCCGCTGCTTCTGGTCGGCGGCATCGGGCAGGATGCCACGCGGGTCTCGTGCCTTGTTGCCTCGGTCCTCGCCGTGTGGTGCGTTGCCGACGCCGCGCGCACCGCCCACCGTGCCGCCGGCGCGTCACCCGCCATGGCGGCGATCCTGGCCATGGCGATCCTGTTCGGCCCCTTCTATGGCTTTTTGAGACCCTCGATCTATCAGGAGGTGGTGGATTGGGACGGCGCTCTTGCCGCCTGGTTCGTGCTGCTCGCGGTGCGGGGCCTGCTGCGGGACGAGGGCTTCACGACGAGGCGCCTGTGCTGGATGGCGGTCGCGGCCGGGCTCGTGCTCAACACCCGGGTCTCGACCGCGATCGGCCTTTATGCCGCGCTGGGGCTGCTGTTGCTGCGGCTCGCCTGGCTGGAGGGCGGCGGGTGGCGAGGCTTGGTGCCACGCGCGTTCACGCGGCGCTTCGTGGCCCCGCTCATCATCCTGCTGCTGTTCGTAGGGGTGGCGGCGAGTGTGAATTACGAGCGGTGGGGCAATCCCCTGACCTTTGCCAACTTCGCCGACTATCTCTGGACCCGGCATTACGCGCCGCAGCGCCTCGCGGTCGAGGCGCGCGGCCTGTTCAGTCTCGGGCGCCTCTGGCTCGGGGTGCTCTATTACTGGTTCCCGATCGGCGCCATCGTCGGGGCGAACGGGCAGTTCCTGCTCCATGGCCCGATGTCGTACTGGGTGGAAAGCGCCGAATTCCCACCCAGCACTTTCCTGCTTTCCGACCCGCTGCTGCTGTTCCTCGCCATCGCCGGATGGCGTGCCCGCGCTGGCGCGCGCGTTGGCCCGGGCGCGGGCATGCTGCTCGCGGGGCTTGCTATTCCAGCGGTGCTGATCATGACCGCGGTCAGCATGGCGTTACGGTATCGGATCGAATTCTACCCGTTGCTGCAGCTTGGCGCCTGGCTCGGTCTCGCACGCCTGGGGCCGCGCGGCCAGACGGTCGGGGTTGCGCTGCTGCTCGCGACCGCCGGTGTGGTGACGAATTTCCTGGTGCTGTTCGCCTACCAGCGGATCCCTTACGGCCCACCCTCGCCCGAGTTCTACGCCGCGATCGGCGCCGACCTGCGCCAGTTCACCGCGCCCGTGGCGGGGCTGCTTGGCCGCTGAGGGCCATGGGCCGCGGGTTCGGTCAGCGCGACAGGCCGGCCCGCTCCAGCGCCTGGAGGTAGGCGCGCCAGCGGTGATCGCGCTCGCGGCCGAGCCGGTGCAGGAGTTCCCAGGAATAGATGCCGGTGTCGTGGCCGTCGTCGAAGATCAGCCGCACCGCGTAGTTGCCCACGGGTTCCACGGCGGTGATGTTGACGAGGCGCTTGCCGGCCACGAGCTGGCGTTCCGAGGGCTGGTGGCCCTGGACCTCCGCACTCGGGCTCTCGACGCGCAGGTATTCGGCGGGCAGGTCGGCCGTCGCGCCGTCCTCGAAGGTGACGAAG
This sequence comes from Pseudomonadota bacterium, assembly GCA_021847175.1. Lineage (GTDB taxonomy): Bacteria > Pseudomonadota > Alphaproteobacteria > Acetobacterales > Acetobacteraceae > JAJXXT01. The sequence goes on from JAJZUI010000082.1 coordinate 15,123, forward strand.
AGCAGGCGCTGGGCGCGGCTGAGGCGGATTTCGGTGGCTCGTGGCATGTCAAGTTTCGTCGATGTGGCGCGCCTCTTCGGGCAGCATGATGGGAATGCCGTCGCGGATCGGGTAGGCTAATCCCGCCGCGCGGCTGACGAGTTCCTGTCGCTCGCGGTCCAGGACCAAGGTGGTGCGGGTGAGCGGGCAGACGAGAATCTCGAGCAGGCGCGGGTCGACCGGAAGTGATTGTGGCGTGTCGTCGTGCATG
>JAJZUI010000083.1 GCA_021847175.1 Pseudomonadota bacterium
CAGCGGCTGGTGCTTGCCAACCGTGTGTATGCCGAGATCTACCGCCTCTCCCCGCAACAGGTCCGGCCGGGCATGACGCTGGCCGACATCGTGGCGCTGCGCGAACGCGTGCACACCGTGCCGACGATGGCGGCGCGCGACTACGTGGCGTGGCGGCGCCGCGTCGCGCAAACGACGGAACGTTTCGACAGCGAGGTGGAGTTGCGCGACGGGCGGTCGATCGCTATCGCGCATCAGCCGACGCCCGGAGGCGGCTGGGTCTCGACGCACGAGGACGTGACGGAGCGGCGTAAGCGCGAGCACCTGTCGCGCCAGTTCGCCTGGCACGACCCGGCGACGGGGCTGGCGAGCCAGGCCCTGCTCGCGACCAGGCTGGAGGCGCTGGCGCGGCCGGGGGCGGAGATGCCGGTCGCGGTGCTGGCGCTCGATATCGACCGGTTTAAGTCGGTCACGCAGTCGCTCGGGCTCGGGCACGAGGGCAAGGAGACGGCGCAGGCGCTGTTGCGCCAGGTGGCGCAGCGGCTGGCGAGCACCGCGGGGGACGCACCGCTTCTGGCGCGGCTCGCGGCAGATCGTTTCGTTCTCGTGCAGACGGGCGGCGCGCAGCCGCAGGCGGCGCGGGCGATGGCCTCCGCCCTGCTCGCGGCGCTCGATGCGCCGTTCGAGGCGGCGGGGCGGCGGCTGCTGCTGAAGGCCTCCATCGGCGTCGCGCTGGCGGCGACGCCGGATGCGGTCGGCGCCTGCCTGCCGCGCGCCGATCTCGCGCAGCTGCGGGCCAAGAGCGAGGGCGGTGGACGGTTCCGCTTTTACGAACCGGAGATGGACGCGATGCAGCACCGGCGCCAGGCGCTTGAGATGGATCTGCGCCACGCGCTGGATAACGGCGAGTTCGAGATTTACTATCAGCCGTTTCTCGGCCTCCTGACCAACGAGATCGTGGGGTTCGAGGCGTTGGCGCGCTGGCGGCATCCGGAGCGCGGCACCGTTCCCCCCACGGACTTCATTCCGCTTGCGGAGCAGACGGGGCTGATCGAGCGGCTGGGGGCATGGATGCTGGAGGGCGCCTGCCGCACGGTCGCCGGCTGGCCGGGGGAGCCAACCATCGCCGTCAATCTCTCGCCGGTGCAGGTGCGCAACCCCGCGATCGTGGCGACCGTACAGGAGGCGCTGCGACGCTCGGGGCTCCCACCGAACCGTCTCGAACTCGAAATCACCGAGGGCGTGCTGCTCTCCGACGGGCCGGCCTCGCTGGCCACGATGCAGCGGCTGCGCTCGCTCGGGGTGCGGCTGTCGATGGATGATTTCGGCACCGGGTATTCGTCACTCGGCTACCTGCGCAGTTTCTCCTTCGACCGGATCAAGATCGACCGCTCCTTCGTCAGCGGTTTCCCGGCGAGTCGTGACTGCGCGGCGATCGTGCACGCGATTCTGGGGCTCGGGCGCAGCCTCGGCATCGCGGTGACCGCCGAGGGCGTGGAAACCGAGGAGCAGTTGCAGCGCATGCGCGCGGAGGGATGCGACGAGGCGCAGGGCTATCTCATCTCCCGCCCGCTGCCTGCCGGAGAGGCCCGGGCGCTGCTTGCGGGCCAGGCCGTGGTGACGGCCTAGTTCTTGGCGACTGCTTCCCTGGCGAGCATCGCCTGCTTGCGCGGGATGCCCCAGCGGTAGCCGGTGAGCGTGCCATCGGCGCCGAGCACGCGGTGGCAGGGGACGGCGAGGGAAACGGGGTTGCGCGCACAGCTTCGGGCGACGGCGCGGATCGCCTTGGGTTCGCCCATCGCGGCGGCAAGCGCCCCGTACGTGGTGGTCTGGCCGAGCGGAATACGGCGCAGCGCTTCCCATACGCGCAGCTGGAAAGCGGTGCCGCGCAGGTCGAGCGGCAGGTCGAGCGCGGCGCGGGGTTCGGCCATGAAGGCGACGACCGCGGTGACGATCCCGGCGAGGCCGGACTCGTCCGGCACAATGCGCGCCTTGGGGAAACGCTGGCGCAGGTCGCCGAGGAGGGCTTCGTCGGGCTCCGCGAAGCCGAGGAAGCAGACGCCCTTTTCGGTCGCGGCGACGAGGAGGCGGCCGAAGGGCGAATCGGCCAGGGCGGTACGGATGGTCTCGCCCTTGCCGCCGCGCCGCGCGGCACCGGGGGTCATGCCGAGGAGTTCCGGCGCCTCATAGACGCGGCTTTCCGAGCCGAAGCCGGCCTCCGCGATCGCATCGGCAACGCGCGCACCGGTGGCGAGCGCGGCCGCGAGGCGGCGGGCGCGCACGCCTTCCGCATAGCTGCGCGGCGTGAGGCCGGTGTGGTCGCGAAAGAGGCGCAGGAAGTGGAAGCGCGAATAGCCGGCGCGTTTCGCGAGCGTATCGAGCGATGGAATGGTCTCGGCGGCATCGATCATCGCGCAGGCATCGGCCACGACCTCGCGGGCGAGGGCGGCGCGGGTGCCGTCCGGGTCGCAGCGGCGGCAGGGACGGAAGCCGGCGGCGAGGGCCTCGGCGCTGTCGGCGAAGAAGCGGACGTTCTGGCGCTTCGGGCGCGGCGCGGGGCAGGCTGGGCGGCAATAGACGCCCATCGTCGCCACGCCGTAGAGAAAATCCGCGGGTTCGCGGGCGAGCACCACCTGCCAGCGCGCGTCGTCCGTGATGGTCGCCATGCCGTCCATTGCCGGGTCTCCTGTTCGCGACCGGATATGGGGCTGGGCGCGGGGCGGCGCCATCCGCGTGTTGCTATGCTTGCCTGAGGATGACGGCGGCGGCGTCGGCGAGGGCGGCGACGCCACGCACCAGGTCTTCCTCCCGGGTGTCCTCGGCGGTGTCGTGGCTGATGCCGTTGATGCTGGGGACGAAGAGCATCGCGGATTTCATGACGCGGGCAAGCTGCTGCGCATCGTGGCCAGCGCCGCTGGGCATGGCTTGCCAGTTGCCCGGGGCCGCGCGCTCGCAGGCGTCTTCCAGCGCCGCGCGCAGGCCGGCATCCATGGTCGCTGGGGCGGTGGCGCGCAGGCGGGTGACGACGACGCGGCAGGGGCCCCTGCCCTCCTCCTCCGCGAGGCGCATGAGGAGCGCTTCCAGGCGGTCGAGCACGGCTTCGTCGGTGTCGCGGATCTGGAAGATCATGGTGGCGGCACCGGGGATGATGCTCGCGGCCCCCGGTTCCAGTTCGATGCGCCCGACGGTCCAGACGGTGCGCGCGGCGCAAGCATTGGGGAACTCGCGGGCGATCGCGGAGGCGAGGCGCACGAGGGCGGCGCCGGCGTCGCGGCGCAGGCGCATGGGCGTGGTGCCGGCGTGGTTCTGCTGGCCCTCGAAGCGGATGCGGTAGCCGCGCAGGCCCACAATGGCCGTGACGACACCAAGAGCCTGGCCGGTGGTGTCGAGCTCCGGGCCCTGCTCGATGTGCAGTTCGAGGTAGCCCTTATAGCGCACGGGGTCGATGGCGAGGCGTGGGCGGCCGGCATAGCCGGCGGCGGCCAGAGCGGCGCGCAAGCTGATGCCGTCGCGGTTGGAGGCGGCGTCGATCTCCGCCTCCGTGAGGTCGCCGATGGCGGAACGGCTGCCGTTGAAGGCGCCGAAATGACCCTCCTCGTCCGCCCAGGCAGCCACGTCGATTCCGCCACCGAGGGCGCGGGCGACCTCCAGCCCCGCGACGCAGCCGAGCGCGCCGTCGAGCCAACCGCCGTGGGGCTGGGTTTCGAGATGGCTGCCGATCAGGAGGTGCGGGCCGGGCCTTGGGTCGCGGGCGAGCAGGTTGCCGATGCCGTCAATGGTGACGTCCAGCCCGGCCGCGCGGGCCTTGTCCGCGAACCATTCGCGTGCCGCCACGTCCTGGGGCGAGTAGGTGGGGCGATGGACGCCATTGCCGTCGCGGCCGTATCCGCGCAGCGCGTGCAGGTCCGCGAGAAGGCGGGCGGGGTCGATGCTCATGGCGCGAGCGTCATCCCCTCCGGCCGCCACAGACCGTCCGGGCGGCCGTGGAAGCCGTGTACCTTGTCCGACAGGCCCCAGATCATCGAGTAGTGGTAGAGCACGATGTCCGGCGCCTGCTGCTCGAAGATGGCAACGGCCTTGTCATAGAAGGGTTTGCGCTGCGCGAGGGAGGAACCCTCCGAGCCCTGGACGATGAGCTTGTCGAAGGCCGGGCTGCAGAAATGGCCCCAGTTGGTGAACCCCTTGCAAGTAAGCCAGATCGGCATGTTGCCATCGGGATCGGCGCGGCCGGACCAGAGCAGCATCACCGCCTGGAAATTGCCGGAGCGGGCGTTGCCGACGAGGCCCGCGCCTTCCTCCGAGACGAGCTTCACGTCGAAGCCGGCGTCCTTCACCATCGACTGGATGATCTCGGCGGCCTGGCGGTCCAGCGGGTCCGTGCCGATCTGCAACGTCACCGTGACGTGCTTGTAGCCAGCCTCGGCAAGCAGCTTTTTTGCCTCCGCGATGTTGCGCTTCGGCACCGGATAGGCGTTGTCGTAGTAGGCGCTGCCGGGCACCTCCATCTGGTTCGACGGGATGTACTGGCCGTTGAAGGCGACCTGGTTGAGCGCCGCCCTGTCGATCGCGAGCGAGAAGGCGCGGCGCACCAGGGCGCTCTTGCCAAGCGGGTTGTCGGCGGCCTTGCCGTTGGCGAGGTTGAACTCGATCAGCGAGTAGCCGAGCGAGGGCGTCTTGACGATGATGAGGTTCTTGCGCGCCTCGATCTCGGCGACGTCGGTGGGCGCGATGTGGTCCGCGATGTCGAGCGCGCCGGCCTCGAGGTCGGTCTTGCGCACGGTGGCGCTGGTGACGGTGCGGAACACGACCGCCGGGATGTGGATCGCCTTGGCGTTCCAGTAGCCGGGCCAGCGGGTGAGGGTGATGTGGTCCTGTGCCACGCGGTCCTTGAAGGCGAAGGGGCCGGCGCAGACCGGGTGGGCGGCGATCTGGTCGCGTGGCAGGTTGAGGATTTTCGGCGAGTAGGGCGTGCCGACGCGATTGGCCAGCGTTGCGATCAGCGGCGCGTAGGGGTGGGAGAGCGTCACCTTGATCGTTTCGGGGTTGATCACCACGGAGCCGGTGATCGCCGACATCTCCGCCTTGCGGATCGAGTAGGGCGCGGTCTTGTAGCGTACCAGGTTGGCCTGGATGGAGGCTGCGTCGAGCGGCGTGCCGTCCTGGTAGTTGACGCCGGGGCGCAGGTGCAGCGTGAGCGAGAGACGGTCCGCCGACCATTGCCAGCTCGTCGCCAGTTCCGGGATGAAGCGGAGGTGGGGGGAGAGGTCGATCAGGCTGTCGCACATCACCGTGGTGACGATGCGGTTGGTGTAGCTGCCGTCGGTCGCGGGATCGAGCGGCGCCGGGTCGAATTCAAGGCCGACGCGCAGCGGGTGGGCGGCGCGCGCCGCGTCGATCCGTACCGCGAGGGGCAGTGCCGTCACCATCGCCATTGCGATCCGCGTTGCCAGCCGCATCGACCCCTCCTGCATGATTTTGCCTGTATGCAAGCACGGATCGTGCCGGGCCGCGAGGGGCCGCGGGAGGATGGTGGGGCGCTACAGGCCGGCGAAGAGCGCGGTGGAGACGTAGCGCTCGGCGAAGCTGGGGACGATGGCGAGGATGCGCGTGCCGGCGGGCTGGCCCCTCGCCTCCTCGATTGCGGCCGCAAGCGCGGCGCCGGAGGAGATGCCGACAGGAATGCCCTCGAGGCGGGCAACCAGGCGGGCCATGGCCAGCGCCTCGCGTTCGGTGACGGTGCGGATGGCGTCCATCCGTTCCAGCTCCAGCACGCGCGGCTTGAAGCCGGGGCCGAGGCCCTGGATGCCGTGCGGCCCGGGCTCGTCGCCGGAGAGGACGGCGCTTTCCGCCGGCTCGACGAGGACCATGCGCAGCCGCGGCAGGCGCGGCTTGAGCGCGCGGGCGATGCCGGTGAGCGTGCCGCCGGTGCCGGCGCCGCCGACCACGATGTCGAGACGGCCGGCGCAGTCGGCCCAGATTTCCTCGGCGGTGGTCGTTTCGTGGATGGCGGGGTTGGCCGGGTTGTCGAACTGGCGCGGCATCCAGGCATCCGGCGTTTTTGCGAGGATGGCCTCGGCGCGGGCGATGGCGCCCTCCATGCCGTCGGCGGCGGGGGTCATTTCCACCTCGGCGCCGAGCAGGCGCATGAGGCGGCGGCGCTCCACCGAGGCGCCCTCGGGCATGGTGACGATGAGGCGGTAGCCGCGCGCTGCGGCAACGAAGGCGAGCGCGATGCCGGTATTGCCGGAGGTGGGCTCGACCAGGACCGTGCGGCCGCGGCGGATCTCCCCGGCAGCCTCGGCGGCGTCGATCATCGCGAGGCCGATGCGGTCCTTGACCGAACCCAGCGGGTTCTGGAACTCGAGCTTCGCCAGCAATTCCGCCGCGATGCCGTGTTCGGCGGCGAGGCGGGGGAGGCGCACGACGGGGGTGCGGCCGACGAGATCGGTGATGCTGTCGAAAATGCGGCCGGCTTGCGGGGAATCCGTCATGGGCGGCGTTTATCACGACCCTGGATCGTGATTGAGTGGGGCATGTTGATTCGCCGCGAGCGCGCGCTGACGGCCGTCGAGATCATGCTGGACGTGGCGTTCCATGCCGGGCGCGCCGGGACGGTTTCGGCTGCGGACCTGGCGGAGCGGCTGGGGCAGGCGCGGCGGGGGCTGGAGCCGCTGCTGCAGATCCTTGCGCGGACCGGGATGTTGGACAGTATCCGTGGGCCGCGCGGCGGGTATCGGCTGGGGCGGCCGGCGCGCGACATCACGCTCGCCGAGATCGCGGCGACGATGACCGAGGCGCAGGCCCCCCCGGGCGAGGCGAATGCAGGGCCGGCCGCCTCGCTGGGAGCGATCGCGGACGCGGCGTGGCTGGCGGCGGACCAGGCGGCGGTGGAGGCGTTGCGGGCGGTGACGCTGGAGGACCTGGTGCGGCGGGCGGTGGCTGCGGGGCTGCGCCGGCCGACGATGGAGCCGGTGAGCTACGCGATCTGACGGCGCCGGGGCGCCTCTGGCGGGGGCCCGGGGCACGACCTGTCATCGAAGCTTCATAAATTTGAAATAGAGCGGTCGCGGTCCCCACCTATGACCGGGGCGTCCGGCCGGGGGGCGAGTCCTTCGTGCCGGGAACGCTTTTGGGAAAGAGAACCTGATGTCAGGACGCACCGTTACCGGCCGCCGCCTCGCGCTGATGGGGGCCATGGCCGCCGCCCTCGCCGGTTTCACCGTCGGCGCCACGCCGGCGAAGGCCGCCACCGTGAACCTGCTGGAGACCGGGTCGAGCCTGCTCTATCCGCTGTTCAACCTCTGGGTGCCGGCCTATACGAAGGCGAACCCGGGCGTGAAGATCACCACGCAGAGCACGGGCAGCGGCACCGGCATTTCGCAATCGATCTCGGGTGTGGCGCAGATTGGCGCCTCCGACGCGTATCTCTCCGACGCGCTGATGAAAATGCACAAGGGGATGCTGAACATCCCGCTCGCGATCTCGAGCCAGATGGTCAACTACAACGTGCCGGGACTGAACGCGACGGCGCTCAAGTTCTCGGGCCCGGTGCTGGCCGGCATCTACAGCGGCAAGATCACCAAGTGGAACGACCCCGCGATCGCGAAGCTGAACCCGGGCGTGAAGCTGCCTGACCACGCGATCGTGACCGTGCACCGTACCGATGGCAGCGGCGATACGTTCATCTTCTCGCAGTATCTCGCGTTCTCGACACCGTCCTGGCAGAACTCCGTGGGCTACGGCACCACGGTGAGCTGGCCGGCGGCGCCGGGGGCGATCGGCGCCAACGGCAACCCGGGCATGGTCAACGCGATCAAGACCACGCCGTACTCGATCGCCTATATCGGTGTGAGCTTCAAGCAGGCGATCGTGCAGAACAAGCTGGGCGAGGCGTTGCTCGAGAACAAAGACGGCAAGTTCGTGGCGCTGACCATCGCCAACGTGAAGGCGGCGGCGGCGGCGATGACGGAAAAGACGCCGGCGGACGAGCGCATCAGCCTGGTTTATGCGCCCGGCGCGGACTCCTACCCGATCATCAACTACGAGTACGCGATCGTGAAGGCGCAGCAGCCGAACGCCGCGGTGGCCGCCGAACTGCGCAAGTTCTTCACCTGGGCGATTTCACCCGAGGGCGGCAACGCGCAGCACTTCATGGACGCGGTGAACTTCGTCGCCCTGCCGCCCGCCGCGGCCAAGCTGAGCGCCGCGCAGATCGCCACCATCAAGTGACTCGGGTTCCGATCTGCTAGAGATTACGACGCCGCCGGCGACCCCGGCGGCGTCATCCTGTTTCAGCCCCGGGTTCTCCGATGTCCTTCCGCCGCGTCCTGGCCGTCTTTGCTGGCGTGCTGCCGGCCAGCCTTATCGCCGTGCTGCTGTTCCTCGCGGTCTATTCCTGGCCCGCGGTGCGGTTCAACGGGATCGGCTTCGTCACCAGCACGTCGTGGAACCTGGGCAATACGTATGGCTCGCCGATCCTGCGCAATGGGGTGCAGGTGCTGCCGGGAGCGCATTACGGCATTCTGTTCCTGATCGCGGGCACGCTGCTCTCCACGGTGATTGCGCTGCTGATCGCGGTGCCGGTGGGCGTGGGGGCCGCGATCTTCCTGGCCGAGGCGGTGCCGGGGTGGATGCGGCAGTGGCTTTCGTTCTTCGTCGAGCTGCTGGCGGCGGTGCCTTCGGTCGTGTTCGGGCTGTGGGGCTACGCGGTGCTGGTGCCGCTGCTCGGGCATTTCATTTATCCCGCGATGGGGCACGTGCTGGGGTTCATTCCGTTCCTGGGCGGATCGACGGGCAGCGGCTATGGGCTGCTGACCGCGGGGATCGTGCTGTCGCTGATGATCGTGCCGCTGATCGCCGCAACGCTGCGTGACGCGATCCTGGCCGAGCCGATGGTGGTGCGCGAATCCGCCGCGGCGCTGGGGGCGACGCGGTTCGAGGCGGTGTGGAAAGTGGTGCTGCCCGGCGTGCGCAAGATTTTGATCGGCGTCACCATCCTCGCGACCGGGCGCGCGCTGGGCGAGACCATGGCGGTGCTGATGGTGAGCGGCAACGCGCTCAACTACCTGCCCCCCAACATCTACTCGCCGATCTCGACCATGGCGGCGTTCATCGTCTCCCAGCTCGACAGCGCGTTGCAGGACCCGACGGGGCTCGCGGTGCGCTCGCTCGCGGAGGTGGCGCTGGTGCTCTCGGTGATCTCGATCGGGGTCAACACACTGGCGCGGCTGGTGCTGTATCGCTCCGGCTTGAAGGCGGGACAGGTATGAGCGGGGCGGTGGCGAGGGGCGGGATGAGCGCGGGTTCGCCTGCCCGCGAGGCGGCGCGTCTGGCGCGGATGCGGCGGCGGCGGGCCTGGTCGGTCGCGGGGTGGGTGCTGTGCGGCATCGGCTTCGGGATGCTCGGGCTGGCGATGGGCTGGATCCTGCTGATGGTGCTGGTGCGTGGGATAACCGCGCTGACGCCGACCGTGTTCCTGGAGGTGACGCAGGGCACCGGCGGCGGGCTGCTCAACGCGATCGAGGGCACGCTGGTGATCGGCGTGGGGTCGATGATCCTCGCCGTGCCGTTCGGGGTTGCCGCCGGACTTTACGCCGCGCAGTTCAGCCACACGATGTTCGCGCGCGCGATCCGCTTCATGGCGGACGTGCTGGTGGGGGTGCCATCGATCGTGCTCGGTTATTTCGGCTACGTGACGATGGTCGAGGGGCTGGGGTGGAAGTTCTCGCTCGCGGCCGCCTGCATCACCATCGCGATCCTGTGCCTGCCCTATATCTGCCGCACCACGGAGCTCGCGTTGAGCCAGGTGCCGGCGGCGATGCAGGAGGCGGCGTTCGCGCTGGGCGCGGGCGAAGGGCTGGTCGCGTGGCGGATCGCGCTGCCGGTGGCGATGCCGGGCGTTCTCACCGGCATCCTGCTCGCGTTTGCGATCTCCGTGGGCGAGACAGCGCCGTTGATCTACACTGCGGGTTGGTCATCGTATATGTGGAACGGAGCGCTCGTGGGCTCGCCGGTGGGCTATCTCACCTACGCGATCTGGGCCTTCATCAACGAGCCGTTCGCCTCCGCCAACGCGCTTGCCTATGCCGCGGCGTTCCTGGTGACTGTGATCGTGCTGCTGATCAGCGTCACGGCGCGGCTCGTGCTGTTGCGGCGCGAGGGGGCGAGGTAGCGCCATGACCGCCAAGATCGCCATCCGCAACCTCGATTTCTTCTATGGCAGCCACCAAGCGCTCCGAGGCGTCACGCTCGATTTTCCGGAGCGGCAGGTGACGGCGCTGATCGGACCCTCGGGCTGCGGCAAGTCGACGCTGTTGCGCTGCCTGAACCGCATGTACGACCTCTATCCCGGCCAGCGCGCGACCGGGGAGGCGATGATGGACGGGATGAACATCATCGGGCCCGGCGTGGATGTCGATCTGTTGCGATCTCGTATCGGAATGGTGTTCCAGAGGCCGACGCCGTTCCCGATGTCGGTCCGCGAAAACATCGCCTTCGGCGTGCGTCTGCACGAGCGGCCCTCGCGCGCGGAGATGGAGGAGCGCGTGGAGTGGGCGCTGACCCGTGCGGCGCTTTGGGACGAGGTGAAGGACCGGCTCGCCGCGCCGGCGACGGGGCTTTCCGGCGGGCAGCAGCAGCGGCTGTGCATCGCGCGCACCATCGCGGTGAAGCCCGAGGTGATCCTGCTCGACGAGCCGACCAGCGCGCTCGACCCGATCTCCACGCTCAAGGTCGAGGAGCTGATCGACGAGCTGAAGCGCGATTTCACCATCGCCATGGTGACGCACAACATGCAGCAGGCGGCGCGTGTCGCCGATCAGGTGGCGTTCTTCTACCTCGGCGAGATGGTGGAGGTGGCGGACGCCGGCACCATGTTCACGGCCCCGCGCGAGAAGCGCACCCAGGACTACATCACCGGCCGGTTCGGCTGAGGAGGATCCATGCCCGAAAGCGCCGAGCATATCGTGAAAAGCTACGAGCAGGAGCTGAAGCATCTCGCCGGGCTCATCACCGAGATGGGCGGCATGGTGGAGAACGAGGTGAGCCTCGCCACCAATGCCGTGCTCGACGGCGACGCGGAACTCGCGGCGAAGGTGGTCGAGGGCGATGCCAAGGTCGATGCGATGGAGCGCGACATCGAGGCCTTCGTGATCCGGATGCTGGCGTTGCGCCAGCCGGTCGCGGGTGATCTGCGCCAGATCGTCGCGGCGTTGAAGATGACGGGCGACCTCGAGCGCATCGGCGACTACGCGGCGAACGTGGCCAAACGCAGCATCGTGCTGGGGCAGTATTCGCTGCCGTTCAGCCTCGCGGGGCTCGGGCACATGTCGAGGCTGGTGCAGGAGAACCTCAAGGCGATCGTCGATGCGATCGGCGAGAAGGATGCCGAGAAGGCGCTGCACGTGTGGCGATCCGACGAGGCAATCGACGGGTTCTACAACGCGATCTTCCGCGAGCTGATCACGTACATGATGGAGGACCCGCGCAACATCACGCCATGCACGCATCTGCTGTTCATCGCCAAGAACCTGGAGCGCATCGGCGACCATGCGACCAACATCGCGGAGACGATCCATTACGCCGTGACGGGCACACCGCTTTCCGAGGCGCGGCCGAAAGCCGATACCTCGTCCTATGCCGTGGTGCGGCCGAGCGGAGGTGGCGCGTGATCCGGGCCGCGACGGTGGAGAGGGCGCGTGGCGGCGAGGCAGGCGGGCGGGCGGTGGTACTGGTCGTCGAGGACGAGGCGGCGCTGGCGACGATGCTGCGCTACAACCTCGAGAAACAGGGCTATGTCGTCGAGGAGGCGGCCGACGGGCAGGAGGCCCTGACGCGCATCGCCGAGGCGCCGCCGGACCTGGTGCTGCTCGACTGGATGCTGCCGACCGTCTCCGGGCTCGAGGTGTGCCGGCAGATTCGCCGCCGGCCGCAGACGCGCGACCTGCCGGTGATCATGGTGACGGCGCGGGCGGAAGACCAGGACGCGGTGCGTGGGCTGAACACGGGCGCCGACGACTACATTGCGAAGCCGTTCAGCATCGAGGCGCTGCTGGCGCGGGTGCGCGCGTTGCTGCGGCGGGCCAGCGCGGTGCCGGGCAAGGGCAAGCTTTCGTTCCACGACATCACGATGGATCTCGCGGCGCATCGCGTCTATCGCAACGACCGGCCGGTGCACTTGGGGCCGACGGAGTTCCGGCTGCTGGAGTTCCTGATGCAGCACCCGCGCCGCGTGTTCACGCGCGAGGAGCTGCTGGACGCGGTGTGGGGCAAGGACATCCATGTCGAGCCGCGCACGGTGGACGTGCATATCCGGCGGCTGCGCAAATCCATCAATGGCGAGGGCGAGCTCGACGTGGTGCGTACCGTGCGCGCGGCGGGGTACGCTTTGGATACCGACGCCATCTGACCGCGGGGTTGCGCAGGCCGGGCTTCCGCCGCAGCGTGGCGGCACGTTTCATACGGATCTGCCGCCATGCCAGAGAGCGATTTCCGCGTCGCCATCATCCCGGTCACGCCGCTGCAGCAGAATTGCGCGCTGCTGTGGGAGGAGGCGACGAAGTGCGCCGTGGTTGTCGACCCGGGCGGGGATGCGCCGGAGATCATGCGCGGCATCGAGCATCTGGGGCTCAAGGTCGAGGCGCTGTGGCTCACGCACGGGCATCTGGATCACGCGGGCGGGGCGAAGGCGCTGAAGGCGGCGCTGGAAGAGCGGCAGGGCGACGATGTGCCGCTGCTCGGGCCCGATGCGCGCGACCGGTTCCTGCTCGAGGGGATCGAGGAGAGCGCGCGGCGATTCGGGCTTTCGGGACTGGAGAACGTGCTGCCGGACCGGTGGCTTGAGGAAGGCGAGACGCTCTCGGTCGGGCCGCTGCGTTTCGACGTGCTCCACTGCCCGGGGCATACGCCGGGGCATGTGGTGTTCGTCGAGAAGGTGCGGCGGTTTGCAATCCTGGGCGATGTGCTGTTCCGCGGCTCCGTGGGGCGGACGGATTTTCCGTATGGCGACCATGCGGCGCTGATCGGCGCCATCCGCGAGAAGCTGCTGCCGCTGGGTGACGACATCATTTTCCTTTGCGGGCATGGCGAGGGCTCGACGCTGGGGATCGAGCGGCGGACCAACCCGTTCCTGCAGGACGACGCCGATGCAGCGTGAGGCGCTGATCGGCATCGGCGTCTGCGACATCGCGGGTCAGCTGCGCGGCAAGATGGTGCCGGCACCGCACAGGCCGGCGCGCATCGCCAACGGGATCGGATGGTCGCCGGTCTGCGCCATGGTGACGTGCTTCGGCCAGGTCGCGGACCGAGGTTTCGGCAAGGGCAACGACGTGATGCTGATGCCCGACCCCGCGACCGAGGTGGAGGTCGATTTCGGCGACGGGCAGCCGCGGATGCACATGCTGCTCGCCGATATCGTGCAGCTCGACGGGACGGCATGGGCGTGCTGCCCGCGCGATTTCCTGCGCCGAGGACTGGCGTCACTGGAGCAGGAATTCGGTCTCGGGGTCCATGTCGGGTTCGAGCACGATTTCTTCCATCTCGGCGTGGCGGAGACGCCGGGCGGCGCCTTCGGGTTCGCGGCCCTGCTCGCGCAGGGGAGTTTCGGCGAGCACCTCGTGGCGGCGCTGAACGCGGCGGGAGTCGGACCAGAAACGTTTCACGCGGGTTACGCGCGGCAGGGCTACACGGTGGGGTTCGCACCGGGACCCGCGTTACGCGCCGCGGACCGTGCCGTGCTGTTGCGCGAGCTGACGCGGACGGTGGCGGGGCACATCGGCGGGCGGGTTTCCTTCGCGCCGATGCTGAACCCCGCGGGCGCAGGCGGCGGAGTGCGGATCCATGTGAGTTTGCTCGACGCGCATGGGCGGCACGCGACCTATGACCCGGGCGAGCCGCTCGAGCTTACGCCGCGGACGCGGCACTTCATTGCGGGGTGGCAGCGTCATGCCGCGGCGCTGTGCGCGCTGACGGCGCCGAGCGCGGCATCCTATCTGCGGCTGCGGCCGGGCGGGTTCGCACCGGTACGCGCGGACGTGGCGCGACAGGAGCACGAGGCGGCGATCCGGCTCTACCCGGTGCCGACGCTGCCCGAGAGCAATCCGGCGGCCTCGGCCAACGTGGAGTTCGGGGCAGCGGACGGGGCCGCGAGCCCGTACCTGGCGCTGGGCGCGCTGGTGTGGGCAGGGCTCGAGGGGCTGCGGGCCGGCGCCGAGCCGGAAGCGGCGGGGCCCGATCTGCCGCGCGGACTGGCGGCGGCGCTGGACGCGCTGGAGGCGGACGCGGCAGCGAAGAGCTGGCTCGGGGCGGAATTCCATGGCGCCTACCTCGCGCATAAGCGGGCGGAACTGCGCGACGTGGCGGGGCTGGAGGAGGCCGCGATGTGCGCGCGTTACGCGGAGGTTTACTAAGGCGCGCCGACGGCGGGATTTCGGGCGGATACGGGTTGGAAAAACCGTGGCTTTATAGAGGCGGTAAGCAGCGCTGTTTTCTGGTGCGGCGCGATCCGCTCGGGGTTAGGGTTTCGGCATGGGATTTGCGGAGAATCTCGAACGGCTGATGCGCGAGCGCGGGTTGTCGCGCCGACAGCTTGCGCAGCGCCTGGGGATCACGCAGCAGGCGGTGGGGCAGTGGTTCCGGAGTACCAACCCCACGTTTCCGGCGCACCGCATCCAGGACATCTGCGCGATCCTCGGCGCCACGCCAAACGAGCTGCTGGGCGACGGGCTGGCGGGCGCCGGTCCGGGCGTGCGCGAGGCGCAGGGGCGACTCGAGGACGACGCGGTCAGCGAGCGGCTACGGGCCGAGGACGAGGAATTTGCCGAGGTTTCGCACGCCGTGCTGCGCATGCTGCGCGAGGCCGGAATGCCGACCGACCAGCGCACCATCGCGATCGTCGCGCAGCGCGTGTGGCGGGACGTGCGCGCGCTGGGCCGGCAGATGCCGTTCGCCGAACGGCTGGAACTGACGCTTTCGGAGCGGCGCTCGGCGATTGAGAACAAGTGGCGCGAGGCGATCCGCGACTGACCGGCGCGGTCGGTGCGCCCGGGTCGGGCGATCCTTGGCCAATCAGGAAGTTAGAGGCCGGCGCCGGGTGGCCCCCGTCCTGCGCGGTCACTCGCGCCAATCTGTAAGTCGTATTTTATTATGCTTGCAGGAGTGTGAAAGTCGTGCTTTCTTTCCCCTGTGATCGACAGGCGTCCATCCTGCCAAGCCGTGTCAACGCGACGCCTCGCGTGCGGCGCCGGCATCGCCATACCTGACCGTGACGAAAGCCGCGTGCTGGCGCGGTGACGACGCCGATCGGAAGCAACCCACGGCGCGAGGCGTTCCCCGCGGCCGTGCAGCATGGAGGTTCGCGTGATGACACCCCTGGCCGCGATG
>JAJZUI010000286.1 GCA_021847175.1 Pseudomonadota bacterium
ACCTCGCCCACCGCCAACCCCGCCTTCGACGTCACCCCCGCGCGCCTGGTCACCGGCCTCATCACGGAGCGTGGCTGCTGCGCGGCAAGCCAGGCCGGCCTGCACGCCCTCTTCCCCGAGGCCGCCTAAAGCCAGCTGACCAGCGGCCCATCCTTCTCGACGGGATAATTCGCCACCACCACCACCCCCGCCGGCCCGATCCGCACGCTGTGCGGCACGTCCGCCGGCACCTGGAGCCAATCCCCGACCCGGCACATCCGGTCCGCCAGCCCATCCGCCATCACCAGGCCCTCGCCCTCGAGCACATAGGTTGATTCCACACCCCGGCGAGCGTGACGCGGTGCCTCCTCGCCCGGCGCGATATGAACCCGCGCCAGCACGGTCACATAGGCGGGGCCGGCCCGTCCGCCTGGCCCGGCACCTCGATCTTCGGCATGACACCCCCCACCAATTGCCGTAGAAGGTCGCCATGCCGTCCGGTCGATCGCCAAGAAAACCGTCGCCGCACGGATAAACACCACTGCCAGCAACGGGAGTTTTGGATGCCCGGTCCCTATCGCGTCGCGGTCCTGGTCGGAAGCCTCCGCCAGGATTCCATCAACCGCAAAGTCGCCCGCGCGCTGATCGCGCTCCAGCCGCCTTCGCTTGCCGGCGAGATCGTCGAGATCGGCCAGCTTCCCCTCTACAACGCGGACGCCGACGCCAGCCCGCCCGCTCCGTGGACCGAGTTCCGCGACCGCATCCGCGCCGCGGACGCGGTGCTGTTCGTCACCCCCGAATTCAACCGCTCCGTCCCCGGGGCGCTGAAGAACGCGCTGGATGTCGGCTCGCGCCCCTACGGCCACAGCGTCTGGAGCGGCAAGCCTGGTGCGGTCGTCAGCGCCTCGCCCGGCGGCATCGGCGGCTTCGGCGCCAACCACCATCTCCGCCAGTCCCTCGTTTTCCTCAACGTCCCGATGCTGGCCCAGCCCGAGGCCTATGTCGGCGGCGCCGACAAGCTGTTCGACGCCCAGGGCAACGTGAACAACGACGGCACCCGCAAGTTCTTCAGCGACTTCATGGCCGCCTACGCCGCCTGGGTCGCCAGCAACGCCAAGGCATAGAAAACGCTCACGCCGGCCGTGGACCGATCAGGCTGTCAGCAGCCTGACCGATCCCTGCCGAGCGATGATCAAGCCCTGGAACGCGCCGCGCCGCGCCCCGCACGCCGCAGGAAAACCAGCCCCAGAAGCCCGAAGCCGAGCAGCCCGAAGGACGCCGGCTCAGGAACGTTGAACTCGACCGCCGGCACATACCCCGCCCAGCCCGTGTCCTGGTTGAACACGCCCAGCGTCGCGGTGGTGACGGCGCCGGACCAGGATGTATTCAGGAACACTGTACCCGGGTCCACCTCGGAGCCCACGCTCGGACCGGATGTCATGTTCAGCCCGAAGTTCAGCGAGTTGTATGGGCCCGCCACGCCGGTCGGGTTGGGCCCATAATTTTGAGTATTATACGACAATCCAAAGATGATCTGGTCCGGCACCACGACGCCGGTGAAGTTGAACGCGACGTTCTGGGCGTGGCCGTGGTAGCAGTTGCCGTCGCTGGCCATCCACGTGCCCCCGCTGCATCCCGCAGATGCCTCCGGACGCCACAAGATGGTCGGATCGATGGTCTGGCTGGCGATGATCGAGCCGACCGTGGGAACGGCGCCGCTGCTGTCCACGTTGTAGAGCGTCAGCGTCAGCGGCACGTTGAAGCCCGCCGAGGTCCCGACCGGCTCGTAGGTGCTCTCCGTCGCCCAGTTCACCATGGTCACGTCCACACCGGTCAGCGACCTCGACCCCGGCGCGAACTGGATCAGGTCGCCGAACTGCGACGTGCTCGTGGCCTCGTACCCCCAGCTCACCAAGCTCGGCGGCAACGGGGTAGGAATGCTGTCATAAACCACCGACGCACGCGCGGACGTCGCGCCGACGACCGCCAGGCAAACAACGGCCAGCGCCGCGGCGCCAACGAACTTCCGTCCTCTCATCGAGCCATGCATGTCGAACCCTTTCCCGCTCTTCATCTTTTTGAGACCTCGATCCATGCCCACCGCGCGCCGGCGGCCCGCCGGTTACCCGGGCGAATCCGCCCTGCCCACGTGTTATGGCGAATAAATCTCCGGGCCACGTAAACCAAAATCAATCCCTCTGGCCGAAGAATCCTCTGAATTTCATCGACTGATTCCGCAAAATCGCCGCGCGTGTAATATTTATGAGATTCACGCGCCGTCCCGCCGGCCAGGACCCGATCGTGTCCCGCCGCCTACCCAACCCCCTCGCAGCGGAACCCCTCGCCCCACCGCCGGATCCTCCCGCGCGAGGGCGAGGGGAAATGCGCGAAACAACAGACGGCGTCCGTGTCGCACATCCCCTCGAGGAACGCGCGCCGCGTCCGCACCGCCTGCGCGGCGTCAGTGTCCGCCGTCATCACCAGCTCCGGATAGCGCGCCTGCAGCGGCGAGTGGATCAGGTCGCCGGTGATCGCCGCCGCCCGCCGCCACCTGTCCCCCTTCCCCTGGCCCAGCGACACCGCGAAATGGTCCGGCGTATGCCCGGGCGTCGGCATCAGCCGCACATGGTCGTCGAGCACATGGTCGCTCGCGACCAGGTCGCAGCGCCCCGCCGCCACCACGGGCAGCACGGAATCGGCGATCGCCTCGATCGGCGCCGTCGCATGCCGCGCCTGCCAGTAGTCCAGCTCCTTCCTCGAAAACAGGTAGCGCGCCCGCGGAAACGTCGGCACCCACCGCCCGTTCTCG
>JAJZUI010000287.1 GCA_021847175.1 Pseudomonadota bacterium
TCGCTGATCGCGTTGGTCGTGCTTCCCTCCACCGCGCCCTGCACCAGGCGCGGCCGCGCCACCGGCCGCGTCGGCGAATTCGCGGCGAGCAGCGTGCCGCCAACATCGGTCAGTGCCTGCGCATTGATCGGCTCCACGACGCCAATCCGCCCGATCACCCCCTGCGCGCCGGAGACGGTGCCGTCCGCCGCGATCCGCGGCTGCCCGTCGACAGTGGACATCTGGATCGGCTTCCCGTTGTTATCAAGCAGCGGATTGCCCTGCTGGTCGACAATCGTTCCGGTCGGGTCCAGCAGGAAATGCCCGTTCCGCGTGAGAAACGGCCCTGCCTTGGTCATCACCGTGAAATACCCCGGCCCGTCGAGCGCCAGGTCGAGCGGGTTGCCGGTGCGCTGGACCGGCCCCGGCATGGTGTCGCGCCAGGTGCCGCGCAGCGCCGCATAGGCCACGTCCGGTGCCCCCGCGCGCGCCGGCTGCGCGACCAGCGAGGACACCGCCTGCATGTGCAGCGCCTGGAAGCCCGGTGTCTCGGCGTTGGCGAGGTTGGTGGCGCGCACCTGCAACTCGCGCCAGCGCGTGATCATTCCGGAAAGCGTGATGGCGTCGTTCATGCCGCGTCCTCGTTCATGGTCCCAAGAGGGCAATCCCCATGCCAGCCCCCGCGCGGTCCCCGGCAGCCGGATTCCTCGCGCCCACCTGGGCAAAACCTGCCGTCCGCAACCGGATGTTAACCGCCCGGCCGGCAAACTCGACCGGGTCAGCGGCGGAGGTTGGCGTGGCGGGCGCGAAGGCCGGCAAGGCGGATGCGGGCGAGGGCGGAGATGCCTCGGCCACCGGTTCTAGGGGCGGCAGGCGGCGGCTGGTGCTCCTGGCACTCCCCGCGCTGCTCGCGGTCGGCGTCGCCGGGCTCTGGTTCAGCGGCACGCTGCAGCACCTGCTCGGCATGGGCAGGAAAGGGCCGAAGCCCGCGGCACTCGCCGCCCCGCCGCCGGTCTTCGTCACCATCCCGGTGATGGTCGCCAACCTAAACGCCGGGCCCGACCGCCAATCCTTCGTCAAGCTGGGCGCCAAGCTCGAGGTTCCCACGAAGGCGGACGCCAAACGCGCGGAGGAGGCGATGCCGCGCATCGTCGACCTGTTCCAGACCTACCTGCGCGAGATGCGCCCGCGCGACTTCCGCGGCAGCGCGGGTACCTGGCACCTGCGCGAGGCGCTGCTCGCCCGCGCCGCCATCGCGCTTGCCCCCGGCCGCGTGCGCGACGTGCTCTTCACCGAGATCCTGGTGCAGTGAGGCGACGATGAGCGACGCCACCGGCGAGGCGGACGGCCTGGAACCCGCCGAGGTCAGGGCGCTGCTTCAGGAAGGCGGGGAGGGCGGCCTCAAGCGCATCATCGACGCCGGCCTCGTCACCTACGAACGCCTGCCGATGCTCGAGATCGTCTACGACCGTCTCGTGCGCATCCTCTCCACCTCGCTACGCAACCTCACCTCCGACAACGTGGAAGTCGGCATCGAGAACATCGTCTCGTTGCGCTTCGGCGATTATCTCAACGCCATCCCGATGCCCGCCATGCTCGCCGTTTTCGCGGCGGAGGAGTGGGACAATTACGGGCTCATGGTCATCGACAGCGCCCTGGTCTACTCCATCGTGGACGTCCTCCTCGGCGGGCGGCGCGGCACCGCGGCGATGCGCATCGAGGGCCGCCCCTACACCTCGATCGAGCGCCAGCTCGTCGAACGCCTCATCGGTGTCGTGCTCGCCGATCTCTCCCAGGCCTTCGACCCCATCTGCCCCGTCAACTTCCGTTTCGACCGCCTGGAAACCAACCCCCGCTTCGCCACCATCTCGCGCCTGTCCAACGCCGCCGTCCTCGCCCGCCTGCGCATCGACATGGAGGAGCGTGGCGGTCGCATCGAGCTGCTCATCCCCTACGCCACGCTGGAGCCGGTCCGCGAACTGCTGCTGCAGCAGTTCATGGGCGAGAAATTCGGCCGCGATTCCATCTGGGAAACCCACCTCGCCGAGGAACTCTGGGCCACGGAGGTCGATCTCGAAGCCGTGCTCGACGAACAGACCCTCCCGCTCGCCACCATCATGGCGCTCAGGCCCGGCAGCCGCCTGACGCTCAACGCCGGGCGCGGTGCCTCGATCCGCCTGCGCTGCGGGGGCACCACGCTGTTCGAGGGCCGCGCCGGCCGCCGCCGCGGCCAGATTGCGGTGCGCATCGAGCGCGAGCTGATCGCATCCTCGCCCGAAACCCCGTCCGACCCGCATGGAGGCGAGGCATGAGCGCGAATACGTTGCAGATCAGTATCGAGATGGGTCTGGTGGCGCTCCTCGCCGCCACCCTCCTGCGCGCCTGGCGGCTGGAAAAGGCGCTCGGCCAGCTGCGCCACGACCGCGGCGCGCTCGACGCGCTGGTCAGCGGCTTCCGCGGCGCCACGGAGTCCGCCGAACAATCCGTCGCCCGCCTGCGCGAGGCCGGCACCGAGACCAGCCGCGACCTCGCGCGCCGCATCGACCGCGCCGGCTCGCTCTGCGAGGATCTCTCCTTCATGACCCAGCGCGCGGAGGCCGCGGCCGACCGCCTGGAACATCTGGTCCACCAGGCACGCGCCGCCGGCTCGGCGCAGAGCCTGGCGCTCCCCACCGCCGCCGCCACGCCCGTGCCCAGGGCGTCGCCAAACCGCTTCGCCCCCGAGGATCTCGCGCCCACCGCCGCCGCGCGCGAGGAGCCCGACCGCCCGCGCAGCGCCGCCGAACGCGACCTGC